>DASXBA010000178.1:0-37524 GCA_036406475.1 Thermoleophilaceae bacterium | reverse complement strand
AGCGTCGTCGCGAAGAAGTACTCGATCGACGAGGCCTCGAAGAGCCAGGGCGGCAAGCTGCCCGACGTGTCGAAGGGCCAGCAGGAGAAGGCGCTCGACTCGGCCGTCTTCGCCGCCAAGAAGGGCAAGATCACCGGCCCGGTCAAGACCCAGTTCGGCTACTACGTCTTCGAGGTGACCAAGGTCAAGCCGGCGTCGCAGCAGTCGCTCACTCAGGCCAGGGAGACCATCCGCAATCTGCTCAAGTCGCAGCGCCAGCAGAAGGCCCTCGACTCGTTCATCAAGAACTTCCGCGAGGACTACAAGGACAAGACGGTCTGCGCCGACGGCTTCAGGATCGCCGAGTGCAAGAACGGCCCGAAGGAGAAGACCGACACCGGTCCCGCCTCGGGCGGCGCTCCGGGAGGCGCAACGCCGCAGACGCCCCAGACGCCCCAGCAGGCGCCGCAGGGTGGCGGAGCGACGCCCACACCCACGCCCACGCCGACGCCGACCCCGCAGGGCGGCGCGTCCGGGGGCACGCCCGCGCCGTAGTGCCGGAGGGCCCCTCGGCAGAGGCCGCGGCGGCCCTCGTCCGCCTCGACGAGATAACGCGCAGGCTGCGCCGCGAGTGCCCCTGGGATCGCGAGCAGGACGAGCGCTCGATCGTGCCGCACACGGTCGAGGAGGCGTACGAGCTGGCGGAAGCGGCCCACGGCGGCGACGACGCCCGGCTCCTCGACGAGCTGGGCGACGTGCTGTTCCAGGTCGAGTTCCTCTCGCTCCTGCTCGAGGAGCGGGGGGCGGGTAGCCTGGCGGAGGTGGCCGACCACTGCCGCGAGAAGCTGATCCGGCGCCACCCGCACGTCTTCGGAGAGGTCCGCGCGGACACCGCCGGCGAGGTCCTGCGCAACTGGAACCAGATCAAGCGCGAGGACGAGCGCGGGGGAGAGGTCTTCGGCCAGATCCCGGACACGCTCCCGTCCACCCTGTACGCGAAGAAGGTCCTGAGGCGGGCCGAGAGCGCCGGCAGGGAGCCGGCGGAGGCCGAGGCCCGGGACGAGTTCGAGGAGCAGGGTGAGCGGCTCCTCGCCGCCGTGCGCGAGTCGGTCGGCGCCGGGGTCGATCCCGAGCTCGCGCTTCGCGCGGCGGCCGACCGCTACAGGGAGCGCGTCGAGGGATGAGCGAGATCCAGCGCGTTCACGCGCGGCAGATACTCGACAGCCGAGGCAACCCCACGGTCGAGGTCGACGTCCTGCTCTCCTCCGGCGCCGCGGGTCGCGCGGCAGTGCCCTCCGGCGCCTCCACGGGCGAGTTCGAGGCCGTCGAGCTCCGCGACGGCGGCGACGACTGGGGCGGCAAGGGCGTGAGCCGTGCGGTGGCGAACGTCAACGGCGAGATCGGTGAGGCCGTTAGCGGCCTGGATCCGGCCGACCAGGAGGCTCTCGACCGGGCGATGATCGAGCTCGACGGCACGCCCAACAAGGGTCGGCTCGGCGCCAACGCGATCCTCGGGGTGTCGCTCGCCGGCGCCAAGGCGGCGGCGGCCGAGGTGGGCCAGCCGCTGTGGCGCTACCTCGGCGGCGAGGCGGCGCACGTGCTGCCCGTGCCGATGATGAACGTCCTCAACGGCGGCGCCCACGCCGACAACAAGGTCGACTTCCAGGAGTTCATGGTCGTGCCGGTGGGCGCGTCCTCCTTCGCGGAGGCGCTCCGTCTCGGGGCGGAGGTCTTCCACGCGCTGAAGAAGCATCTCCACGACCAGGGCATGTCGACGGCCGTGGGCGACGAGGGCGGCTTCGCGCCCGACCTCGACTCGAACGAGCAGGCGCTCGAGGTCCTGATCGCCGGCATCGAGGCCGCGGGCCACACGCCGGGTGAAGACGTGGCGATCGCCCTCGATCCCGCGACCAGCGAGCTCTTCGCCGGTGGCGCCTACGACCTCGAGCACGAGGGCCGAAAGATCTCCTCCGCCGAGATGGCCGAGTACTGGGCCGACATCAGCTCGCGCTACCCGGTCGTCTCGCTCGAGGACGGCATGGACGAGGAGGACTGGGACGGCTGGCGACAGCTCACCGAGCGCATCGGCGAGCGCGTCCAGCTCGTCGGCGACGACCTCTTCGTGACCAATACGGAGCGCCTGGAGCGCGGGATCGACCAGGGCGTGGGCAACTCGATCCTGGTCAAGGTCAACCAGATCGGCACCCTGACCGAGACCCTCGAAGCGATCCAGATGGCGCGCGACGCCGGCTACACCGCCGTGATGTCCCACCGCTCGGGCGAGACCGAGGACACCACGATCTCGGACCTGGCCGTCGCCACCGGCTGCGGCCAGATCAAGACCGGGGCGCCGTCGCGGTCGGATCGGGTGGCCAAGTACAACCAGCTGCTGCGGATTGAGGAGCAGCTGGGCGGCGACGCCGACTATCCGGGCGCTCGAGTCTTCAGTCGCTAGTCGTTAGTCGCTAGGGCTTGACCCTCTGCCGTTCCTAGCGACTAACGACTAGCGACTAGCGCCTCCATTGAAGGAGGCGGTCCGGTCGCGCCGAAGGGACGCTCGTGACCACCGCGACGCTACGAAGGGGCGCCATCCGCTGGGACCGGGTCGGGCGCTATGCGCTGCTCGGAACCCTGTTCGTGATCCTCCTCCTCTACATCTCGCCGGCGCTCCACTGGTGGAAGCAATCGCGGACGGACGGTGAGCAGAGGCAGGAGCTGCGCGACCTGACCCGGGAGAACCGCAGCCTCAAGCGGCGGGTCGGCGAGCTCAAGGACCCGCGCGCGCTGGAGTATGAGGCCCGGAAGCTGGGGCTCGTGGGCCACGGCGAGCGCGCCTACGTGATCGAGCACCTGCCTAAGCGTTAGGAGAGCGGCCGGACCCGGTAGCTTCGGGTTTGTGCCCTACGCACAGGAGAACGCGCTCTTCCAGTGGCGCGACGGCGAGCAGCGCGTCCGCGACGCGGAGGAGCCCGAGCGCCGGCGGCTCGAGCGGGCCGTGGACCTCGTGCTGGAGGAGCTGCGGCGGCGACTCGGGTCGAGCTTCACCGTCGCCGAGCTGGCTGCCATGTACGGGGAGGGCACGGACTGGGCGACCGATCTCGTCCAGCGGCGATCCCCCGGGGTGCCTGCCTCGGAGGTGGTCGACGCCGCGTTCGCGCGCTACGCGCGCGAGGCGCGGGTCCGCCCGGATTTCTAGCCGTCCTCGTCGTCCTCGCCCGAGGAGTCGTCGCCCGAGCGCGTGATCACGATGCGCTCTGCCTCGACGGTCACGGTCACGGGCCGGTGACCGGCCCAGTGCTCCGCGTAGACGGGGTCGTCGGCCACCGCTGGGTCGAGCCAGAGGCCGTAGCCCTCCTCGCCGTGGTCGAAGGTGCCCTCGAGGTCCTTGCGGCGGCGGCCTCCACGGCGCCCGCCGCGACGGCCGCGGCGGCGCCGGCGGGGCTTCTCGTCGGATTCCTCGGACTCGGACTCGGACTCGGAATCGGCCTCGGCCTCGGGCTCCGCTTCGGCCTCGTCGTCGCCCTCTTCCTCCTCGGCCTCGAGCGCTGCGGCGACGAGCGCGTCGTCCTCCGCCCGCAGGTCGGGCGCCTCCGTGCCCGCGCCGGCATCGCTGTCGGCCTCGCCGGGCGCCAGCTCGTGCTCGCGCTTGAAGCCCCGGATGTCGGATACCGACACATCGAGCTGGTGCGCGATCCAGGCGTCGGTGCGCCCCTCGCGAACCCAGGTCCGGATCTGGTTGAGCTGTGGTTTGAGAGATCTCCGTGCCAAGGGCGCCGGAGAATATCCAACCTCCGAACGGGCTTGGTGTCCCTAATTGAGGCGGCACGCGATACCTTCCTTGATTCAGGCCCATCTGACTGCTTTAGTGGGCTTCTCAATTCCTGGCAGGGAGGCGTTCAGTGCTTGTCCTCACGCGCAAGTCGAATCAAAGCATCATGATCGGGGATGACATCGAAGTCTCCGTGCTCGCGATCATGGGCGAAAAGGTCCGCATCGGCATAGACGCCCCGCGGTCAGTGCCCGTCTTCCGTAAGGAGGTCTACGTCGAGATCCAGCAGGATCGCGGCGGCTCGGAGGACGATGCCGAGGAGGTGGACAGGGCCCTTCAGGGGCTCAAGAGCCGTCCGAAGTAGGGGCGTGAGGCGCTAGCCGGCCAGCAGGGCCAGCGTCTGGAACATCACGACCGCGACGATCACGGCCGTGGCCAGGATGGCGAGGACGAGTAGCGAAAAGCGCAGCGTTCCCTGCTTGCGCGTCCGCTCGACCCTGCGTACCCGCGACCGCTGAGCGGCCTGGCGGCGCAGGTGCTCCCTGCGCACGACGGAGTCGGCGGCCTCCTCACGGAAGGCCGCTTCGAACTGCGCCGGTGATTGACGCATCCGCATCGCGGCAGGGGAGGCTACCGGACTTATGCGGGAGCGGGTGCTGCCGCCTCGGCCTCGCTGTAGACGGAAACGAAGCGCATGTAGTTGTTCGCGATCTGCTCCGCTGCGGCCTCGCGCTCGATGTTTCCGTCCAGGAAGCCCTTCAGGGCGTCCCACCAGATCGTCCGGCCGATGGCGAAGCCGGCGTAGCCGTCCACGGGCGCGCCCTGGTGCAGCCAGTGCTCGACCTTGGCGTCGTCGGCACCGCGGCCCAGGACCACGCAGATGACCCCGTCACGGCCGTCGCGGCGCGCGGTGTCGGCGATCTTCTGGCAGTCCTCCTGGGTCTCGATCCCCTCGATCTTCCAGACGTCCGGCTCGACGCCTGCCTCCTGGAAGTCGACGATCGTGCGCCGCATCAGCTCGGGCCGGACCTCGGCGTCGTAGCGGTCTGAGTCGCCGCCGACCTGCTCGAGCTGGGCGTCCTCAGCCGGCACGAGCAGCTCGAAGAGGAACTTGCGGTCGTTCTCGTGGAGCCAGTCGGAGAGCCGCTTCAGCCGCTCCGTCTGGCGCTGGTTCATCTCGGCGTCGCCGTCGGGGTTGTAGCGCACCAGGACCTTGGCGAAGTCGGGGTCGAACTTCTCGATGTGGGCGCCGAAGTCGTCGCCGTAGTCGAAGTCGAACTCGTTCTGACCGGACTTCTCGACCGGCATCGACAGCACGAGCCCGCGCTCCTTGGCCTCCTGCGGGATGCCCTTGGGGTCCCCGAACTGCTCGTCCACGAGACAGCCCGTCACCCCCGGCTCCGCGCCTCCTTCAGCCGCCTTGAGCATTCCCTCGAAGATCAGGTGCTTGGCGTCGGAGATCCTCTCGGTCTCCTCGGCGCTGGGGTCGCCCTCGATTCCGAACATCTTCTTCTGGAACGAGCCGCGGTGGTCGAAAGCCAGGATGTAGAGCTTGCCGTCGTAGCCGAGAGCCATGGAGTCCTCCTAGTGCGCAGCGGGTCCGTGCAGTTATACCCGAGCTTTTCCTGACGGAGCCTCTGCTGAATCGGAACCGCTTCTAAAGCTCCAACAAAAGGCTTCCGATGCTTGCCGGGCGTCCCGGCCCTCCGGAGATTCTCATCACGAGACCAACGCCCAGGTTTCGACTCGACATCGCGAAGCTGCCCTACCCGGCACGGCTTGCCGCCGTCGCCGGGTGCTATTTCGCGGTCGCCAAGCTCGGGCTCTCCTTCGCGGCGAGCCACCAGGTCGTGTCGGCGGTATGGCCGCCGAGCGGCGTCGCGCTGGCGGCGGTCCTGCTGCTTGGCTACCGGATCGCACCCGCGATAGCGGTTGGCGCCTTCTTCGCCAACCTCACGGCCGACTCCGGCGCGGCCGAGGCGGTGGGAATTTGCACCGGCAACGCGCTCGGGGCGATGACCGCCTGCTACCTCCTGACCCGCGCCCGGCTCAATCCCGACCTGCACAGGATGCGGGACGTCGCCGTCCTGGCGATCCTCGGCGCTGGAGTCAGCACCGCGGTCAACGCGTCCATAGGGGTCGGCACCCTCTGGGCGGGCGGCGTCGTGTCCACCGACGCGCTGGGCGAGTTCTGGCGGACCTGGTGGCTCGGCGACCTCACGGGCGTTCTGCTCGTGGCCCCGCCGCTCCTGCTCCTCCGCCGACGCGCGACGGGGCTGCCGGGCGGCGGCCAGATCGCGGAGGCGTGCGGGCTCGCGGCCGCCCTCGTCCTCGTCACGAGCTTCGTCCTCAACGCCGACCTGACGCTCGCCTATCCGGTGTTCCCGCTGATCGTCCTCGCCGCCATGCGCTTCCGCCAGGTGGGCGCGGTGACCGCCTCGCTGGTCGTGGGCGGCCTCGCGATCGCCTTCACCTGGAACGGCGTCGGGCCGTTCGTGAGCGCGGTGCCGGCGGACGGGCTGCTGAGCGCCCAGCTGTTCGTGGGCCTCGCGGCGCTCACGGGCCTGCTCGTGGCCGCGATGCGTACCGAGTGGGAGCGCGCTGAGGAGGCACTGGCCCGCGTCGGCGAGAGCGAGGTGGCGCTCGCGGAGGCGCAGGCGATCGCGCACGTGGGCAGCTGGGAGTGGGACATCGAGGCGGATGACATCACCTGGTCCGACGAGCTCTACCGGATCTTCGGCGTAGACAGGGGGACCTTCGGCACCAGCTATCAGAGCTACCTCGACTGCGTCCATCCAGAGGACCGCGAGCTGGTCGAGGGCAAGGTGCGCGAGGCGTTCGGCGACGGCACGCCGTTCCGCTTCGAGCACCGCATCATCCGCCCGAGCGGAGAGGTCCGCAACGTCTCGAGCCACGGCAAGATCATCCGGGACTCAGCAGGGTCCGCGCGCAAGATGCGCGGTACCGCCCAGGACGTGACCGAGCACCGCCTCGCCGAGGAGCGCTTCGAGGCCCTACTCGAGGCGGCCCCCGACGCGATGATCGTGGTCGACGACGGCCATCGCCTCGTGGACGTGAACACCCGGATGCTCGACCTCTTCGGCTACGAGCGCGAGGAAGTGATCGGCGGGCAGATCATCGAGCTCTTCTCGGAGGCGCCCAGGCCCGCGACGAAGGGAAAGGACAGCGACGCCGGGCGCGTGGGGCCGGCCGCCGCCACCAGCGCGCTGCTGGCGCGGCGCAAGGACGGCGTGGAGTTCCCGGTGGAGGTCAGCATGAGCCCGCTGCGGGCCGCCGACCGGCTCCTGATCGCCGGCTCGATCCGTGACGTGACCGAGCGCAAGGAGGCCGAGCGCCAGCTCGAGCACGAGGCGCTCCACGACCCGCTCACCGGCCTGCCCAACCGCGGCCTCTTCCTCGACCGGCTCGAGCACGCGCTGACCCGCGCCCGCCGGCCGCAGTCGAAGCTCGCCGTCTACTTCTGCGACATCGACGACTTCAAGCTCGTCAACGACAGCCTCGGGCACGGTGTCGGCGACGAGCTGCTCAAGGCCCTGCCACCGCGCCTCCAGCAGGCGCTGCGCGGCGCCGACACCGTGGCGAGGTTCGGCGGCGACGAGTTCGTGATCCTCTGCGAGGACCTCGACTCGGAAAAGACGGCGATGCAGATCGCCGAGCGGATCTCCGACGCATTCACCGCGCCCTTCGCGCTCGGCGGCCGGATGCACTATCTGAGCGTCAGCGTCGGGCTCGTGTTCGTGGAGGCCGGCCGGGCGACCGCCTCCGAGGTGCTGCGCGACGCGGACGCCGCGATGTACCGCGCCAAGGGCGGCGGCAAGGGCCGCTTCGAGGTCTTCGACGAGCAGATGCGCGCCAACCTCGTCCGCCGCATCCAGACCGAGGCCGGGCTGCGCCGAGCCGTGGGCGAGGACGAGCTCACGCTTCGCTTCCAGCCGGTCCTGTCGCTGGCGGGTGACGAGGTCGTGGCGGCGGAGGCGCTGGTGCGCTGGGACCATCCGGAGCGGGGCATGCTGCCGCCGTCGGAGTTCATCGACGTGGCCGAGGAGAGCGGCCTCATCGTGCCGCTCGGCGCCTGGGTGCTCGAGGCTGCCTGCCGCGAGGCGGCCTCCTGGCGCGCCAAGGGCGACAAGAAGAAGCTCGGGATCTCGATCAACCTGTCGCCGCGGCAGGTATCCGACAGCGACGTGGTGGACCTGCTCAGGCGGACGCTCGACGAGACGAAACTCGATCCGGAGCTCGTGGAGCTCGAGATCACCGAGAACGTCCTGCTCGCGGAGGGCGACGCGGTCGGAACGCTGCGGCGCCTCAAGGAGCTCGGCCCACGGCTGGTCCTCGACGACTTCGGCACGGGGTACTCATCGCTCAGCTACCTGAAGCGATTCCCGATCGACGCCCTCAAGATCGATCGGGTCTTCATCGACGGGCTCGTGGCGGAGCCGGAGGCGACGGCGATCGTCTCGGCAATGCTCTCGATGGCGGAGGCGCTGGACGTGGACGTGGTGGCCGAGGGCGTCGAACGCCGGGAGCAGCTCGAGTGGCTGCGGGACCGCGGCTGTCCGTTCGCGCAGGGGTTCCTCTTCTCGCCGCCGGTCGAGGCGGACGAGATCGAGGACGTGGCTCGCCGGCCGGTCGCAGGCGCCGCCCGGTAGCGCGGCTACGCTACCGCCGTGGAGCACCGGTTCACGGGCCCCTCGTACACCCTGGGTATCGAGGAGGAGCTCATGATCGTCGACCAGGAGACGCTGGAGCTCGCGAATTCGATCGAGGGGCTCCTGGCGGCGATTCAGGACGTCTCCACCGAGGGCGAGGTCAAGCCCGAGTTGATGGAGTCGGTCTGCGAGATCGCGACGACTCCCTGTGAGGGCACTGCCGACGCGGGGGCGCAGCTCAGGGCGCTGCGGCGGCAGATTCAGCAGGTCGCGAACGAGCGCGGCCTGGCGATCGGCGCCGCGGGCACCCACCCGTTCGCGATGTGGGAGGACCAGCGGATCGTCTCGCGGCCGCGCTACCGCGACCTCGTCGCCGGCCTCCAGTTCGTGGCGCGCCAGGAGCTGATCTTCGGCATCCACGTGCACGTCGGGCTCGACGACCCCGACAAGGCGATCCACGTGGTCAACGGCATGCGCGTCCACCTGCCGCTGCTGCTGGCCCTGTCCGCCAACTCCCCGTTCTGGCGCGCCGACCAGACCGGGCTCCTCTCGACCCGCACGCCGATCTTCCGGGCGTTCCCGCGCGTGGGGATTCCGCCCCGCTACGACGACTTCGAGGACTGGTCCAAGCGGATCAAGTTCATGATCGAGAGCAAGGTCATCTCCGACTACACCTACCTCTGGTACGACGTGAGGCCGCACCCGAAGTTCGGCACGGTGGAGGTGCGGGTGATGGACTCGCAGACCCGGGTCGAGCACACGATCGCCCTGGCCGCCCTTGTCCAGGCCATGGTCAAGGAGCTGGCCGAGCACTTCGAGGCCGGCAAGCGGCTGTCGCGCTACCCATACGAGATGCTCGACGAGAACAAGTGGCTCGCCGCGCGCCATGGCCTGGACGCCGAGCTCGTGGACCTGCCCAAGATGGAGCGAGTGCAGGGTCGGGTGCTGGCGCGCCGCCTCATGGACCGGCTGCGGCCGCACGCGGAGGACCTGGGCTCGGCCGACGACCTCGACGAACTCGAGGATCTGCTCGACCGCGGCAACGGGGCCTCCCGCCAGATCGTGGTGTACGAGGCCAACCACGACCTGCGCGAGGTCGTCGGGGAGATCCTCACCGCCTCGGTGCCCGAGACGGTCGACATCCCGCGCGAATAAGGCACGAGCGGCCCGCTGGGGGAAGGTACCCTGAGAGGCCGTGTCCCAGCCTGACCTGTTCGTCGTCTGCAAGAACTGCGGGTCCGAGGTCAGCCCGTACGTCACGGAGTGCCCGTACTGCGGCCAGCGGGTCCGGAAGAGGGCGCCCAAGCTGGAGCGCGGCGCACCCACGGAGAAGCGGGCCAAGAAGCGCCGGCCGCGTCTGCCGCGGCTCCGCGCGGACGAGATCGAGGGCATTGCGCCGGATGTCCGCCCCTGGGCGACGATCGCGCTGATCGTGGGCTCGCTCGCCACCACGCTCGTATACGCGGCCAATCAGAACCTCGACTTCGGGCTCCTGGGCACGATCGACGTCTACTCCGGCGCCGACGAGGTCTGGCGCTGGTTCGCGGCCCCGTTCGTGCACCTCAACGCGCTCGGCTACCAGTTCGTGGCCCTGGCGGCCGTGGGGCTGTTCGGGTCGATGCTGGAGCGCCGCTTCGGGCCCGTGTCCGTGCTGCTCGTCTTCGTGCTCTCCGGCGCGGCGGGCTGTGCCCTGGCCGTGGCCGTCGACGTTCCGCCGCTCTTCACGAGCCAGCCGGACGCGGTGGTGGCCGGCGCCAACGGCGCGGCGCTCGGGCTGTTGACGGCCTGGCTCGTCGACGACCGCCTCGCCGCTCGCCGCGGCGACGCCCGCGGCAGCGACCTGCTCGGGGTCTACGTGGCCGCCGCGGTGCTCGTGCTGCTGTCGGTGGCGGTCGACGAGGCCAACATCGTCGCCGCCGCGGGCGGGGCGCTCGCCGGCGCCGTGCTGGCGCCCGCGCTGCCGATCTTCACCCGCCGGACGGCTTACTGACCGACGAAGATCCGGCCCGCCTCGCCCTCCAGCAGGCGGCCGATGCGCGTGCCCGGGGCGCCGGCGCCGGGCGCCGCCGCCACCAACAGGCCGCCGGAGGTCATCGCGTCGCAGAGGAGCCAGCGGCGCTCCTCGGGCACTGATTCCGACCAGTCCACGTGCGGCTCGACCCAGTCGCGGTTGCGCCTGCTGCCGCCGGCGATCGGCGGCTCCTCGGAGCGGAGCAGAGCCAGCACTCCCTCGATGGCAGGCACCGCGTCCGCCTCGAGCTCGGCCGCGAGGCCGCTGGCGCCGGTCAGCTCGTGCAGGTGGCCGAGCAGGCCGAACCCGGTCACGTCCGTCATCGCGCTTGCGCCGGCGGCCACGGCCGCGGCCGCGTCATCGCGGTTGAGCCGGGTCATCACCTCGATCGCGTCCCCGTTCGTGGCCAGCCCGCGCTTCAACGCCGTCGAGGCCACGCCGCCGCCCACGGGCTTGGTGAGGAAGAGCTCGTCGCCGGCGCGGGCGGTGGAGTTCCGCACGAGCCGCTCGGGGTGCACGGTGCCGGTCACGGCCATCCCGAACTTGGGCTCGGGGTCGTCGATCGAGTGGCCGCCCACCACGGCCACGCCGGCCTCGCCCGCCACGTCGGCGCCGCCGCGGAGCACCTCGCGCAGCAGCTCGGAGCCCAGGCTCTCGAGCGACCAGGCCACGAGGTTGAGAGCGGTCAGCGGCCGCCCGCCCATCGCGTAGACGTCGGACAGCGCGTTGGCCGCGGCTATGCGGCCGAAGTCGTAGGGGTCGTCGACGATCGGGGTGAAGAAGTCGGCGGTGGAAACGAGCGCGAGGTCGTCGGCCACCCGGTAGACGGCGGCGTCGTCGGCCGTGTCGGCGGCCACCAGCACGTCGTCGTTGCGGGGGAGCGGCAGGTCCTCGAGCAGGGCGTGCAGCTCGGCGGCCGGCAGCTTGCAGGCGCAGCCGGCGCCGTGCGAGAGAGCGGTCAGCTTCACCGACGTAGTATCCCGCCCGTGTTCACGGACGAGCAGCTGGAGGCCGCCGTTGCCGCGCTTTCCGAGCCCGAACGCTTCCGCGGCGCGGAGGAGCGGCTGTCGGCGATCGCGCCCCAGCTACAGCGGATCCTGGCCGACGCGCTCGAGCAGGGCGGCTGGTTCGGCGAGTCGCACGAGGCGGAGGTCCGCGCTGCGGCCGACGCCGTCGACCCGGACGAGCGCGCCACGCGGATGCGCACCCTGCTCGCCGACGAGGCGCGCATGGGAATGCTGGTAGGCGTGGCCGTGGGCTGGGAACTGGCTAGGGAACTGGATCAGAACTGAAGAAAGGGATCACATGGACATCCGCTTCCTGGGACATGCCTGCTTCGAGTTGAGCGACGGGGACACACGGGTCCTGATCGACCCGTTCCTCACGGGGAACCCCAAGGCCGCGGTCGAGGCGGGAGACGTCGACCCGACGCACATCTTCCTGACCCACGGGCACCAGGACCACTGGGGCGACGTGGTCGACATCGCCAAGCGCACGAACGCGCAGTGCGTGGCGATCGTCGAGCTGGCCGGCGAGCTCTCCGAGAACGACATCGAGAACGTGGCCGACCCGAACCTCGGCGGCACCGTGGAGTTCGACGGCGGCTGGGTCCGGCTGGTGCCCGCCTGGCATACCTCGACCACGCCGAGCGGCACGGTCAACACGCCGGCCGGCCTCGTGATCAATCTCGGCGGCAAGACCATCTACCACCTCGGCGACACGGCGCTCTTCTCCGACCTCAAGCTGGTCAGCGACCGCGACCAGATCGACGTCGCGCTGATGTGCATCGGGGGCCACTACACGATGGACCGCCACGACGGGGTCAAGGCGGCCGAGCTGGTGGGCGCCTCGCAGGTGATCCCCTGTCACTACGACACGTTCCCACCGATCGAGACCGACGCCGAGGCTTTCAAGTCGGACGTGAGCGCGAGCGAGGTCGTGATCCTGCAGCCGGGGGAGACCCACAGCGCCTAGCGGCGGCGCCGCCGCGAACGACGGCTGGGTAGGAAGTCAGCTCAATCCGGTCGTGAGGCCGGCCTAGCGGGGGCGCGAGCGGCGCAGCCTGAAGCGCTTCGAGGCCCTGCCCGTGCGGTAGCCGTGCGCGCTGGCGCGCAGCTTGATGCGCACCCGCACGCGGCGATGGTGGGCCAGTAGCCGGCGCCCGCGCCGGTTGAGCTTGAGCGTGGCGACCTTGCTGCGCCGCCGCACCACCACGCGCTTGTAGGCGATCGTGCGCAGGTGGCCGCGCACGTGGGCCAGGGCGCGGATCCGGCAGTTGCGCCGCCCGCGCCCGCTCATGCGGCAGCGGATCTTGAAGCGGGAGTGGCGGACGCGGGTGGGCCCGTAGCGTCCGAAGCCCACCCGTAGGCGCGGGAGGCCGCTGGCCGGGCAGCGTCCGCCGTCGGGCCGCGGGCCGGCGGCCGTGCTGACCCAGATCGGGCTCGAGACGTCGCTCACGAGCGCGCCCTGCATCACCTGGAGCCGATAGAAGCCCGGCCCGCTCGAAGTGAAGCCGGTCGTGCTGCTCCCGCTCGTGAGCGGCACCGTCTGGACCGCGGAGCCGTTCTTCACCACCTCGAGCGCGTAGCCCGTGCCGGCGCCGGTCACGGTCGCTCGGAAGGCGACGGGCTTCTTCGTGTGGAGCGTGTCGCCCAGGATGGCCGTCGGTGTGCTCGAGCCCTGCGGCCGGGCCGTCAACCTCAGGTCGGGCGCTCGGGGCCCGCCGACCTTCACGTAGGTGTGGCCGGCCTCGACCGCCCGGCGCACGCCCTGCTCGGAGAGGTCGCAGGCGCGGACGACGGTCGTGGGCTGCCCGATCGGCGCGTCGGTTGGTCCCGTGCCCGTGCCGGCGCTGTGGTCGTCGCTTCCGCCTACCGCGGCGATGTGATGGCCCTTCTTCAGCTGGGCGTCGTAGAAGTCGATCGCGGTGTTGACGAACGGGTTGGGGGCGCCGCTCACCTTCTGCGGACCGGTGGCGACCTCGATCGAGTCGACCTTGGAGTAGTTGGTGTCGGCCTCGCTGTGCGTCCACGAGCAGCCGCGGCACAGGTTCGACGGGAACGGCGGCGACGGGAAGATCGTCGGGTGGTTGATCTGGGTGATGCCGCCCGCGGCGTTCACCGTGTCGAAGACCGTCGAGACGGGCCGGGAGCCGCGCACCAGCGCCAGCGACCCGTCGGCCCGGCGCTGGTAGAGCGGCCCCGTGCGGTAGTCCGGCTCCACGCCGCTCGCGATGTTGTTCGTGTGGCCGTGGTAGGTCGTGACCTCCTCGCCGCGGAGGATCAGGTTGCGAGGGTGGGCCGAGCGCCTGCGGTCCTCCTCGGGCCAGCCGGTGCCGGTGTTGTGGTCGGTGATGGCCACGAAGTCGAGGCCGGGGCCGCCGCTCGACTTGGGCTTGAAGGCGTAGTTCAGGACGTCGGTGAAGCTGGCCTGGGCGTCGCCCGAGTGCTCGGCGTGCACATGGAAGTCGCCCGCGTACCAGGCCGCGCCGCGGCGGACGGGACGCGAGTCGTGCTTCGGCCTGGTGTAGGGATCGTCGTCGAAGGAGGGGTCGTTGTAGTACTTCACCTCGACCCGATAGTTGACGCCGTCGAGGTCGGTCGGGTCGATGTTCGCCAGGCCGAGCTCCGCCGCCCACTGACCGGAGGGGATGGGGCCGGGGACGAACGAGCGCGTGGTGCGCCCCGGGACGTAGGCCTTTCGGTTCGCGTCGTACTGCGCCTCGCTCGAGAACCCCTGCGGGGTGATCGTCACGTCGCGGTAGCCCGAGCCGCCCCAGCCGCGGAAGTCGGCCATGCCCCAGGGCCGTGCCGGGTCGGGCCGGGTCTGGTAGACGCCCAGGTCGAGCGTGTGGTCGCTGGTCCCGCTCGAGTCGTCCCAGCAGTAGGCGACGCGCACCTGGGTGGTGCCGCCGGGCACGTTGAACGGGACGAAGACGTAGGCGCCCTGCTGCGACGCGCTGAAGTGGCCGGTGAACGACTGGCTTGGCCCCGGGACTCCGCAGCTCGCCGGCGTGGCGGCCGCCGCGGGAGCCGGCAGGGCGATCAGGACGAGGACCACCACAGCGCTCGCGAGCCGTCCGGACACCGCGGTCGAGTGTACGTAGGAACGCGCCCGGGTGGGCCGAAAGGAGGGGCATCGAGGACCGCTTCCCCACCGCTCGGCTCGAGGCTTTCAGCGACGGCGTGTTCGCGATCGCTGTCACGCTGCTCGTGCTCGAGATCTCGGTTCCCGAGAGCGCCTTCGACAACCTCTGGAAGGGGATCGTCGACCAGTGGCCGTCCTACCTCGCCTATGTGACGAGCTTCCTCACGATCGGCGGGCTCTGGCTCCTCCACCACGGGATCATGCGGCGGCTGCGCTACGCCGACCAGACGGTGCTCCGCCTGAACCTCGCGCTGCTGCTGGTGGTCTCGTTCCTGCCCTTCCCGACGAAGTTGATGGCCGAGGCGATCACAAGGACGAGCGCCGAGCGCCCGGCCGTCCTCTTCTACGGGACGACGCTGTTCGCCATCTCGGCCGTGTTCCACGCGATCGTCAGGCATGTCGCGCGGCGCGGCAGCCTCCTACAGGAGGGTGTGCGCCGCGACGACGTCGTCGCTGCCGCAGAGCGCACCCGGCCGATCCTCTTCTACGGTGTTGTCCTGCTCGTCGGCGTGCTGGCCCCGCGCGCGGCCGCGTTCGGCTTCCTCGCGATTGCGCTACTGCCTCTGGCGCCTATCCGGCGCCCCGCTGGAACCAGAACGGGCGGTCCTTCCAGTCATGCGCCATGAGGGCGATGCCGGCCGCCGCGAAGAGGAAGCCCGTCAGTCCATGATGCACGCGCTGGCCGGCGACCCAGACCCGCCGGCGCTCGAGGTCGAGCCCCACCAGCCGATTACCGTGTGTCCATGGCCGAGCGTGCATCGTGTCATTGCTCACAAGCCGTTCCGGAAGACCAACGCGCCGGTTTGATCCGCGCTTCCGTGGCCGTAGTCGCCGTCGCCGCGCTCCTGCTCGCGGGCTGCGGCGGCGACTCCGAGGGCTCCAACGACAAGAGCAGCGGCACGACGGCGACGGAGAAGACCGCGACGGAGACCACGCCGACCGCCACCGCCACGACGCCCACCGGCACCAACACAACCAAGACGACGCAGACGTCGACCGGTGAGAACCAGCCTGGCGGCGGCGGCGACGAGGAGCCTGCGCGCACGCAGGCGCTGTTCACGGGCAACGGCGGCCGCATTCGCCCGACCGTGATCCGCGTGCCGTCTTTCATCGCCATCCGGGTCGTGCTCAGCTCCGGCGACGGGGGGTCGTACGCGCTGCGCTTCAAGGGCCGGCTGGTCCAGGTGAGCGGCTCCAAGCGGTCGGCCAGCGCGGACTTCGCCGGCCTGCGGCCCGGCAAGGTCCTCGCCGGCACGGCCGCCGACGGCGGCAACGCCGTCCGGGTCGAGGCGACCGCCGAGCCCGGGCCGTAGCTGAGTTGGCCGGCCAGCCAGTCGTTCGCTAGGCTGACCGTCGACCCTAGGGCGAGCAGAGGAGAGAGCCGTCGTGACGGAGCCCGCGATCCAGCGCACCGAGCGAGAGGACTTCCAGGCCACCAGCGACCCCGCGCTTCAGGAGTCGGCGGACCGCGGCGAGGTCAACCTCCTCGGCTACGCCGAGCTCTACCTGCTCTGGGAGCGCCAGCAGTGGCGCACCCAGGACATCGACTTCACGCAGGACCGGATCGACTGGCACGAACGCATCCCGGAGGAGGAGCGCTTCCAGCGGATGTACGGGCTCTCCTCTTTCTTTATCGGCGAGCAGAAGGTCGCGGAGGAGCTCGGGCCGATGATGCGGGCCGCGCCGACCGAGGAGATGCGCGTCTTCCTCTGCACCCAGATCGCCGACGAGGCGCGCCACGTGCAGTTCTTCAACCGCTTCTACGAGGAGGTCGGGGTGCTCGAGTCCGACAACCTCCAGGACCGTCTCGCGGAGACGAGCGAGCACGTCAACCCGGAGTTCAACGTCCTCTTCGACGAGCTGCTCAAGGACAAGGTCAACGGGCTGGCGCGGGATCCATCCAACCTCGAGCTCCTGGTGGAGACCGTGACGCTCTACCACATGATCATCGAGGGGATGCTCGCCCTGACCGGGCAGCACTTCATCATCGACTACAACGAGGAGGTCGGCACGCTGCCCGGCTTCGTCGAGGGCTTCAACAACATCGCCCGCGACGAGCACCGTCACGTGGCCTTCGGCGCCCGCTTCCTCCGCGACATGGCGCAGGCCGACGACCGCTACCGCGACGCGATCCAGCGGACGCTCGTCGAGTGCGGCCCGGCCGCCGACGGCGTGCTCGAGCCCCGCTGGGCGCGCGAGCAGGGGATCGAGCCGCTTGGCTACGGGATCGAGGAGACCCGCGCCTTCGCCATGAAGTGCCTGGAGCGGCGGCTGAAGGTCATCGGGCTGGCGCCGGCGACTGCCTGAGCCCCGCCCCGGTCTCGAAGATCCTGCGGACGAGCTCCACGTTCTCGCGAGACATCAAGCGTCGGTCTCGAAGGCGTCGATCAGCGCGTTGACGCCCTCCTCGCCGCGGAACGCCGGCGGCCACAAAAGCGGCCGTTCGTAGACCCCGTCCCAGCGCTCGGCGAAGCGCTCGCGCACCTCGTCGGGCGTGCCCGCCAGCGAGATCGAGTCGATCATCTCGTCGGTCACGGCGGCGGCCATCCCGTCGAAGTCGCGCCGGGTCCAGGCCTCGCGGACCGCCTCCGCCTGCTTCTCGAAGCCGCTCACCTCGTTCACCTTGCGGTAGGTCTTCACGGTCGAGTTGAAGGCGATGATCGCGGCCGCGGCGCGGCGGGCCTCCTCGCGGTCGTCCGCCACCGAGGTGGTGATGTAGCCGGCGATCGGCCCGTCGCCCAGTGCCGGCCGTGCCACCTGCTCCACGTACTCGGGCGTGAACAGCGGGTGTCCCACCAGGCCGTCTGCGACCTTGCCGGCGGACTGGATCATGCGAGGGTTGACGCCCGCCATGTAGACGGGGATGTCGTCGCGGACCGGGGGCCGCGGCGGCGCCGTGGGCTGGACATCGAGCCGGTAGAAGCGGCCCTCGTGCTCGATCGGCCCCTCGTGCAGCCGCCAGAGCCGGCGCAGAAGCGGGACGAGCTCCTCCATCCGGCTGGCCGGGTGCTCGCCGTCGAGCCCGTGCCAGTCCTGCTGCATGCGGCGGGTGCCGGTGCCGAGGCCGAGGGTGAGCCGCCCGCCCGAGAGCTCGTCGAGGTCGCGCGCCTCGGCGGCCAGCACCACGGGCGTGCGCCCGAAGGCGTAGGCGATCGCGCTGCCGAGCTCGATCTCGGAGGTCGCCTCGGCCATCGCGGCCAGCGCGACGGTCGCGGAGCGGTCGTAGAACTCGGTGGCCCAGACGGACTCGAAGCCCGCCGCCTCGGCGCGCCGGGCCGCATCGGCGAGCTCCGCCGGCCCTCCGGAGCTCGTGACGAGCGACGGCCGCTGCACGGCTAGCCGATCCTGTCGCCCGGCGCGCACGGGCGATCGGGGCGCAGCAGGACCACGCCCTGCTCGTCGTCGAGCGCGCCCATGACCAGGACCTCGGAGTCGAAGGTGGCGACGCGGCGCGGCGGGAAGTTCACCACTCCCACGACCAGCGTCCCCTCGAGCTCCTCGCGCGCGTAGTGGGTGATCTGGGCGGACGAGCGGCGCTCGCCGATCTCCGGCCCGAAGTCGATCCACAGCTTCCAGGCCGGAACGCGCGCCTCCGGGAATTCCTCGACCCGGGTCACGCGGCCGACGCGCATGTCGATCTGGAGGAACTCGTCGAAGGTCGCCACGCCGCCGGGCAGGCTAGCGGGGACGGGCGGGGCGGCTCAGCCGTCGGCCGGCTGAGGGCTCTGCGGCGAGTTGGGCGCGGTGTCGCCGTCCCCGCTCGGCTGGTCCTGCGGGGTGGTCGACGGCGGAGGCGTGGTGGTCGACTGCGGCGCCTCGCTGGGCGGGGGCGCCTGCTCGGGCGAGTCGGAGGGCGGGGGGAGGGTCACGGTCGAGTGGTCCTCCTCGACGGCGGGCGGCGCGACCGGCGGAGTCGCCGTCGGGGACGCGGGCTTGGGGGCAGCCGCCGGGGGCTGGGTCGCCGCGGGCTGCGCCGGCGGGGTGCTCGCGGGCCGGGCCTCCGGCTTCGGCTCCGGGTTGGCCTTCGGGTCGGCCTTCCTCACGACCTTCGGCGCCGTCGGCGCCGGAGCAACGGGCTTGGGAGCGACCTTGGGCGCGACGCTCGCCACCGGGCCGGGGGCGACGGGCTGGGTGACCGTCGCGTGGTGGACCTCCACGGCGCCGGCCGTGACGATCGCGGCGGCGGCCACGCCGGCGGCGGCCTTGGTGGCGATCGTGCCGACCCCGGCCGAGACCGCTCCGCCCGCGGTGATGCCGCCGGCGGCGGTGGCCGCGGTCCCGGCTATCCCCGCCGAGCCCGCACCACCGGAGGCAGCGGCCCCGGAGGCCGCGCCGCCGATGCCGAGCTTGGCGAGCGAGAGCTTCTTGAGGAAGACGAGCGGCCCGACGGGGTAGATCGCGGCGAGGGCCTTGCTCGTCTTGCGGAGCTCGACCCGGAACACGCGGCAGCGCTCGCACGAGCGCAGGTGGCGCCGGGCGGGGGCGGACGTCTTGGCCAGGCCCTCGGCCACCTGGCCGAGCTCGAGCCGGACCTCCTCGCAGGTGAGCAGCCGTGCCTCGGCCGCCTCCGCCAGCGAAACGCGCGCACGCACGAGGAGCGACTTGACGCTCGGCACCGTGGTGTCCATCGCCTCTGCGATCTGGTCATAGGAGAGCGCGTCGATCTCGCGGAGCAGCAGCGCGGTGCGCTGAGTCTCGGGGAGCTCGCCGACGTCGGCGACGAGGTGGAGGAACTCCTCGCGCTTGTGCACCGTGTCCGCGGTGCTGGCGCCGCCGTCGCGCTCGAAGATGTCCATCGAGTCCTGCCCGGCCGGCTGCGGGCGGCGCAGGTGGTTGAGGCAGCGGTTGCGGGCGATCCGGTAGAGCCAGGGCCGGGCGTTGATCGGCCGCTCGTCGGCGCAGATCGCGTTGAAGGAGGCCGCGAAGACCTCCTGGAGCACGTCCTCGGCGTCCTCCTGCGAGGCGAGCATGTGCCGGCAGAAGGCGAGGAGCCGCGGCTGGTAGCGCTGGACGAGCGCCTCGAAGGCCCCGTGATGGCCGCGGCGAATGAGCTGGATCAGCTTCTCGTCGCTCTGGAGCCGAAGGAGAGGCGAGCGCCCGGCGAGAGCCGGCAGCCGCGCTGTATGTCGGAGTGCGGAAGCTTCCACGCCGAGACCTGCGGACAGGGGTCCGCTGCTGGTTCGACACGGTAGCAGTGGCCAAGTTGCGGTCTGGGCCTACGATTGAGAGGCCCGGGTGGCGGAACTGGCGATACGCGGGGGTCTTAAACACCCCTGCCCTAACGGGCATGCGGGTTCGAATCCCGCCCCGGGCACTGGCTTCGCAATACTGGGGCCGTGTCCCGCATCCTCTTCGCCCCCTTCAGCATCATCTGCGGGTTGATCGCCGGCTTCCTCGCCAGGAAGGTGTTCGATCAGGTCTGGGAGCTGATCGACGACCAGGACCCTCCGGAGAGCGAGTACCGCCGGATCTCCTGGGCAAAGCTGATCGCGGCGACGGCTCTCGAGGGCGCGATCTTCCGGGCCACTCGGGCCGCCGCGGACCACGGCGCACGCAGGGCATTCGCCGGCATGACGGGCAGTTGGCCCGGCTCGGAGGAGCCTGACACCGAATAGGGGTCGGGCCCCTCTTAAAACGGGCTTAACAATCCTCCTCCTGGGCGCAACGGGAACTTGCGCTTGGGGTCGCCGGTTTCTGTAAGGATTGCGCCTCGCTCGATCGTCACTTGTTCGCCACGTACGGCGTGAGCGATCGGGCGGGAGGAGAACGCAGGGACGATGCGATCGGTCAGCGGGGTCGGACGCGTGGCCGCACTAGGTGCGGTTATTGCTGCCGTCGCCCTCGTCGCCATCGTTCTTTTCGGCTCCGGAGGCAACTCCTACGAAGTAACCGCGACCTTCGCCAACGGCGGGCAGCTGGTGAAGGGCAACCCCGTTCAGATCGGCGGCGTGCCGGTCGGCTCGGTGGAGAGCATCTCGATCACCGACAACGGCCAGGCCGACGTCAAGATGAAGGTCGACGACGAGCACAAGCCGCTGCGGGTCGGGACCCACGCCACGATCCGGCAGTTCTCCCAGTCGGGCATCGCCAACCGCTACGTCGACCTGAAGATTCCTCCCAACGGGTCGGCCGCGATCGACGATGGCGGCAAGATCGGCGCCGACCAGACGACCACCGCGGTCGACCTGGACGAGCTCTTCAACACGCTCGACCCGGCCACCCGCAAGAGCCTCCAGGGGTTCTTCAAGAACCAGGCCCGCCAGTTCCACGCACGCGGCGAGCAGGCCAACGTCGGCTTCCAGTACCTCAATCCGGCGCTCGCCACCTCGAGCCGTCTGTTCAGCGAGCTGACCCGGGACACGCCGGTGCTCGAGCGCTTCCTGGTCGACAGCTCGCGGCTCGTCACCACCATCGCCGACCGCCGTGACGACCTCGCCGGGCTCATCGGCAACCTGAACACGACCACCCGCGCCCTCGGCGACCAGAAGGCCGCGCTGGCCGAGTCGATCGAGCGGCTGCCGCCGTTCATGCGCCGGGCCAACACGACCTTCGTCAACCTGCGCGCCGCCCTGAACGACGTCGACCCGCTCGTCGACGCCTCGAAGCCGGTCGCCAGGAAGCTCGGCCCCTTCCTCGACCAGGCCAGGGCGCTGGCCCACGACGCGGGCCCGACCGTCCGCGACCTGTCTGTGGCGATCCGCCACAGCGGCCGCAACAACGACCTGATCGACTTCCTCCACACCGTCCCGCCGCTCGCCGACATCGCGGTTGAGACGAAGAGGCGCAGCTACGCCCCCGGCGGCCACAACGTGAGCGTGGGCACCACGAAGGGTGCCTTCCAGGAGTCCGCCAAGGCCCTGCCGGAGGGCGCGACCGAGTTCAGCTTCGCGCGGCCCTACTCCACCGACTTCCTCGGCTGGCTCGACGACTTCTCCACCACGGGCGGCGGCTTCGACGCGCTCGGCGCCATGGGCCGCGGCTTCATCTCGCTTGCCGAGAACGTCGGCGTGACGAACGGAAACGGCCCGCCTGTGGTCGAGGGCGGGCCGCCGCGCCAGCACCAGTACAAGCGCTGCCCGGGCTCGGCCGAGGCGCCGGCATCCGACGGCTCGAACGTGCTCAGCCAGGAGGAGCAGGACAGGCTCCAGTGCAAGGACTCCGACCGCTCGGTGGGGAACGTCCCGTGAGGCGGCTGCTCGCTCTCGTCGTCGTCGCGGCCGTCGTGGCAGGCGCCTTCGTGCTCACCGGGGCCTCCGACACGAGCAAGAAGCGCAAGTACAAGATCGTGCTCGACAACGCCTTCGGCCTGGTCCAGGGCGGCGACTTCCGCGTCGGCGGCGTGCGCGCCGGCAAGACGACGTCGTTCGACATCATCAAGCACAAGGGGCACCACCCCGAGGCCGTCGTGACCGCGGAGATCTCCGAGCCCGGCTTCGACGACTTCCGCTCGGACGCATCCTGCGAGGTCAAGCCGCAGTCGCTGATCGGCGAGTACTACGTCGACTGCCAGCCGGGCACGTCGTCCAAGAAGCTGCCGACGGACGGCAGCGGGATGGTCCCGGTCAAGCAGACGGCCTCGACGATCCCCACGGACCTCGTCCAGAACATCATGCGCCGCCCCTACAGGGAGCGGCTGCGCTTCATCATCGACGAGCTCGGCACCGGTCTGGCCGGCCGCCCGCAGGACCTCCAGGCGGTGCTCAAGCGCTCCGACCCGGGCCTCCGGGAGACGACCCGGGTGCTCGGAGTCCTCGGCCGGCAGAACCAGGTGATCGCGAACTTCATCCGCGACTCGGACACGGTGATCGGCGAGCTCAACAACAACCGCTCCGACGTCGTGCGCTGGGTCAAGGAGGCCGGCGACACCGCCGAGATCTCCGCCTCGCGCAGCCAGGCGATCCGCGAGGGCTTCCGCCGCCTGCCGACGTTCCTGGCCGAGCTGCGGCCGACCATGGCCAGGCTCGAGAACCTCATCGACGCCCAGCAGCCGCTGCTCGGCGACCTCCGCCAGGCGAGCCCCAGCCTGCGGACCTTCTTCACGCGGCTCGGTCCCTTCTCGCAGGCCTCCCGGCCGGCGCTCCGGACGCTGGGGGAGGCCTCGGCCCAGGGGACCAAGGCGTTCCGTGAGGGCACGCAGGAGATCTCCGAGCTGAGCAAGCTCGCGCCCAAGGCCAAGCCGACCTTCAAGCCGCTGCGCCAGTTCCTCCAGACCCTGGACGAGCGCGACCGGGCGATCGACTCGAACGACCCCCGGGCTGTCGTCGGCGGGCCGCCGGCCCCCGACCCGACGCACATCGGCCCCGGCGACAAGCACGGGTTCACCGGCTTCGAGGCTCTCCTCAACTACCCGTTCTGGCAGGGCGAGTCGATCAACGGCTACGACAACGTGAGCCACCTGCTCCGGGTCTCGATCTTCGCCGACACCGACTGCGCGACGCTCCACACGCACTTCGACCTGAGCAACCCGCACGACAAGGCCGTCTTCGACAAGTGCAGCCAGTGGCTCGGGCCGAACCTGCCGGGCATCACCGCGCCGGACTTCACCTCGAGCCCGCGCACCCTCGCCACGCTCCGGCGGGAGGCGGCCCAGCCCGCCGGCCACGTCGGCGAGCGCCGCCACGCCGGCCAGGTCGACGCCGCCCCGCTGCCCGGCCAGCGCGACATCTCGAAGCCGCAGATTCAGCTGCCGCCGCGGGTCAAGCAGCTGCTCGACCAGCTCGCGCCGAAGAAGGGTCGCGGCAAGCTCCCGGTCCCGTCGCTGCCGAACGTCACCGGCGGCGGCGTGCAGGGCGAGAGCCCGCGCACCAGTGAAGGCCTCCTCGACTTCCTCCTCGGGTCATGAGCCGCCGCCGCGGAACAGCCTCCCTGGTCGCCTCGCCGGTCCTGGTCGGGGCGGTGACGGTGCTGATCGCGATCATCGCCGTCTTCATCGCCTACAACGCCAACCGGGGCCTGCCGTTCGTGCCGACCTATGACCTGAATGCCGAGCTGCCCTCCGGCGACAAGCTCGTCAAGGGCAACGAGGTCCGCACAGGCGGCTTCCGCGTGGGCGTGGTGCAGGACATCAAGCCGCGCACGGTGACCGTGAAGGGCAAGCGCAAGTCGGTGGCCTTCGTGCAGCTCAAGCTCGACAAGGTCGTCAAGCCGCTCAGCGTCGACACAAAGCTGCGGGTGCGGCCGCGCTCGGCCCTGGGGCTCAAGTACGTCGAGCTGACGCCGGGGCGCTCCCAGCAGACGTTCCAGGCCGGCGACACCGTGCCCCTCAAGAACAGCTCCCAGCCGCTCGAGCTCGAGGACGTCTTCTCGACCTTCCAGCCGCGGACGCGCCAGGACATCCGCACCGCCACCGAGGGCTTCGGCGACGCCTTCACCGGCAGGGGCCGGTCGATCAACACGGCGATCGAGGCGCTCAACCCGTTCTTCAAGTACCTGACGCCGGTGATGAAGTCGCTGGCCGACCCGGACACGCACCTCGACCAGTTCTTCCTCCAGCTCGGCCGCTCCGCCGCCCAGGTGGCGCCGGTCGCGCACATCAACGCCGTGCTCTTCACCGAGATGGCCGACACCTTCGAGGCGATCTCCCGCGACCCCGCCGCCCTCCAAGCGACGATCGAGAAGAGCCCGGGCACCGAGGACGTGGCGATCTCCTCCTTCCGCGTGCAGCGGCCCTTCCTCGCGGACTTCGCCGACCTCTCGACGCGGCTGCGGCCGGCCGTCCAGCAGCTTCCGGTCTCGCTGCCGCTGATCAACCGAGCCCTCAAGGTCGGGACCCCGATCCTCCCGCGGACCGTCGGGCTCAACCGCGACCTGCGCGACCTCGCCAAGGAGGTCTTCAAGCGCTTCCATGATCCGACCACGCTGCTCACGCTCAGGGACCTCGACACGGCCCTCACCGTGACCCGGCCGGCCGTCGAGTACCTGGCGCCGTTCCAGACCGTCTGCAACTACGCGGGCTACTTCTTCACGGGCCTGAGCGAGCACATGTCGCAGCTGTCGATGGACAAGTCGGGCACCACGCAGAACCAGGGCCTGAAGTTCGTCAACCTCTTCCAGCCCAATAACTACGGCACGCTCGAGTCGTCGCGCAACGTCGACATCCTGCCCGGCCAGAAGGCGCAGACGGCCACGTTCATGGGCCAGCCGGCGCACCGCATCCAGGCGCCGCTCATGCCGTACGCGGCTATCGACGCGCAGGGCAACGCGGACTGCCAGCGCGGCCAGGAGGGCTATCCCAACGGGCCCTTCACCACCGGCGGGCGCTACGGCGCCGGCGAGCTGTCCGACGGCACCCCGGCCGGCGGCAACGCCTCGATCACCGACCCGAACTATCCGATCCTGTCCGGCCCCACGTTCGTGACCAAGGCCCTCGGGATCAACAACCTGAAGGACGTGCCCTGATGGCGCGCGGCAAGCAGACCGGCCGCCGCGGGCCCGGCATCCCGAACTTCCGGGCGGGCGTGATCGCGATCGTGCTGCTCTCCCTGCTCACCTACTTCGGCTTCACGAAGACCAACCCGTTCTCGCACCCGTACGAGCTGCACGCTGTCTTCGACAACGTCAACAACCTGAAGCCCAACTCCCCGGTCCGGATCGCCGGCGTGGACGTGGGCAAGGTCAAGAAGGTCGAGGCGCTGTCCGAGGGCGACGGCGCCGCCAAGGTGACGATGGAGATCAAGAAGAAGGGTCTCCCGATCCATCAGGACGCGACCGTGAAGGTGCGGACGAGGATCTTCCTCGAGGGCAACTTCTTCGTCGACCTGTCGCCGGGGTCGCCGTCGGCGCCGACGATGAAGGACGGCGGCACCATCCCGATCCAGCACACCGCGGCGCCGGTGCAGTTCGGGCAGCTGCTCACGGCGCTCCAGTCCGACACGCGCGACGACCTCAAGGTCTTCCTGCGCGAGTACTCCAAGGGCCTCTCGGGCAAGGGGGCCGCCGGCTTCAACCAGTCGATCCGGTACTGGGAGCCGGCCTACAAGAACTCGGCGCTGGCCAACGACGCCACGCTCGGTGAGCAGCCGCACAGCGACCTCCAGCGCGTGCTCAAGGGCCAGCAGCGCACGTTCGCGGCGCTCGACGCCGACGAGGGCGCGCTCCAGGGGCTCGTGACCAACTTCAACACCACCGCCGCGGCCTTCGCATCGCAGGACCAGGCGCTGTCGGCCTCGGTGCCGGCCTTGCGCGACACGCTCCGCGCCGCCCAGCCGGCCCTGGCCTCGCTCAACGACGCCCTGCCGTCGCTGCGCGCCTTCTCCATCGACGCGCTGCCGGGCGCCCGCTCCTCCGGGCCGACCCTCGACGCCGCGCTGCCGTTCATCCGGCAGGTGCGGCTGCTCATGCGGCCGAGCGAGCTGCGCGGCCTCGCTTCGGAGCTCCGCGAGCAGACGCCGAACCTCGTGAGCCTCAACCGGACGAGCGTCCCGGTGCTCACCCAGGCGCGCGCGCTCTCCGCCTGCACGAACAACGTCCTCATCCCGTTCATCCGCAGCCCGATTCCGAACGTGGTCGGCCCCGACGGCGCCAACGGCAACACCAACCAGCTCGTCCGCTACCAGATCCAGCGCTCGTTCCCCGGCCTCTCGGGTGAGAGCCGCCTGTCAGAGGGCAACAACCAGGACTTCCACACCTCAGCCATCCCGCTGCCCAAGGCCGTCCAGCCGGCGCCCGCCGCCAACATCGACCAGCCGCCGCCGCGACGTCCGGACGTGCCCTGCGAGACGCAGGATCCGCCCAACCTGAACGCGCCGTCGGCGCCGACCAACCAGTTCGCGAGTCACATCCCGCGCTCATGGGGCGTGACCCACTTCAAGGCCAAGCCGCTCGAGCGCGCGTACACGCTGCTGAACGAGCTCCAGACCAAGCGCGACAAGATGGTCAAGCGCTACCTCCTGCGCAAGAAGAGGGAGCGGGAGGGCCGATGAGCACCGCCATCCGCAAGCACCTCGGCGACTTCCTCGCGGTCATCGCGCTGTTCATCCTCGCTCTCGCCGTGGGGGCCTACATCCTCTCCAACGAGCGCCTGCGCTTCCCGCTCGTGCAGAAGAAGGCGTTCCAGCTCAAGGTCGTGCTCCCCGACGCCCAGGCGGTCACTCCGGGCCAGGGCCAGACGGTGCGCGTGGCCGGCGTCGAGGTGGGCCAGATCGGCAAGGTCGACCTGAAGGACGGCAAGGCCGTAGTGAACCTCCAGATCGACCCGAAGTACAAGCACCTGATCAGGCGTGACGCCACGGCGCTGCTGCGCTCGAAGACCGGGGTCAAGGACATGTTCATCGAGGTCGACCCGGGCGACGGCCAGCCGCTCGCGGAGAACCAGTCGATCCCGGTGGAGAACACGGCTCCGGACATCGACCCGGACGAGTTCCTGTCGGCGCTCGACGCGGACACGCGCGATTACCTGCGGCTCCTGATCTCCGGCGCCGGCAAGGGGCTCAAGGGCCGCGGCGGAAACCTGCAGGAGACGTTCGCGCGCTTCGGCCCGCTCCACCGCGACCTGGCCAAGGTCTCCACTGCGGTCGCAAGCCGCCGCCACAACCTGCGCCGCCTGATCCACAACTACGGGGTGCTCGTGCGCGCGCTCGGCTCGAAGGACCAGGAGCTGACTCGCCTGGTCCGGACCTCGAACCAGGTCTTCGACGCCTTCGCCTCGCAGAACACCAACATCTCCCAGGCCGTTGCCGAGCTGCCCGGCACGCTGCGCCAGACCCAGCGCACGCTCACCAAGCTCGATCCGTTCGCCCGCGAGCTCGGCCCGACGCTCGACGCGCTGCGGCCGGCCGTCCGCCAGATCGCGCCCGCCAACGCGGCCACGCTGCCGCTCGTGCGCGAGGGCGAGCCGATCGTGCGCAAGCAGATCCGGCCGTTCACCCGCATCGCCACGCCGTACTTCCACGACCTCGGCCTGGCAGCCAAGAACCTGTCCAAGGCGAGTCCCGACGTCTCGGCCACGTTCCTCGGCCTCAACCGCCTGTTCGACATCGCCGCCTTCAACACCGGCGGCGCCCAGGGCTTGACCGGCGACCTCGCCAAGGACCGGGCGCGGGACGAGGGCTATCTCTACTGGCTGGCCTGGACGGCGCAGAACACCGTCTCCCTGTTCAGCACCGGCGACGCCCAGGGCAACTGGCGCCGCATCTTCCTCGGAGGCCTCAGCTGCAACACCATCGCCGGCGCCATCTCCGGGATCCTGCCCGGCCTCGGCGGGCTGCCGCCGACCCTCAGCGGGCTGGTCCCGCAGATCATCAACCAGCTCGGAACCGCGGGGGTCTGCGTCTCGTGATCAAGGAGACCCCCAGCCTCGGCAAGATCGTCGCGATGGTGGTGTTCACCCTGTCGGTGTTCGGCCTCCTGATGTTCCTCTGGCTCTCATTCGGCGGATCGATCCCGCTGCGGCCCAAGGGCTACCGGATCGAGGTGGCCTTCCCGGAGGCGGCCACGCTCGCCCAAGAGGCCGACGTCCGCATGGCCGGCGTCAACATCGGCAAGGTCAAGAAGAAGAGGCTCGACAAGGGCGGCGCGCGCACGATCGTCGAGCTCGAGATCGATCACCAGTACGCGCCCATCCCCAAGGACGCACGCGCGATCCTGCGCCAGAAGACGCTCCTCGGCGAGACATACGTCCAGCTCTCACAGGGCCACAAGGAGTTGGGCTACGTGAAGGACCACGGCCGCCTGGCGAACAACCGGGTGGAGCCGACGGTCGAGCTGGACGAGATCTTCTCGGCCTTCGACAAGCCGACCAGGGCGGCGTTCCAGGACTGGGTGCACGAGCTGGCGGCGGCCATCCAGCACCACTCGCCTGGCCCGGCCGAGGACCTGAACGACGCGCTCGGCAACCTCTCCGGCTTCGCCGTCGACGGCTCCAAGCTGCTGAAGACGCTCGACGAGCAGGAGGTGGCCGTCAGGCGGCTCGTGAAGAACACGGGCGTCGTGTTCGGGGCCATCAACGAACGCCAGGGCGCCCTGCACGACCTGATCCTCAACGCCAACAACGTCTTCGAGGCGACCCAGTCCCGCGACGAGGCGCTGGCCGAGACGTTCCAGATCTTCCCGACGTTCCTCGACGAGTCGAAGGCCACGCTGGCGCGGCTCGAGCACACCTCGCGCAACGCACACCCGCTGATCAACGACCTCAAGCGTCCCGCCGACGACCTCGGGCCGACCGTGCGCGACCTCGGCCGCCTCTCGCCGGACCTCGAGCACCTCTTCCGCAACCTCGACCCCCTGGTCAAGGCCGGCAAGAACAGCGTCCCGGACCTCCAGAACATCTTCCACGAGATCGGGCCGGTGATCGACGCGCTCCACCCGTTCTTCCAGGAGCTCAACCCGATCCTCAGCTACCTGAACTTCAACCAGACGACCGTTGCCGGCTTCTTCCAGAACGGCGCGCCGGACGTCTCCGGCCACGCCGGCGGCAACCGCTACCAGACGAACGTCGGCATCATCGAGGGCGGCTCGTTCAACCGCTGGCTCAAGCGGCCGGACAGCGAGCGCGGCAACGCCTACATGGCACCCAACGCGCTACAGCGCGCGATCGCGCTCGGCACCATCGAGAGCTTCGACTGCAACCCCTCGGGCGGCCCGGTCGTGAACCCGAACGACGCCGAGAGCGCGCCGCCCGGGCCCGTGCAGAACGGCCAGAAGCGGCCGCCCTGCTTCGTCGCTCCCTCCTCGCTCTACAACGGGCACAAGTTCGAGATCCCGCAGCGCGGCTTCGCGCCGAAGAAGGACCGGCCCGGGTTCCGCGAGGGCAGCAACGGCACTGCCGTTGACCCGCACCCCAACGATCCGCTGCACTAACGACTAGCGACTAGCGACAGCCGGATTGGGACAATCCGGCTATGCCATTCGCGGCGGGGAAGCTCTACCGGTGGTTGGGGAGGCAGTACCTCTGGCTGTACGTCGGCTTCGAGGTCACCACCGCCCTCATCATCACCCTCGCGACCGTCGGCCTGTTCAGGCTGTACACGCCCGGGGTCTCCGACGGCCAGTTCTGGCGGACCGTGCTGCTCGCGGAGTCGCTCGTCGCGCTCGCGCTCGTCTACACGGTGGGCAAGGCGATCAAGATGGCCAAGCCGCTGTCGGACTGGCTGCGAACGCGCGACCCGGACGGGGCCCCCGACGCCTGGCGCGTGGCGATCACGATCCCGCGGCGCCTCGTGGTCGTCAACGGCTGGAAGCCGTTCGCGATCATCTCGCTGCCCAGCTCGATCTTCTACACGATCGAGCTGCAGCTGCCGGCCTACACCGCCCTCATCATCATGGCCGGCTCCTGCATCGCGATCGCGTACGCGGGCGTGCTCCACTTCTTCGCCTCTGAGCTCTTCCTGCGGCCTGTGGTGGAGGACATCGCGGAGCGGCTGCCGCCGGACTTCGAGGGTCAGCCGGCCGGGGTGCCGCTGCGCTGGAAGCTCCTCGGCGCGCTGCCGATCATCAGCGTCGTGACCGGGGTCGTGACGAGCGGGCTCTCGACCGACGGGACCACCAGCCTCAACGAGCTCGGGCTGGACGTGGGCGTGGCGCTCGCCCTCGCCTTCACGGTCTCGCTCGAGATGACCCTGCTCATCACGAAGTCCGTGGTCGGCCCCATCAACGACCTCGTCGACGCGACCAGGCGGGTCCGCGCCGGCGACCTCGAGGCGCGCGTCCCTGTCATGTCCGGGGACGAGATGGGTGCGCTCGCCGGCAGCTTCAACGAGATGATGCGCGGACTCTCCGAGCGCGAGGCGCTGCGCCAGGCCTTCGGCAGCTACGTGGACCCCGACGTCGCAGAGCGGGTGCTCGACGAGGGCGAGCTGCTGGAGGGCCAGGAGCGCGAGGTGACCGTGATGTTCGTCGACGTCCGCGACTTCACGCCCTTCGCCGAGCACTCGAGCGCGCGCGAGACCGTGGCCTTCCTCAACGACTTCTTCGACACGGTCGTGCCGGTAGTGATCGCCCGCGGCGGCCACGCCAACAAGTTCCTGGGCGACGGCCTTCTCTGCGTGTTCGGCGCGCCTGAGCGGATCCCGGACCACGCCGACCGCGCACTCGCTTGCGCGCTCGACGTCGCCGCCAAGGTGCGCGAGCGCTTCGACGGGAGCATCGGGATCGGCATCGGGCTCAACTCGGGCCCGGTCGTGGTCGGCTCCGTCGGCGGGGGCGGCCGGCTCGAGTTCTCGGTGATCGGCGACGCCGTGAACGTGGCCGCGCGCGTGGAGGCACACACCCGTGAGACCGGCGACACGATCCTCCTGACGGAGGCCACCCGCTGCCTGCTCGAGCGCTCCCCCAGCGAGCCCGAGTCGCGCGGCGCGATCGAGCTCAAGGGCAAGTCGGAGCCGGTGCCGCTGTATGCCTGTGACGGAAGCCTGGACGAACGTTCGATGTCCAGGCAGGCGCGCCTTACCGCTGAAGCCTAAAACGCCGACGACACACAGGTGGACTCCACCGTCCGTGGCAGGCGGCCGTGGCCACGCGTGCCACGGGCCACCGCCGTAATCGCCGCCGCACTCGCGGCGGCGGTGGCCTCTGTCCCGGTAACCCAGGCGAAGAACAACGGGAGCCACGGCAATCACGGGCAGGGCCAGGGAAGCGCGCAGGGGCAGGGGCCGCAGCAACACGACAACCCGGCCCAGCCGAGCAAGCACAACCCGAGCCGCAAGCAGGGCAGTAAGGCGGACGAGCCCCCGGCCACCGGCTCGACCCACCCTGCTCCGGCGCCCGCCACCCCGGCACCGGCGCCGAAGACTCCGGCCGCCAGTCGGCCCTCCCAGCCGAAGCCGGCCAAGCCCGTTCGCCGGCACGCGGCCCGCCGCCGGGCCACGACGCGGAGCGCCCCCCGCCACGCGGCCTCGCAGGGCACCCGCTCCGGCGGCGCCTCCCGCGTGGCAGCCGCGGGCGGCTCGGGCCGCCACGGCGCCAGTGCCCCGTCCGCCGGCTCCCCGTCGACTGACGCCGCCGGCAAGAAGCACGCCGCCGGCGGGGGCAGCCCGGCGCCGAAAAAGGGCGCCCACAGGGGCGACTCGACGGTCACGCGCACCGTGCGCGACATCGTCGAGGTGGTCCCCAACTCCGTGAAGTCGATCCTGGCGGCACTGGGAGCGCTGACCGTGCTGCTCGGCGCCGGCTCGCTCTTCTCCGCCATGCGCGCCCGCCGCCTCGACCGGCAGCGGCGCGAGCTGCTCCAGGAGGTCGGCCTGCTCCAGAGCGCGCTGCTGCCGCCGGTGCCTCCGGTCGTCGGGGCGCTGCGCACCACCGTGGCCTACCAGCCCGCGGAGGGCGCCGCCGCGGGCGGCGACTTTTACGACGCGCTCTCGCTCCCCGACGGCAAGGCCGCCTTCATCCTCGGCGACGTCTCCGGACACGGCCGCGACGCGATCGAGCGCACGGCCTTCCTCCGCTACACGCTGCGCGCCTACCTCGAGGCCGGCCTGGCTCCGCGGGTGGCGCTTCAGGTAGCCGGCCGGGTGATCGACGATCAGCTCGCCGGCGACTTCGCCACGGTCGTGCTCGCGGTGCACGACCCGGCCACCGGCTCCCTTACCTACGCGAGCGCGGGCCACCCGGCGCCGATCGTGGTCGGCCCGGCGGCCCACGAGCCGGTGCTCGCGGCCTCATCGCCGCCGGTCGGCATCGGGCTCCGCACCGGCCTCCGCCAGACGACCGTTCCCCTCTCGCCGGGCTGCGTAGCCTGCCTCTATACCGACGGCCTCAGCGAGGCCCGAACGGGGGAGAGCATCCTCGGGCGTGGCCGTCTCGGCGACCTCGTCGGCGAGCTGGGCCGCGAAGCCCAGGCGCGCCAGCTCCTAGATCGTGTGGCCGAGGAGGCGAGCTCGACCCCCGACGACATGGCCGCGGTCGTCTTCACCCCGACGGCCGGGGTCACCACGGGCGGTTTCCGAACCGAGCTGCTCGAGCTCTCGGCGGAAGAGCTCGAGGGCCCCCTCGGCCACCGATTCCTCGAGGCCTGCGGGGTCGCTGAGGACGACGCCCAGCACGCGCTCGACGACGCGGCCTTCCTCGCCACTCGCTTCGACCAGGTGGTGCTCCACGTGGTCTTCGGCAACCGCCTCACGGTCGAGGCGCTGCCGGCCAACGTGGAGAGCATCGAGGTCGCGGCCCGGCGGGCCCTAGCGGGCTAGCAGCTCCTTCGCGGCCGCCGCCACCGCGTCGGGGCGGTCCTCGACCACGAAGTGGCCGGCGTCGTCGAGCTCGACCACGCCCGCATGGGGCAGGAGCTCGCGCCACTGCTCGAGGAAGACCGGCTGGAACACGCGGTCCCGCATCCCCCAGACGAGCGTAACCGGCACGTCCAGCTCGGGCAGCTGCTCGTGAATGCCCGACATGAGGGCCGAGCTGCGGTCGCGCTCCGTCAGCGGGATGTCTCGCTGGAAGGCGAGGGTGCCGACCCGCGACCAGTAGTCGGGGAAGGGCGCGCGGTAGGCGCTCATCATCACGGGGTCCACGTCGCGCGTGGCCATCCCGCCCGGTATCGCCTCCACGAAGAGGTTGCCGGCGAGCGCGAGGATCTCGCCGAGGCCCTCTGTGCGGAACTCGCGCAGGAACGGAGGCAGGAAGCTCGGCAGCTCCCAGGCCCACGTGTTCATGAGGAGCGCGGCGCGAAGGCGGTCGCGCCGCTCGAGCATCGCTCCGAGGCCGATCGGCCCGCCCCAGTCGTGGGCGACGAGGACCACGTCGCGGAGGCCGAGCTCGTCGATGAGCGCGCCGAGGTTGTCGATGTGGGTCTGCAGGGTGTAGGCGCCGAGCTTGGGCGGCTTGTCCGAGCGGCCGAAACCCATGTGGTCGGGAGCGACGCAGCGGTGGCCCGCGGCCGTCAGCTCCGCGATCGGCTGGCGGTACATGTAGCTCCAGGTCGGGTTTCCGTGGAGCAGCAGGAAGGTCGCGCCCTCGCGGGGACCCTCATCGACGTGGTGGAGCCTGAGATCCCCTGCCTCGACCCAGCGCGGCTCGAACCCGAACGTGCCGCCGAAGTCGCCGCTGAGCCCCTCCTCCATCGTCGGCTTATAGCATTGCGCTCCCGTGTCCACCGAGACCGAGAAGGCCACCGCCCTCCATGGCGGCCGGCTGGTGGCCAAGCGCCTCGGCGCGCACGGCGTCTCCAAGCTATTCACCCTCTCCGGCGGCCACCTCTTCTCGATCTACGACGGCTGCCGCGAGGAGGGGATCGACATCGTCGACACCCGCCACGAGCAGGCGGCCGCCTTCGCCGCCGAGGGCTGGGCCAAGGCCACGCGCGAGCCCGGCGTCTGCGCGTTGACGGCCGGCCCCGGCGTGACCAACGGCATGAGCGCGCTGGCGTCGTCCTTCCAGAACGGGTCGCCGCTGCTGGCGCTCGGCGGCCGCGCTCCGGCCGCGCGCTGGGGTCAGGGCTCGCTCCAGGAGATCGACCACGTGCCTTTCGTCGCGCCGGTCACCAAGCTCGCCCGCACCGCCGATGCCACCGCGAACATGCCCGCGCTGATCGACGAGGCGCTCCACGCCGCGGTCGCGCCGCCCACGGGTCCGACCTTCCTCGACTTCCCGCTCGACCAGGTCTTCATGGAGGCCGACGTGGACGCCGACACCCCCGCCTCGCTTCCGGACCCGTCCGGCATGCCGGCGGCGGAGGGGATCGAGCGCGCCGCCGAGCTGCTCCGCGGCGCCTCGCGCCCGGTCGTGATGGCGGGCACCGGCCTCTACTGGGCGCACGCCGAGCGCGCGCTCCAAGAGCTCTGCGACGAGCTCCGGCTCCCGGTCTTCTTGAACGGGCTTGCGCGCGGCTGCGTGCCGGCCGACCACGAGCTGTTCTTCTCCCGCGCGCGCGGGACCGCCCTGAAGGGCGCCGACGTGGCGCTGGTCGTGGGCGTGCCGATGGACTTCCGGCTCGGCTTCGGCGGCTCCTTCGGTGACGACACGCAGATCGTGATCGTCGGCTCCGCGCCGCCGGCCAATCCTCACCCGCGCGAGCCCGCCGCCGAGCTGATCGGCGGTGTGGCGGCGACGCTCGAGGCCCTCCGCGAGGCGGGTGCCGGCGGTCCCGACCGGGCCGGCTGGATCGCCGAGCTGCGGGAGAGCGAGAACGAGAAGCGTGCGGCAGAGCAGGACGACCTCACCGACGACCGGGCGCCGCTGCACCCCCTGCGCGTCTACCACGAGCTCGACCAGCTTCTCGACCGCGACGCGGTGGTGATCGGCGACGGCGGCGACTTCGTCTCCTACGCCGGCCGCGTGATGAACACCTACCAGCCGGGCTGCTGGATGGATCCCGGGCCGTACGGCTGCCTCGGCGCCGGGCCCGGCTATGCGCTGGCGGCCAAGCTGGCCCGTCCGGACAGCCAGGTCTGCCTGCTGCTCGGCGACGGCGCCTTCGGCTTCTCCGGGCTCGAGTTCGACACCTTCGTCCGCCACGGCGTGCCCGTCGTCGGGGTGATGGGCAACAACGGCATCTGGGCGCTCGAGAAGCACCCGATGGAGTTCCTCTACGGCTACTCGGTCGCGGCCGAGCTCCAGCCGGAATGTCGCTACGACAAGGTCGTCGAGGCGCTGGGCGGCCACGGCGAGCTGGTCTCGAAGCCGGACGAGCTGCGCCCCGCCCTGGAGCGCGCCTTCTCGAGCGGGAAGCCGGCGCTTGTGAATGTCCTGACGGACCCAAGCGTGGTCTATCCCCGCCGAGCGAATCTGGCCTAGCGACTACTGCCTACGGCCGACTGCCTCCCCCTTACAAAACGAAACCGCCGGCATCTTGCCGGCGGTTCCGAATAACGGCCCCATCAGGACGGGCAGGGGTACGTGCCATGAAAGGGCCTGGCGGTTCGGACGGCGGGAGGCGCCGATACGATGCGGCTTCGCCCGAACCTATGTACCGAGTGAAAACCGACGGGTTTAGCCGCACGGCATGTCCACCCAGCGCTGCCCACTATAGAGCACGTCTCATTTCCGCGCCACCCCTTGGGGTGAATTAATCTCGTACGTCCGTCTAACCCCCCTCACCCGACTGCGGTCCTCCCGCGTCCCCCGCCGCGTCAAGGGCGGCTCCATGGAGGATGTCCGCCTCGCTGACCTGCATCCGCTCGAGGCCGAAGGCCGCCATCGACTCGATCAGGATCGCCACGCCGGCGACGATCGTGGGGGCGCGGTCGGGGTTGAGGCCGGTCACGTGACGCCGCTCCTCGACGGGGATCGCGGCGAGCTCGTCGAGCATCCGCTCGCACGCCGCCGTGTCGAGCACGTAGCCGTGCACCCGCCCGGGGTCGTAGGGATCGAGCTCCTGGTCGATCGCGGCGAGCGAAGTGGCCGTCCCCGCCACGGCGATCCCCCGGTCCACCTCCTCCCGTAGCTCCGCGGGCACCTCGGCCTCGACGATCTTCCGCGCGCTCGCCCGCAGGGCCATGAGCTGCTCGTCGCTGGGCGGGTCGTCGTCGATGTGGCGCTCGGTGTGCCTTACCGATCCCATCCGCGTCGAGACGTGGAACTCGGGATCGTGGCCCGGCCGGCCGATCACGTACTCCGTGCTGCCGCCGCCGATGTCGATCACGAGCGTTTCGTCCGTCTCGGACCGGCCCGAGGTCGCGCCGAGGAAGGTGAGCCGCGCCTCCTCCTCGCCGGGGATCGTCTTGGCCTCGATGGCGAAGCGCTCCTTCAGCAGCTCGGAGAACTCGGGGCCGTTCTCCGCGTCGCGAACCGCGCTCGTCGCGACCGCGACGGTGTCCTCGGCGCCGTGGCTGTCGATCTCCTCGCGGTAGCCGCTCAAGACCTTCACCACGCGCCCGATCGCCTCGTCCGCGAGCCGGCCGCTCGAGTCGACGCCCTCGCCGAGCCGGGTGACGTTCGTCTCGCGCGCGAGCTCCTCGACCTTGCCGTCGATTACTTCCGCCACCAGGAGCCGCGTGGAGTTCGTGCCGAGGTCGACGACGGCGACCCGCATACGCCTCAGCCGAGCAGTTCCTCGACGCGCTCGATCGGGCGCGCCAGCACGGCGCGATCACCGCGGACCACCACCGGCCGCTGGAGCAGCTGCGGGTGCTCGGCCATCAGGTCGATGGCCTCCTCGTCCCCGACCTGGCGCTCGCCGAGCCCGAGCTCCTCGAACACCGGCTCGCGCTCCCGGAACAGCTCGCGCGCAGGCACGCCGGCCTTGCGCACGAGCTCGGCCAGCTCATCCCGCGACAGCGGCTCGACGTGGAAATCGACGCGATCGAAGTCGATTCCGCGCTCCTCGAGCAGCACGAACAGGTTCTTGCACGTCGTACAGGTTCGCTTCTCATAGACGGTCAGCTCGGCCACTGACCGGAAGCTACCCGGCCTTGACGCCCCCAGCCCCGTTGCTAGGGTTTTAGCCCGCGACGCGGGGTGGAGCAGTCAGGTAGCTCGTCGGGCTCATAACCCGAAGGTCGCGGGTTCGAATCCCGCCCCCGCTACTCAAAGAAGCCCCCGCAAACGCGGGGGTTTTCTGCTTCTCGGGGGCGAATGTGGATTGCGACTTCAAGCCCTGGGTCACACCTGGGTCAACACCCTGTGGAAACTCTGCATTGCGCCAGTGTTTTCGCGGGGCCCGGTCATCACCCCTGGGGGGCAGTCCTTTCGCTAGCCGTAGAGCAGGAGACGGCCCGGTCTTGAAAACCGTTGGGGGCCGTTTGTCTCGTGGGTTCGAATCCCGCCCCTCCGCTGGGCGGGCAAGCATTCCGCGGGCGCGAAAAAGGGGCGAGTGTACGGTCGCTGGAGGCCAACCCCACTGTTCGAAGCCCATGTATCGAGCCGGCTGGAGGGCCGATGATGAGACGGTGCCGTTTCTATTGGCAAGAGTCGTCACCGCTCGCGTGTCGGCGGCACATGGACCAGGGAGCCCCTTGCGGTCGCCAAATGCAGCCGGCTGATCGAACGTCACGATTCGAACACGGTGACCCGCCCCGCGGGGCCGAACTGCAACATTCGGAAGTAGGCAGGCACCGGGTTCACCGATGCTCGCGCGCCTC
>DASXBA010000177.1:0-2861 GCA_036406475.1 Thermoleophilaceae bacterium | reverse complement strand
GAGTCGATCGCCACCGTGAACATCGCGATCAACTACGTGCAGACCGCCACCGAGGGCGAGATCGTCTGCCAGACCCAGCTCGACCGCCGCAACCGGCGACTGGCGGTGCTGCGCAGCGAGGTCCGTCACGATGACGGCCGGCTGATCGCCACCGCGATCGGCAGCTACACCATCTTCCCGAGGAGAAAATCCGGAGACCGGATGTCGAGACCCGATCAGACGCGGGGCGGGACGCCCCGTCGGAGGTGACCATGCCGACAGTGGAGGCCAACGGCCAGACGCTCTACTACGAGGTGCACGGCGAGGGCGAGCCGCTGCTCTGCGTGATGGGCCTGTCCGCGAACACGCTCGCCTGGGCGCTCCAGGTGCAGGCGTTCGCCGAGCGGCACCGGACCGTGATCTTCGACAACCGCGACGTCGGCCAGTCCTCCAAGGCCTCCGAGCAGTACGAGATCGCCGACATGGCCAAGGACACGCTCGCGCTCGCCGACGAGCTCGAGCTCGACTCCTTCCACCTGCTCGGCTACTCGATGGGCGGCGCCATCTCGCAGGAGCTGGCGCTCACCGCGCCTGACCGGGTGCGGACCCTCACGCTCGCCGTGACCTACGCCGGCACGGGCAACTGGGGCCGCACCCTCAGCAAGGTCTGGGGCGGCCGGGCGCAGAACCTCTCGCGCGAGGAGCGCATCGACGAGCTGATGCTGCTCACCCTGTCCGAGGCCTTCTTCGAGAACGAGCAGGTCGTGGAGTACACGCGCACGATGATGCTGAGCGACCCCAACCCGCAGCCGCCCGACGCCTTCGCCCGCCAGCTCGAGGCCTCACGCAGCCACGACGTGCGCGACCGCCTCGGCTCGCTCTCGATGCCCGTCCACGTGATCGGCGGCGAGTACGACATCCTCGTCCCGATCTGGAAGCAGCGCGAGATCGCCGAGCTGATCCCGGGCTCGAAGCTCACGGAGATGCCCGGCTGCCCCCACGGCGCGAACATCGAGCGCGCCGAGGAGTTCAACCGCCTCGTGCTCGACTTCATCGCCGAGCACGAGACGGCGGCGGTCTAGCTCAGCTCGCCCAGCGCCGTCTCGAGGTCGTCCACCACCGGGGCGGCGCGGGCGAACTCGACGATGTCGAGCACGCGGCCCACTGGGCCGCCGTCGGGGGCGACCACACGCAGCTGCTGGCGGCGGCCGCTCAGGTGGCGGGCCAGGCCGAACAGCATCGCCACGCCGCTCGAGTCGATGAAGTCGAGCGAGCTGAAGTCGACGACGAGGCCGCGCGCGCTCGTGGGGACGGCCTGGGTGATCGCGTCGCCCGTGCTCGAGGCGCCGGCGATGTCCAGCTCGCCGGTCACCTGGGCAATCACCACACCGTCTCGATCCTCGATCACCACATCGACGATTTCGCCGCTCATGAAGCCTGTTCGCTCCCGTTGCCGTTGAGAAGCCTGCGAAGCAGGACGGTAGTGCCCGCGGGCCCCGGCGTCACCTCGACCTCGTCCATCAGGGCGCGCATCAATGACAGACCGCGGCCCTGATCGCCCTCGCGGGGGGCCCGCCAGGCGCCGAAGTCGCGCACGGTGATCACGATTTCGCGGCCATCGAGCCGGCCGTCGAGCTCGAACGGCGTGTCGCCCCCGGCGCCCGCGTGCTCGATGGCGTTGGTGGCCGCCTCGCCGCAGGCCGTGGTGATCTCGGCGATCTCCTGGTCGCTGCCGTCCAGGTGGCGCAGCCAGCGGCGGAGCAGGCTGCGCATCGAGGCGAGCGCCTCAGGCTGGGTCGGCAGCTCGATGCTGAAGCGGTCCTCGATCGGGGTGTTCTGGAGCGCCAGCAGAGCGACGTCGTCGGGAGCCCCGACCTCCGGGACCATCGCCGCGAGAATGTGATCGCAGAGGCGGTCGGGGCCGGTCGGAGCGTCCCGGATCACCTCGGCCAGCTCGGCGAGGCCGTCGTCGATGTGGGCGCCGGCGCGCTCCACGAGGCCGTCGGTGTAGAGGATCACGGTCGCGCCCGGCCGTACCTCCACGGAGTTCTCCTCGAAGTTCGGGAAGGGCAGCACCCCGAGCGGCACGGAGCGCCCGCCCTCGAGGAAGTGCGGCATCTGATCGCCCACCACGAGCAGCGGCGGCATGTGGCCGGCGTTGACCCAGCGAACCGAGCCCTCGGCGGGGTCGAGGATCACGTAGATCAGCGTGGCCATCTGGCTGTCGTCGAGCTCGGTCCAGACGAGCCGGTTGAGCTGCTCCACGGCGGTTGCCGGGTCGTGCCCCTCGAGCGCGTAGGCGCGCAGGGCGCTGCGGAGGCGGCCGACCATCGAGGCCGCCCCGAGGCCCTTGCCGGCCACGTCGCCCATCACGAGCCCGACGCCGCCGCCGGAGATCGGCAGCACGTCGTACCAGTCGCCGCCCACCTCCGCCTCGGAGGCGGCCGGCAGGTAGCGCGCGGCGACCGCCAGCCCGGGCAGCTGCGGCAGGCGCTCGGGCAGCAGGCTGCGCTGGAGCGTCTCCGCGATCCGGTGCTCGCGCTCGTAGACGCGCGCGTGGTGCACGGCGAGCGCGACGCGGTCGGCCGCCAGGCGCAGCAGGTTGACGTCGTCGGGGCTGAAGTGGCGCGGCGCCGAACAGCAGACGGTGAGGACCCCGGTGACCTCGCCCTCCGCCAGCAGCGGGAGGCCGATCACCGAGTCGATCTCCAGCTCGGCGAGCTCCGGATAGGGCAGCTCGTGCGGCTCGGGGTCCTGGACGAGCAGCGGCTCCCGCCGCGCGGCGACGCGACCGGCGAACCCCTCCCCGATCGCGAGCGGCCGGTCACGGCTCTCGCCGGGCGTGCCGCCGGCCGCGGCGACCAGGGCCAGCCCGCCTCCGT
>DASXBA010000176.1:0-5463 GCA_036406475.1 Thermoleophilaceae bacterium | reverse complement strand
AGACCGAGGAGTCCCGGGCGATGTCGAAGGAGCTCAAGCGCCGCGGTTTCCGCATCGTCGGGCCGACGACGTGCTACTCGCTGATGCAGGCGTGCGGGCTCGTCAACGACCACCTGGTCGGCTGCTTCCGGCACGCGCAGGTCGGCCGCTCGTGAGTTACGGGCGCGGAGGCTCGGAGTCGCGCTCGTAGTCGGCCATGCCGCCCGCGATGTACGAGCCGCCGATCGAGCGGTCGTCCTTCTGGCTCTCGTAGTCCTCGGCGGCCACGTCCCGTTCCGGCTGGGTCATGTTCGCCTCCTCCTCGGCCTTCGCGACGCCGTCCTGGCGCCACCACCCCGTCATGCGCTGCCAGATGCCCATGCTCAGTACACTACCGCCCCTCGGCCCGTTTCGGCCGCATGGCGCTGCTCGTCGGCGCGGTAGCTCGAGCGGACGAGGGGGCCGGAGAAGACCGAGCCGAAGCCGAGCACCTCGCCCTGCTCCCGGAACCAGCGGAACTCGTCCGGGTGCACCCAGCGGTCGATCTGGGCGTGCTTCGGCGAGGGCTGGAGGTACTGGCCGATCGTGACCACGTCGACCCCGTGCGTGCGCAGGTCGCGCAGCGTCTCGACCACCTCGTCGTTCGTTTCGCCCAGGCCGACGATGATCCCGCTCTTGGTCAGGACGGGGTAGTCGGCGAGCTCCTTCGCGCGCTCGAGCAGCCAGAGGGCCTTGTCGTAGGACGCCTTCGCCCCACGCATCCGCGCGTGCAGCCGGCGGACGGTCTCGATGTTGTGGTTGAAGACGTCCGGCCGGGCGGCGAGCACCGTCCGCAGCGCATCCTCCTCGACACCGAGGAAGTCCGGGGTCAGCACCTCGATCGACGCCTGCGGCACCTTGCGCCGCAGCGCGCGGATGGTGGCCGCGTAATGGCCGGCGCCGCGGTCCGGGACGTCGTCGCGGTCGACCGAGGTCACGACCACGTGGTTCAGCTCCATCTGCGCCGCCGTCTGCGCCAGGCGCAGGGGCTCGAGTGGGTCGGGCGGCGACTCCGGTCGTCCCGAATGGACGTAGCAGTAGCGGCACGCCCGCGTGCACGTGTCGCCGAGGATCTGGAACGTTGCCGTCCCCCGGCCCCAGCACTCGGCGATGTTCGGGCAGCGGGCCTCCTCGCAGATCGTGTTCAGGCCCGCGCCGTGGATGAGCTTGCGGACGTCGTGGTACCGAGAGTCCGAGCGCGGGGCGCGCACCTTCATCCACTCGGGCCGGCGCGGCCGGTCGGCGACGGGGAGCGACGGCTCCATGGCCTGAGTCTAGTCCGCGACCGTCTGGCGCCCGCCGAAGATCGAGGTCTCGACGATGTAGAACGCCGCGATCGCGAGAAAGAGGAGCGCGCTCGCGGTCGGGCTCGCGAAGGCGACGAGGGTCGCGCCAAGGTAGATCCAGGGGCCGGGGACATACGTGCGCGTCAGGCCGGCGACCACGCGCGAATCGCAGTCGGCGCGGAGCAGGCGTCCGCCGCGGGAGGCGTACAGCCAGATCGTGTTGAAGAACACCGCGGTGATCGTCAGCGTGGAGCCGTAGGCGAGGGCGGCACTCTCGGCGCCGGAGCCGCGGATGTGCTCGGCGAGGAGGCGCGTGGGGAACGGTACGAACGCGATGCACATCAGCAGGCCGAGGTTCGCCATCAGGAACCGGCGGTCGACGCGGTCGACGAGGTCCAGGACCGCGTGATGGTTGATCCACATGATCCCGATCGTCACGAAGCTGACCGCATAGGCGACGTACGAGGGCCAGGCGTGTCTGAGGTCGGCGCCGAGGTCGACTCCCTCGCCGCCCACGGCGCCGTCCACGGTAAGGATCAGCAGCGTCGCGGCGATCGCGAAGACCCCGTCCGCGAAGGTCTCCAGCCTGGCGGGGTTCACCTCAGCGTGGGCCTGCGGCGATCGCCTGGTCGGCCATGCGGATCAGGATGGCGCGCTCGCCCTTGGGCAGGTCCTTCACCTGCCAGCTGTAGAGAACACCCTTGTGCGTGAACCAGAAGGAGTTGGGGGCGCACGAGCCGCCGCAGCTGAACAGGCGGAAGATGGCCGGGTCGCCGGAGGCGAGACGAACGTTCGGCCGGCCGGGGAGCCTCCCGCCGCGCTTGCCGGCAAAGGTGGCGACGAAGCAGGCGTTGGCGCCAAGGCAGTCGGGGGCGCCTTCGAGCGAGAGCACGTAGGACCCACGGGCGCCGGCGCCGGTCGCGTACAGCTTGTACGGGCCTCCGAGGGGCAGCGTGCGCGGCAGCAGGATCGGCACCGTGGTGGACGCCCTCACCTTTGCCAGCCGGGGGCCGAGGGCGCGGAGCAGCTCGACGTTCCGCGGCGTCGGGCCGGCGGCGAGCGCGGGGGCGGTGCTCGCGGTCGCGAGTAGCAGCACGAGGGCCAGTCGCTTCATCGAGCGGTGACCTGCGCCAGGCCGGACGCCTCGATGAGCTCGAGGCCGAACACCTCGGCCAGTGCCCTCGCGGCGGCCGGGCGAACCTCGGCGACCGTGAGCGGCCTGCCGAGCTCGCGGGCCATGGTGGTGAACGCGGCGTCCTCGAGCCCGCAGGCCGTGATCCACTCCGTGAACGGGGCAGGGTCGAGGTCGACGTTCAACGCGTAGCCGTGTGTCGTCACCCAGCGCGAGATGTGGACGCCGATCGAGGCGATCTTGCGCGGCGGCCGGGTCAGCCACACGCCGGTCAGGCCATCGATGCGTTCACCCTGAAGCCCGAAGGACTTCAGGGTGGCAATCAGCGCCTCTTCCAGGTCGCGGCAGTACTTTCGCACGTCGCGGCCGTGTCGGTTGAGGTCGAGGATCGGGTAGCAGACGAGCTGCCCCGGCCCGTGGAAGGTGGACTTGCCGCCGCGATCGGTCTCGACCACCTCGACGTCCGCATGATCGGGGACGTGGAGCTCCGCCTCGTCGGAGCGGCGTCCCAGGGTGACGACCGGCGGGTGCTCCAGAAAGATCACGGTGTCGGGCGCGGTGCCCGCTTGCACGGAGGCGGCGACGTCGCGCTGGAGCGCCACCGCTTCCAGGTAGGGCGTCTGGCCGCGGTTGACGATGTGGGCGTGCACGCGTGTGACTCTAGCCACGCGTAGGGACTGTCCCCACAGATCGCGGTGTGCTCAGCCCTTTGGGTCAGGCCCTGAGCCGAGGCCGTCGAGCAAGATCGTCCACCGCTCGACAGAGGACGTCTCGAGCATGCCGTTCTGCGTCCAGTTGTCCTCGGCCAGCCGCGCATGCACCGCGTCCTTCGACTCCGCCCGCACGACGTGCAACACCTCGCGCTCGCCTTCGAGCGGGCCGCCGAGCAGGATGAAGCCCTCCTCCACGAAGCGGTCCATGATCGCCGCGTGCTCGTCCCAGCCGACTTGCTCGCGCAGGTCGCGCGACCAGTCCCATGGCCCGCCGCGCCGGCGGCGGACGACCCAGAGCTGCTCAGCCAACGCGCTGGCCGAACATCCAGCGGTGCCCCTCCGGGTCCTCCGCCGCATACGTGCGAAAACCGTGGCCCGGATCGGCGGGCTCGCGGAGGATCACCGCGCCCGCAGCGACCGCGCGCTCGTGGTGGGTGTCGAGATCGTCGACCTCGACGAAGTGGCCGTCGATCACCCAGGGGTTGTCGTATGCCCTCCGTGCGAGCTCGGAATCGGCGCGGAGCGTGCGCGGGCTCGCATAGCCGTCCGGCGTCGACAGGTAGATCGTGGCGCCGCCGAGCTCGAGCTCGGCGTGCGTGATCGTGCCGTTCTCCTCGTAGCGCTGTTCGCGGTCCTCGCGGAAGCCGAACGCGCGCTCGAGCCAGTCGATCGCTCCCGCCGCATCCTCGTAGCCGAGGAAGGGGACGATGCGCTGACTCACGCCGCCCCTAGTAGCGGTCCTCGCCCCAGGTCTGGAGCTTCTCGCGCAGGTCGTGAAGGAAGCGCCCGGCGAGGGCGCCGTCGACCAGCCGGTGGTCGTACGTGAGCGTGATGTTCATGATCGGGCGAACGGCGATCACGTCGGCGCCGATCTCGTCCTGGACGACCCACGGCCGCTTGACCACGGCGTAGGTGCCGAGGATGCCGGCCTGCGGCTGGCTGATCACCGGCGTGCCGTGGAAGGTGCCGTAGCCGCCGGGGTTGGTGATGGTGAACGTCCCGCCCTGGACGTCGTCGGGCAGCAGCTTCTTGTCGCGAGCGCGGGCGGCGATGTCCGCGATCGAGCGGGCGAGGCCGAGCAGGTTGAGCCCCTCGGCGTTCTTGATCACCGGGACGATCAGGCCCTTCCCGTCGGCGAGCTCGACTGCGATCCCGAGGTTGACGTAGGAGCGCGTGACGATCTGGTCGCCGCGCAGCTCGCCATTGATCCACGGATAGTCGTGGAGCGTGTCGACGGCGGCCCGGCCGACGAAGGCGAGGTACGTCGGGTTGACGCCGTAGTCCTGCTGGTACGAGGACTTCAGCTGCTCACGGAGCGCGACCACCTTCGACATGTCGACCTCGATCGCGCTGGTCACGTGCGCGGCGGTGTCGAGCGAGCGGCGCATGTGCTCCGCGATGCCGCGTCGCATGGCCGAGACCGGCTCCATGCGCTCTCCCGCCTGCGGCGGGACAGCGCTGGCTGCTGCGGCAGGGGCAGGTGCGGGTGCGCTCCGTTCCGGTGGAGCGGCGGGTGCCGCGGGAGCGGGCTCAGACGGCGCGGCCGGTGCCACGGGAGCGGGCTCAGGCGGCGCGGTGGGTGCCGCTGCAGCGGCCTCCGGCGGAGCTTCGACTGGCGGTGCCGGAGGTGCTGCAGGGGCAGGGGCTGCGTCACCTCTAGCCATCGTCGAGGCCGCGTCAGCGGACTCGATGAAGGCAAGGATGTCCTTCTTCGTGACTCGGCCGCCCTGGCCCGTGCCTTCGATCGCGCCGACGTCGACGCCGTGCTCGGCCGCGATGCGCGCCACCACCGGCGAGACGAAGGACCTCCCGTTCTCGCTGCCGTCGCCCCCTGTTGCCGGAGCAGGCGGCTCCGGTTCCGTCGGCGTAGGAGCGGGCGGCTCGGCGGGAACCGGCGCGGGCGTCTCGGCGCTCGAGGATGCGTCCGCTACGGCCGCTGCCTCGGCCGTAGCGGGCTCCGGTGCTTCCTCCTGCTCGGCCGCCGGCTCGGCCGCCTCCGGCTCCGCCGCCTCCGGCTCCGCTGCGGCCGGCTCGGCTCCCTCGGGCGCGATCTCGGCGAGCTTCGTGCCGACGTCGACCGTGTCGCCCTCGTGGACGAGGATCCTGGCGACCACGCCTGTGCCCGGGCTCGGCACCTCGGTGTCGACCTTGTCCGTGGAGATCTCGAGCAGCGGCTCGTCGGCCTGGATCGCCTCTCCCTCGCCCCGCAGCCACTTGACCACTGTTCCCTCCGACACCGAGACGCCCATCTGGGGCATGACCACGTCGACGATCGTTCCGGTGGCCATCAGTACTGCGCCAGCTCACGCAGCCC
>DASXBA010000175.1:0-10658 GCA_036406475.1 Thermoleophilaceae bacterium | reverse complement strand
AGCGTCTGCTCGGCTATCCGCTCGGCGGCGTCGGGCATGGCCGCCTCGCGAGCGGCCTTGGCCATCTCCGCCAGGCGCTGCGGCGAGCCGAGCAGCGTGCCCACCTCGCGGGCGAGCCGCGGGCCGTCGAGCTCGGCGTCGGGCACCACCACGGCGGCGCCGGCGCGCTCCATGTGGCGGGCGTTGAGGGTCTGGTGGTCGGCGGTGGCGTACGGGTACGGCACCAGCACGGCGGGCAGGCCGGCGGCGGCCAGCTCGAGCACCGAGCCGCCCGCCCGGGCCACGACCAGGTCGGCGGCCGCGAGCGCCTCGGCGAACGGCTGGATGTAGGCGTAGAGGCGGTAGTGGGCCGGCGAGCCGAGCTCGTCGAGGCGGCGGCGGAGATCGTCGTGGTCGCGGCGGCCGGAGACGTGCAGCACGGCGCAGGGCGCGGCGGCTCCGAACGCCTCGAGGGCGGCGTCGTTGAGCCGGCGCGCCCCGAGCGAGCCGCCGAAGACGAGCACGCACGCCTCGCCGGGAGGGATACCGAAGCGCGCGCGCGCCCGCTCGCGGTCGGCCCTGCCGGTGTCTAGCGGCACGGGCCGCCCCGAGACGACGTACTTGCGGCCGTCCCGGCCCGCGAGCGGGAAGGCGAGGAAGACGCGCCGGGCAAGCGGCACGAGCAGCCGGTTGGCGAAGCCGAGGTGGCTGTCGGCCTCGGTGAGCGTGACGGGGAGCCGCAGCGACGCCGCCGCGAGCCCCACCGGCCCGGCCACGTAGCCGCCCCCGGCCAGCACCGCGTCGGCTCCGATCCGGCGCAGCAGCCCGCGCGCGCGGACCGTGGCCCGGGCGGCCAGCAGGACGGCCCGGGCCGCCTTGAGCGGGTTGCGGCGCTCGATCCCGATCACGCGCAGCTGATGGAACGGGTATCCGGCCTGCGGCACGAGCTCGGCCTCGGCCCGCTCGCCCCCGATGAACTCGACGTCGGCGCCCTGCTGTCGCAGCGCCTCAGCGACCGCGAGCGCCGGCACGACGTGACCCGCCGTGCCGCCGGCTGCGATCACGATCTTCGCCACCGCGCCCTCCCTCGATCGCCTTGAGCCGCGGCCGCTCGCGCGCCGCCGTGCGGCCGCCGGTGGCCGCGACGTTCAGCAGCAGCCCCATGCCGCCCATCATCACGATCAGGTTGGTGCTGCCGTACGAGATGAACGGCAGCGGGACGCCCGTGAGCGGGGCCATCCCGAGCACCGCGAAGAAGTTGAGCGAGGCCTGCGAGAGCACGAGCGAGGTGATCCCGGCGGCGAGCAGCTTCGAGTAGCGGTCCTTGGCCAGCTTGGCCGTGCGCAGCCCGGAGTAGCCGAGCATCCCGTAGAGCGCGATCACCCCGAACAGCCCGAACAGCCCGAGCTCCTCGCCGATGATCGCCAGGATCATGTCCGTGTGGGCCTCGGGCAGGTAGAAGATCTTCTGCACCGACTCGCCGAGGCCGACGCCGAACAGCCCGCCCGAGCCGATCGCCGTCAGCGCCTGGACCGCCTGGAAGCCCGCGCCGCCAGCATCCGAGAAGGGATCGACGAACGAGGTGAGCCGCGCCCGCCGGTAGGGCTCGATCAGGGCGACGATCAACGCCAGCAGCACGACCGTGCCGACGATCGTCCCGAGCACCCGGACCGGCGTGCCGGCGGCCAGGAGCAGGGAGAAGATCGCGAAGCAGATCACCAGCGTGGTGCCCATGTCCGGCTGCGCCATCAAGAGCGCGCAGGCCGCCCCCACCACGAGGAGCAGCGGCTTGACGAGCCCACCGAGGGTCTTGGTGCTCCGCTGCCGCGCGGCCAGCACCTGGGCGGCGTAGAGGACCAGGGCGAGCTTGAGCAGCTCCGAGGGCTGGAACTGAAGCGGCCCGGCGCCGAGCCAGCGCGTGGCGCCGTTGGCCGAGACGCCGGCTCCCGGCAGCATCACCGCCATCGTCAGCACGAAGGAGACGATCAGCAGGAGCGGCGTGACCTCCTTCACGAGCCGCAGGCCGTGGCGCGAGAGGAGGTGCATCACCACCAGGCCGATCAGGCCGCAGAAGACGTAGCGCTTGAGGTAGTAGGAGGGGTCGCCAGGGCCCTGGAGCAGCGACTCGGCCGAACTCGCCGAGTAGACCATCACCGATCCCGCCGCGAACATGCAGAGCGTGGCCGTGTAGAGGAGCGAGTACTCGAGGGGTCGCTTGCGCGCGGTCCGGGCGGCGGCCATCCGGGCCGTCTTCGACGCCGGCGACCGGATTCATTCTTCGCCGACGAGCTCCTTGAAGTGCTCGCCGCGGTCGGCGTAGTCGCGGTAGGCGTCGAAGGCGGCGCAGGCGGGCGAGAGCAGCACGAGCTCGCCCGGCTCGGCGGCCGAGCCGGCCGCCCGGACCGCATCCGCGAGATCGGCGCAGCGGTGCAGCGGGACGGTGCCGTCCAGGTCCCCCTCGAGCCGTTCGGCGGCCGGCCCGATCAGGTAGCAGGCGCGGCAGCGGGTGGCCACGGCCGCACGCAGCCCCGTGAAGCCGCCCCCCTTGAGGCTGCCGCCGAGGATCGCGTGGACGCCGCCGTCGAAGGCCTCGATGCCGCGCACCGCCGCCGCTACGTTCGTGGCCTTCGAGTCGTCGACGTAGAGCACGCCGTCCTTGGTCGCCACCTCCTCCAGGCGGTGCGGCAGCCCGCCGAAGGAGCGCAGCGCCTCGACGACCGCCACCGGCTCGACGCCCGTGGCCAGCGCGGCTGCGGCCGCCGCCATCGCGTTCTCGAGGTTGTGTGCGCCGCGCAGCCGGATCTCGTCCGCGCGGAGCAGCGGCTGCCCGTGCCACACGAGCGAGCCGTCCTCGTTCGCGAGGTCGGCCCCCGGGCCTCCGAAGCTGACGGTCTTCCGCACGTCCATCTCCAGCGGCGCGACCGCCACCGACGGGTCGTTGGCGAAGATCCGCAGCTTCGCCTCGCGGTAGGCCTCGAACGTCCCATGGCGGTCGAGGTGGTCCTCGGCGATGTTGAGCAGAACCGCGCACTCAGGCGCGAACTCGTGCGCATCCTCGAGCTGGAAGGTCGAGACCTCGCAGACCACCACCGCCTCCGGGCCCACCTCCCCCACCAGCGACGCGAGCGGCGTCCCCACGTTGCCGGCCACCGCCACGGGCAGCCTCGCCTCGCGGTGGATCGCGCCGAGCAGCTCGACGGTGGTCGTCTTGCCATTGGTGCCCGTTACCGCCAGGAAGCGGTTGGGCAGGAGCCGCCAGGCCAGCTCGAGCTCGCCGTGCACCGGGATCCCGCGCTCGAGAGCCGCCTGCACCACCGGAGCCTCGCGCGGCACGCCCGGGCTCTTGACGAGCGTCCTGGCCCGATCGAGCAGATCGAGGCCGTCGCTCTCGAGATGGACCTCGACGTCTCCAAGGTCGACGTCGGGCCGGCCGCCGTCGACCCCGACCACCTCGCCGTGCTCGCGCAGCATCCGGGCGGCCGCGGCGCCTGAGCGGGCCAGTCCGACGACGAGGTATGGCCCCTCGGGGAGGGCGGGTCTCACGTTATGGACTGCTGGTACAGCGTGAAGCCGATCGCCGAGCAGACCGCCGCGACGATCCAGAAGCGCAGGATGATCTTCGTCTCCGACCAGGCCAGCAGCTCGAAGTGGTGGTGGATCGGCGCCATCAGGAAGACCCGTTTTCGGAAGCGCTGGAAGGCGAACACCTGGATCGCCACGGACAGCGCCTCGATCACGAAGATGCCGCCGATGATCAGGAGCAGGATCTCGGTCTTGGTCAGGACGGCCAGGGCCGCGATCGCGCCGCCCAGGCCCAGCGAGCCGGTGTCGCCCATGAACACCGCCGCGGGGAACGAGTTGAACCAGAGGAAGCCCACGCAGGCGCCGACCAGGCAGGCCGAGAGGAGCGCAAGGTCCTTCTGCCCCTGGGTGATGAACGTCATCGCCGTGAAGGCGAGCAGCACGATCGCGCAGCAGCCGGCGGCGAGGCCGTCGAGGCCGTCGGTGAGGTTCACGCCGTTGGTCGCTCCTGCCAGCACCAGGAAGATCAGGAACGGGTAGGCGATCCCGAGGTCGATCGAGGCGTCGACGATCCGCAGCCGCAGCGTGTCGTTGAGGCCGACGTACTTGGTCACGAACAGCCACAGCGCGATGGCCGTGAGCGCCTGGGCCACCAGCTTGGTGCGGCCGGAGATCCCGAGCGAGCGCCGCTTCTTGAGCTTGACCCAGTCGTCGGCGAAGCCGAGGGCGGCGCTCGCCAGCGCGGTGCCGAACACGGCGAGGCTGGCGGCGCGGTAGTCGCTCAGGATCAGGAACGGGACCGACACCGACAGGAACAGCACGAGGCCGCCCATCGTCGGCGTGCCGGCCTTGCCGTGGTGCCCCTCCGGCCCCTCCTCGCGAATCTGCTGCCCGAACTCGCGCTCGCGGAGCAGGTCGATGAACTTCGGCCCGAGGAAGATGCACATCAGGAGGGCGGCCATGCCGCCGATCAGGATCGCCCCCACTACGCCAGCACTCTCTCCAACCCCACCGACCGCGATCCCTTGACCAGCACCCGATCCCCCGGCAGCGCCAGCTCCTCGAGCAGCGCGCCGGCCTCTTCCGGGCTTCCAACCGGGTGCGTGTCGCCCTCGAACGTCTCCGCGTAGCCCAGCGCGCTCTCGCCCACGGTGACGAGCACGTCGATGCCGAGCCGGTCGGCGATCTGGCCGATCTCGCGGTGGTAGCGGGCGGCCTCGGGCCCGAGCTCGGCCATCGTGCCGAGCACCGCGATCCGGCGCTCGGCAGGGCTTTCCGCGAGGTGCTCGAGCGCGGCACGCATCGACATGGGGTTGGCGTTGTAGCAGTCGTTGACCACGGCCACGCCGCCGGGGAGCTCCACCACCTGGCCACGCATCGAGGAGAACTCGACCTCCACCGTCCCCTCCGGCTCCACTTCCAGGGCACGCGCGGCCGCCACGGCGGCCAGCGTGTTGAGCAGGTTGTGGGGCTCTGCGAAGCCGAGCCGAAGGCTGTGATGCGTCCCACGCGCCTCGATCTCCGCCCTCCCGCCGTCGAAGGAGAGGAGCATCACCTGGCCGCCGGGACCGAAGGTCCAGGTGTCGAGATCCTCGCGCAGGTGGGCCTCGAGCAGCGGCTCGCTGGCCGGGACGACGCAGTCCGCACCCGGCTGCAGGTCGCGGATCAGCTCGGCCTTGGCGGCGGCCACCCGCTCGACGGTCCCGAGCAGCTCCAGGTGGACCGGCCCCACGTTCACGATCACGCCCACGTCGGGCTCGGCGATGGCGGCCAGCTCGGCGATCTGGCCCTCGCCGCGCATGGCCATCTCGAGCACGAGCGCCTCGGTGCCGCGCCCCGCCTCCAGCACCGACAGCGGCAGCCCGATCTCGGTGTTGAGGTTCTCGCGGTTGGCGTGCGTGCGCAGCTTCGGGCGAAGGAGCGCGGCCAGGATGTCCTTGGTCGACGTCTTGCCGGTCGAGCCGGTGATGCCCACCACCTTGCAGCCGAGCTCCCGCCGCCAGGCGCGCGCGAGGCGCTGGAGCGCCAGCAGGGGGTCGTCGGCCACGAGCAGCGGCCGGTCCGTCTCCATCCGCTCGTAGGCCGGCCCCACGAGCGCGCCCCAGGCGCCCTGCTCGAGTGCCGCCGGGGCGAACTCGCCGCCGTCCACGTTCTCACCGCGAAGACCGGCAAAGAGGTCGCCGGGGCCGGCTTCGCGCGAGTCGAGCAGCGCCCGCTCGGGCCCCGGCGCGGCGGGGTCGCCCGCGGCCAGACGAGCGCCGGCGGCCTCCGCGAGCCAGGAGGCGGGACGGTCGATCACGCCCGCGCCCCGAGCCGCTCCTGCAGTGCCTCCCGCGCCTTCATCCCCGCGGCTCCCCGTGCGCGCCGGCCCGCTGCCTCAACCGCTCCCGCAGCGCCTCGCGCGCGACAGTGCAATCGTCGAATGGCTCCTTGCGCCCGCCCTCGAACTCCTGGCCCTGCTCGTGTCCCTTGCCGGCGATCACCACGACGTCGCCGGGGGCGGCGTCGTCGATCGCCATGCCGATCGCGCGGCGGCGGTCGACCTCGCGATCGGCGTCCGGGCCGGCGCCCTGCATGACCTGGTCGACGATCGACTCCGGGTCCTCGCTGCGCGGGTTGTCGGAGGTCACGAGCACGCGGTCCGCGTAGCGCCGCGCGGCCTCCCCCATCAGCGGCCGCTTGCCGCGGTCGCGGTCCCCGCCGGCCCCGAAGACGACGTGGAGCCTGCCGTTCGTCACCTCGCGGGCGGCCCTGAGGACGTTCTCGAGCGAGTCCGGCGTGTGGGCGTAGTCGACGAGCACCCCGAAGTCCTGCCCCTCATCGACCCGCTCGAACCGTCCCGGCACGCGGCCGAAGTCGTCGAGGCCCTTCACCTCCACGCCGAGCGAGCGCACCGCGGCAATCGCCGCCAGGGCGTTCTGGACGTTGAAGAGGCCGGGCAGGGGCGAGCGGACCTCGAGCGGGCCGTCAGGCGTGTCGCAGGTGAAGCTGGAGCCGGTCACGTCGAACGAGACGTCGCGGGCGCGGAAGTCGGCCTCGCTGTCGATCCCGAACGTCACGGGCTCGTCGAGCTCCGCGGCCAGTCGTCGTCCGTACTCGTCGTCGGCGTTCACCACCGACACGCCCGGCTCCTCGAACAGGCGCCGCTTGGCGGCGAAGTAGGCCTCCATCGTCTCGTGGAAATCGAGGTGGTCCTGGGTGAGGTTGGTGAAGACCCGGCAGGCGAAGCGGATCCCCGACGCCCGCCCCAGCTCCAGCGCGTGCGACGAGACCTCCATCGCGCACGCCCGGTCGCCGCCGTCGAGCATCCGCCGGAAGGTCGCCTGGAGGTCGATCGCCTCGGGCGTCGTCCGCTCGACCTCCTCCTCCACGCCCGCAACCACGCGCTTGACGGTCCCGAGCAGCCCGCACTGCTCGCCGGCCGCGTCGAGCAGATGCCGCACCAGGAAGGCGGTGGTGGTCTTGCCGTTGGTGCCGGTGATACCGACCACCCGGAGCTGCGCCGTGGGGTCGCCGAAGAACTTCGCCGCGGCGGGGCCCATCGCGGCGCGCACGTCCTCCACGATCACCTCGGGCACGTCGAGCCCGAGCGGCCGCTGGCAGACCAGCGCCGCCGCGCCGCGCTCCACGGCGTCGGGAGCGAAGTCGTGGCCGTCCTTGGTGAACCCGGGCACGCAAAAAAAGAGCGCCCCCGGGGTGACGCTCGTGCTCGTGTAGGCAAGCCCGCTGATCTCCACCTCGGGCGCCCCATCACCCATCAGCTCGCGCAGGGTCATGGTCCGCGCGAGTCTAGCCAGGGGGTATGCGCAGGTAAGGCAGGGCGAAGGCCATGATCTTCTCGAAGGCGGGCGCCGCCACCGTGCCGCCGTAGATCTGGCCCTTGGGCTCGTCGACCATCACCGCCACGAGCAGCCGCGGGTTGCGGGCCGGCGCGTAGCCGATGAACGAGGCGACGAACTTCGTCTTCGAGTAGCCGCCGTGGCCGTCCGGTTTTTCGGCCGTACCGGTCTTGCCGGCGAGCTTGTATCCGGGCACCTGGGCCTCCTGGGCCGTTCCGCCCGGGCCGAGCACGCCCTCGAGCATGCGCGAGACCTGGGTCGCCACCCCGGGCGGGATCACACGCCGCCCCTCCTTGCGGTCCCCCTCGACCACGTACGGCTGGTGCATCACGCCGCCCTCGGCGATCGCGGTGTACGCCTGCGCCATCTGGATCGGCGTGACCGCCAGGCCCTGGCCGATCGGCATGTTCCCCATCGAGGAGCCGGAGTAGTCCTTGAGCCGCAGGATGATGCCGGGCGCCTCGCCCGGCAGGTCGACCCCGGTGGGCCGGCCGAAGCCGAAGCGGCGCACGTAGCGGTCGAACCGCGTCGCGCCGAGCTTCAGGCCGATCATCACAGCGCCCACGTTCGAGGACTGGGCGAGGATCTGGGAGGTCGTGAGCCGCTCGGAGCCGCGGTCGTGTGCCTCGCCGATCACGCGGTCGGCCACGCGGATGCTGGGCGGGAGGTCGAAGGCGGTGTTCGGGGTGATCAGCCGCTCCGAGAGCGCCCCGGAGACGGTGAAGGCCTTGAACGTCGAACCCGGCTCATAGCTCGCGGCCACCGCCCGGTTCTGGCGGGCGTAGGCGGGCGCGCCGCCGATGTTGTTGGCGTCCACGCGGGGCCAGTTGGCGAGCGCGAGCAGCTCGCCGGTGCGCGGGTCCATGACGAGCGCCGTGGCCCCGCGCGGCTGGTAGGTGCTGCCGATGTCGGAGAGCACGGACTCGGTGCGCTCCTGGAGAGCGGCGTCGAGCGTGAGCCGCATGTCCTGGCCTGCCACCGCCCGCTTGTCGTCGACGATGCTCACCGGCTCGCCCAGCGCGTCCTTCACGAGCTTGCGCTTCCCGTTAGTGCCCTGGAGCGAGTCGTTGCGCGACTGCTCGAGGCCCGACAGGCCATAGCCGTCGGTCCCCACCCCGCCGATCACCTGCGATGCGAGCGAGCCCTGCGGGTAGGTCCGCCGCGGCTCGGCGACCGTCCCGATTCCCGCGATCTTCAGCTTCTCGATCTTGTAGCCGGGGCCGGGGTCCATCTGCCGGCGCAGGTAGACGAAGCCCCGGTCGCGGTCGCTCAGCTTGCGCAGCAGGCCGCCCTCCTGGAGGTGCAGGAGCGGAGCCAGCTTGGCCGCGACCTTCGCCGGGTTCTTGATCAGAAAGGGGTTGGCGAAGACCGTGACCGCGTCCTCCGACACGGCCAGCTCGACCCCGTGGCGATCGGTGATCGTTCCCCGCCGGGCGGGCACCTCAATGTGCTCGACCTGCTGGCTGAGCGCTCGCTTCTTGAGCGCCCCCGCCCTGACGGTGCCGAGCCAGGTGGCCCGCAGGGTGGCGAGTGAGAGGAGCAGCAGGAAGAGCGCGAACAGCAGCCCGATTCGGCGCTCGACCAGCCGCACGGCCTATCCGCCGGTTCCCGTGGTGGGCGGCGGCGAGGCGCCGCCGGTCGGGGAGCCGGTGGTTGGCGGCGCCGTCGGCGTCGTGGTGGTCGGTGTGGGGGTCGGGGCCGGGGTGGTGGTCGTCGTCTGCGGTGAGGCCTGGGCGGTGGGCGGCGTCTGCGCGGCCGGAGCGGGCGTGCCCTGCGCCGCCGGCGTGGGCGCCGGGGCCGGAGCGGTCACCGGCGCCCCGCTCGTCACGGGCGTGGCCTCGTTCTCGCCGGGCTCGGTGACGTGGGCCGCGGCGCGCTTGGCATCCGCCGCCGGGTGCAGCCTGAGGTAGCGCACGTCGCCCGGGGCGGGCAGCTCGAGGCCGCGCTTGGCCGCCACTCGCTGGATCCGCTCGCTCGAGGCCAGGCGGGCCAGCTGGAGCCGGAGCGCGGCGTTCTCGCGGTTGAGGGTGGAGGCCTTGTCCGCGGTCCGCGCGATGTCGCGGTTGAGCTCCAGCAGGTCGACGTTGAAGAAGACGATCCCGACGAGCAGCACGGCCACGAGCGCGATCCAGGCCCGGCCTCGGAGCAGCGCGTCGAGCACTCCGCCCGCGCGCACGCGCGCGGCGCGCGCGAAGGGAGCGCGCATGACACGGCTCGGGAGGGCCACGGCACCGCCGGCCGCCGGTCCCGAGGCCCGCCGCGCCGGTCTGCGGGCCGGGGCGCGCCGGGCGGGCGCCGGCCGAGCGGCGGCTGCAACGGCTCGGCGTGCCATCAGCCCGTGTCCGCCAGCTTCCGGCCCACGCGCAGGCGCCCGGAACGCGCGCGCGGGTTCTCTGCGAGCTCGCCCGGCGTGGGCATCACGGCGCGCTGGTTGAGCAGCTCGGCGTCCGGGGTCCGGCCGCAGACGCAGACCGGGAAGTCGGGGGGGCAGACGCAGCCCTGGGCGAGGCCGGTCAGGAAGCGCTTGACGCGCCGGTCCTCGAGCGAGTGGAAGGAGATCGCGGCAAGGCGGCCGCCCGGCCGGAGGAGATCCCAGGCCTCCGGCAGGGCGGCATCGAGGTCGTCGAGCTCGTTGTTCACGGCGATCCGGATCGCCTGGAAGGAGCGCTTGGCCGGGTGCCCGCCGCCGAAGCGCCGGCGCACCGCCGCCGGGATGGCGGCCTCGATCGCATCCACCAGCTCGCCGGTCGTCTCGAGCGGTCGCCGCCTGGCGATCTCGCGCGCGATCTGGCGGGCGTGCGGCTCCTCGCCGAAGCGCCGCAGCACCTCGGCGAGCGTCGACTGGTCGAGGTCGTTCAGGAGGTCACGCGCGTCGGGGCCCTGGGTCGGGTCCATCCGCATGTCGAGCGGCGCGTCGTAGGCGTAGGAGAAGCCGCGCTCGCGCGCGTCGACCTGCATCGACGAGATCCCGAGATCGAAGAGAACGACGTCGGCGTCGCTGCCCTCCTCGGCGAGCAGCCGCAGCCCGTCGACGAAGTCCATCCGCAGGAAACGCGTCTCGCAGGCCGCGTCGCCGGCGAAGTCGTCGAAGCGCTCCTCGGCGGCGGGGTCGCGGTCCATCGCCACGAGCGTGCCCGCCGGGCCGATCCGCTCGGCGATGAGCCGCGCATGGCCGCCCGCGCCGAACGTGCAATCCACCACGAGCTCCCCCGGCGCCGGGGCCGTGAGGTCGATCAGCTCGCCCGCGAGGACGGGGATGTGGGAAGCGGTCATGTCAAGAAGGATCGCCAAGCCGCTCCGTCACCTCCTCGATCTCCG
>DASXBA010000174.1:0-12595 GCA_036406475.1 Thermoleophilaceae bacterium | reverse complement strand
ATGGGTACGGTCGAGAACGGGGAAGAAGCCTTGGCCGCTGTCAAGCGCCTCAAGCCGGAGGTGGTGGTCATGGACGTCCGCTTGCCCGGCATCGACGGCATCTCCGCGGTCAAGCGCATCCAGGACGAGGCGCCGAGCGTCAAGACCGTCGTCTTCTCCGCCTACGGCGACAAGCGCCTCCTGTCCGATGCGATCGCAGCCGGCGCACGCGGCTATGTGATGAAGGGCTCGCCGCCGGAGGACCTGCTGCGGGCGATCCGAACGGTCAAGGACGGCAAGGCCTTCGTCGACCCCTCGCTCTCGCCGACGCTGCTGATGACCCAGGGCGCGGCCGACGCGCCGCTGTCGGAGCGTGAGCGGGAGATCCTCCAGCTACTCGCGGAGGGCTACCACACCGAGGAGGTCGCGCGGCGGATCGGGCTGAGCGCCGAGACCGTCAAGTCGGACACCAAGCGCGCGATCATGAAGCTCGAGGCCGACACGCGCGTGCACGCCGTGGCCATCGCGCTCCGCCAGGCGATCATCGAGTAGGCAGACTCTGGGGAGTGCAACTCCCCCCTTTCTGGATCTGGATGCAGGTACTGATCGTGATCTGCTGCCTGGCCGCGGCCGTGATCGCGATCGTCAAGCTCTAGCCGTGTCGCGCTCGCCCGTCTCGAGGCTCTCGCCGCAGTTGCTGCAGTAGCGGTCGGCTGCCGTGGCCGGCTCGCCGCAGGACGGACAGGGGTAGGTCGTCTCGTCGTCGAGCAGCCCGGGGGGAACGCCGGCCGCCGCAGCCGGCCACGGCTCGAGCCGCAGGTGCTCGCGCAGGTAGATGATCGTCTCGCGCAGCATCGCCGCCACGGGCAGCGACACGAGGGCGCCGATGATCCCGTACAGCTCGCCGCCGAACAGCAGCGCGAAGATCACGATCAGCGGGTTGATCCGCAGCGCCCGGCTGAACACGTTGGGCGCCACCACGTGGCCCTCGAGCTGCTGGAGGGCGACGAAGGCGAGCACCACCCAGACCGCCGTCAGCGGGTCCTGGAAAAGCGCAACGAGAGCCGGAGGGGCGGCTCCGAGGATCGGGCCGATGAACGGGATCAGCTCCATGAACCCGTAGAACACCCCGAAGAAGACCGCATAGGTCTTGCCGGCTTCGAAGATCCCGAGAACGCCCAGGATGTAGAGCACGATCGTGGCGCTCGTGCCCATGATCACGGAGAAGAGGAGCTGCCCTCGTATGTAACCGGCCACGGCGCGCTCGACGCGCGTCGGGAAGTCGTCCTCGGGGGTGCCGTCGCCCGGCGGCATCACCCTCCTGACGCTGGCGCCTATCTGGTGTCCGTAGATGAGCATGTAGACCGAGATCACGATCACCAGCACCAGCGCCAGCAAGCCGGTGATCACGGTCTTCACCAGGTCGCTCGTGAAGCTGACGATGTCGCCCGAGCGAGCCAGGACGTCCTTCTCGAGCTGGTCGAGCGCGCTCTGGCCGCCCGACTTGACCTGGAGGTCGACGCCCTTCCGGTCGAGCCAGTCCTGGAGGTCGTCGAGGCTGTGGTTGGCGTCGTCGACGTAGCCGGGGACGCTGTCGCGGAAGTTGCGGATCTGGTTGTCGACCGGATCGGCGAGCAGGATCCCGCCGGCCACGAGCGCGCCGACCATGCCGAAGTAGACGACCGCGATCGCGAGCCCGCGCGGCAGATGGGTCTCGATCCGGTGGACGACCGGGTTGAGGACGATCGCGATGATGCCCGCGACGACGAAGACCAGGAGTACGGGTCCGGCCGCTCGCGCCGCGGCCCAGAGCACCAGCAGGAGCAGCGGCAGCGAGACCAGCTGGATCCAGCGTGGCACCACCACCCGCGGCGGGGCCATCCGCTGCTCCTGGGGCTCTGTGCGGGGTTCGTCGTCGGGCATGGGCCTCTCTCTACCCCACGACTAAGTTACTCCGAGGGCGGGCGCACACCTGCGCGCCGCCCTCGGAGGGACGTCAGGTCTGGCGCTCGCGCTCGGCGACCTCGGCCGCCTTGTCCTCGACGTTCTCCTGCGCACGGTTCAGCTCTTCCTTGGCCTCGCCCTTCCGCTCCTCCTGACGACCCTCGCGGCGCAGGCTGCCGTCGTCGGTGAGGTCGCCCGCCGCCTTCTTCGCGCGGCCAGTGATCTTGTCCAAGATGCTCATGGTCGTGGTCTCCTTCTCGGGGTTTCGGCCCCGGAGTACCCGTACCCCGGCGACCGGAAACCGGGCTACGGTTCGGCCGTGACGAACGAGGAGGCGCACCGCCTCGCGCGCGAGAAGGGAGTCTCGAAGCCGCTCTACGCCGTCGTTCGGGGGGTGCTCAGCCCGCTCTTTCACCTCTGGTTCCGCATGCACGTCTCGGGCGTGGAGTGCGTGCCGAAGGAGGGGGCGGCGATCGTCGCGCCCAACCACAAGAGCTTCTGGGACTCGTTCTTCATCGGGATCGCGATCCCCGGGCGGCACCTCCGCTTCATGGGCAAGAGCGAGCTGTTCGAGGGCAGGCGGGCGCGGCTGCTCGTGCGCCTCGGCGCGTTTCCCGTCCGGCGCGGGCATTCCGACGAGGACGCGCTCGAGACCGCCCGCGAGATCCTCCGCCAGGGCGGGCTGCTCGCTCTCTTCCCCGAGGGCACTCGCGTGCGGGACCCGGACGAGCTCGGCAACCCCAAGCGCGGCGCCGGCCGGCTCGCGCTCGAGTCGGGCGCGCCGCTCGTCCCGGCCGCGATAACAGGGACCGACCACCTCTTCGTGGGCCCGATCGCCAAGCCCAAGCGGGTGCAGGTGGCGTTCTCGGAGCCGATCCCGGTACAGGAGCTGGCGTCCACGCCGGAAGGTGCGGGCAAGCTGGTCGAGGACGCCCTCTGGCCGGAGGTCGAGAGCGAGTTCAGGCGGCTTCGTGCCCGGCCGACCCTTATCGCCGCCGGGCTCGCGGCGCTCGGCCTCGGCGGCGGGCTGCTGGTGCGGCGGCGCAGGAAGCGCTAGGCCGCCGCCTGCGCCTTCTTGTAACCGCGTCTTGCGAGGTAGCCGTTCGCGAGGGAGAGAAGCGTCTTGTTGGCGGGCGCCTTGAAGCCGCCTTCGGTGTGAGGCGCGTAGACCGCCGAGCCGTCCCCGTCCGACTCGAGCCAGCCGGTGTAGACCTGCGACACCAAGCCGATCAGCTTCGGCTTGTAGGAGTGGCCGAGCAGGCCGGCGCGGCGGCCGCCCGCCGGGATCAGCTCGTCGCGCGCCGCGGCCAGCTCGAAGCCGGCCTCGCCCGCGGACTGGATCTCGACCGGCACGACCGCCGGGTAGCCGTCCGCGCGCACGTAGGAGAGAAGAAGGTGGGGCAGCTTGCCGAGCTTCACCGCCGCCTTGTCCACGTCGATCCTCGGCCCGGTCCCCTTCTTGGGCGGCGCCTGCGGCGCGGGCGGATCCGGCAGCGGCGCACCGAGCACCTCGGGCTCGCCGGCGCAGCGCAGGTCGGGCCACACCGTGATCCGCTCGATCTGCACGTCCACCGGGATCCGCACCAGGTAGTACTCGCGCATCCAGCGGTCCCAGAAGAAGCCGCTCTTGGGCTCGCCGAGGAAGTCCGTTGCCCGCTCGCGCACATCGTCGCGCCGGGCTTGGGATTGCTCGTGATCGGGGATCGCCTTGCCGTCCACGAGCACGAACTCGGGCCGGTCGCTGCGGCCGTGCTCGCGCGCGTGGTAGGCGAGCGATATGCGCGGGTCGGCCTCGATCCGCTCGAGCTTCTTGCCGAAGCCGAGCGAGGTCGTGAAGGTCACCGTGCCGGCGTCGCGGTCGTGCATGCCGATCGGCGCGACGGCGCTGGGCACGGCGCCCCTGGCGGGCGTCGCATATGACAGCGCCGTGGTCATGTCGCCGGCGAGGATCTCGTCGACCGTGTCGGGCCAAGACACGCTCACGCGCCCAGCCTACATCCGGTTATGGGGCTAGGTTGGCCGGCGTGCGCCTGATCGTCGCCCGCTGCGAGGTCCGCTACACCGGCCGCCTCACGGCCGTGCTGCCGGAGGCCCTGCGGCTCCTGATGATCAAGTCGGACGGGTCCGTTCTCGTCCACGCAGACACTGGTTCGTACAAACCGCAGAACTGGATGACTCCGCCGACCGTGATCGAGGAGGAGCCGGGGCGGATGGTGGTGCGCCGCCACGCGGGGGCGTCCGAGGACCGCCTCGACATCCGCATCGCCGAGGTGCTCAGCGACGTGGAGCACGACATGGGCGAAGCGGCCGCGCTGGAGAAGGAGGGCGCCGAGCGCGAGCTGCAGGAGCTGCTCGCGGCGAGCCCGGAGTGGTGCGGAGAGGGCCTGCGGCTCGTCAAGCGCGAGTTCCCCACCGACATCGGCCCGGTCGACCTGATGTGCCTCGACGGTGACGAGGCCTACGTGGCCGTAGAGATCAAGCGCGTGGGCACGATCGACGCGGTGGAGCAGCTGTGCCGCTATCTCGAGCGAATTCACGAGTCACCCGGCTTCGGCCGCTGCCGCGGCGTGCTGGCGGCTCAGGTGATCAAGCCGCAGGCGCGGACTCTCGCCGAGTCCCGCGGGATCGCGTGCGCGGAGGTGGACCTCGCCGTGCTGCGGGGCGAGCGAGAGCCGGATCTGACGCTATTCGCCGCGTAGAATTGGGTTAGTGCTCGAACGCCTGCTTGGAAACAAGACCGCCATGCCCACGCCCGAGGAGGCGCTGCCCGGACGGGACGAGAAGATGCCCGTCCCCGAGCGCCACTTCGTGCTCGGCACGCCGCTCGAGCCGCCCTTCCCGGATGGCAGCGAGCGGGCGCTGTTCGGCATGGGCTGCTTCTGGGGTGCCGAGAAGGACTTCTGGACCCTGCCGAAGGGGATCTTCACGACCGCGGTCGGGTACGCGGGCGGCTACACGCCCAACCCGACCTACGAGGAGGTCTGCTCCGCCAAGACCGGCCACAACGAGGTCGTGCTCGTGGTCTTCCGGCCGGAGGAGATCACCTACGAGGAGCTTCTGAGGACGTTCTGGGAGGGACACGACCCGACCCAGGGCATGCGCCAGGGCAACGACGTCGGCACCCAGTACCGGTCGGGCATCTACACCTACTCCGACGCGCAGCGAGAGACGGCGACCGCCTCCCGCGACGCGTACGGAAAGAAGCTGGCCGAGGCGGGCTACGGCGAGATCACCACGGAGATCGTGGACGCGCCCGACTTCTACTACGCCGAGGACTACCACCAGCAGTACCTGGCCAAGGTGCCGAACGGCTACTGCGGAATCGGCGGCACGGGGGTCTCCTGCCCGGTTGGCTTGGTCGACGCGGGCTGAAGATCCGCTCGGCCACTACGGCCTACGCGCCGCGGCTGTGTCCGCTCCTGGGTGAGCTCGGCTACCCGAGCGAGGAGGAGCAGGTCACCGAGCGGCTCTCGCGCGTGCTGGCCGACCCGGGCGGCCGCCTCTTCGTCGCCGAGGAGGGCGGCGCGATCCTCGGCTTCGCGGCGGCATCCGTCGTGCCGCTCGTCGAGCGCGACACGCCGCTCTGCCGCCTCACGGCGATTGCGGTGGCACCGGGCGCCCGCCGGCGAGGCGTGGGCAGGTCACTCGTGGAGCAGGTCGAGGACCACGCCCGCGAGGTGGGCTGCGACCGGCTCGAGGTGACCTCGGCCAACCGGCGCGAGGAGGCCCACAGCTTCTACGCCGACCTCGGCTTCGAGGAGACTCCGCGCCGCTTCCTGAAGCCGGTGGGCTAGCCGGCGGCGCAGCCGACTTGCCGGACGGCGAAGTCGACCGTCTCCTCCTGAGAGAGGCCCTGCTCGGTCAGCATGCGCCAGGTGTGGAAGTCCATCATGAGCTGGATCGCCGGTCCGGCCTGCCGGCCCTCGAACCCCTCCGCCAGGGCCGCGTGCATGGCCGCGAGCGCCGGCGGCAGGATCTCGCCAACGACCGCCTGCGTGGCCTCGTGTACCTCGAGGTCGCGAATTAGGTTCGCCACCAGCGTCTTGTTCGCGGCGTAGTAGCCGTAGAGCTCGTCCAGCGCGTGACGTAGGCGCTCCAAGGGGTCGGCGATCTCGCGCCACCGCTCCGGATCCGGCATCGGATTCCGCTCCATGTCCAGGCTCGAGCAGGCCGTGAGGAGCGTCGTCTCCTCCGGGAAGTGGCGGTAGTAGGTCTGACGCTGGACTCCCGCGCGCTCGGCAACCGCGCTGACCGTGGTTCGCCCCGGGCCGACCGTGCGGTGCAGCTCGATCGCCGCCTCGACGATCCGGCGGCGGGTGTCCTCCATCTGCTCGGCGCGTCGCTTGAGCTCGTAGTCGCGGGTCATGACTCAAAGAATAGACAGTGGTGTCTCGCGAAATTTGACATCCGGTGATTCCTCGTGATATTGATCATACAGCATTGTATGACGATCGCACAATGATGTGCATCGAAATCAAGGAGGACTCGCCGTGCTGACCACCATCGAGAAGCCCCAGGCCTTCAACCTGCTGATCGACCAGCGCCCGGACGCGGTCGCCTACCCGACCGACGAGCGCGAGGTAGCGGCCGCGGTCGCGGAAGCTCGCAGCCGCGGTCTGCGGGTCGCCCCGCAGTCGACCGGCCACAACGCCGGGCCGCTCGGCTCGCTGGACGGGACGATGCTCCTCAGCACGTCGCGTCTCGGCGGGGTGTCGATCGACCTCGACGCCCGCCGGGTCCGCGTGGGAACCGCCACCCGCTGGGAGGACGTGGTCCCCAGGCTGTCCGAGCTCGGCCTGGCCGCGCTCCACGGGTCCTCGCCCGACGTCGGCATCGCCGGCTACTCCCTCGGCGGGGGCATCGGCTGGCTCGCGCGCAAGCACGGCATGCAGACGGGCGCCGTGACGGCCATCGAGCTCGTCACCGCCGACGGCCAGCTCGTTCGCACGGACGCCACGCACGAGCCGGAGCTGTTCTGGGCCTTGCGCGGCGGCGGCGGCAACTTCGGCGTGGTCACCGCGATCGAGTTCTCCGTGCTGCCGGTTCCCGAGCTCTACTCGGGCGCGCTCTTCTTCCCGATCGAGCGGTTCGGCGACGTCCTCCACGCCTGGAACGAGCTCCTGCCGGCGCTGCCGGAGGAGATGACCACGTGGGCGAACGCGATTCACTTCCCGCCGCTCCCCGAGGTCCCGGAGGAGTTCCGGGGCAAGTCGTTCGCGATCCTCATGGCCGCATTCCTGGGCTCGGAGGCCGATGGCCGCGAGCTTCTGCGGCCGCTCCGCGAGCTCGGCGCGGGCATGGACACGTTCGCGGTCCAGCCGCCGGTCGAGCTCAGCGACCTGGCCATGGATCCGCGCGATCCGCTGCCCTTCCGCAGCGCAACCGCCCTGGCCGACGAGCTGCCGGCCGCCGCGATCGATGAGATCGCACAGGCAGGCGGCGCGGGCTCGGCCCTCGGGCTCGTGCAGCTCCGACACGTGGGCGGCGCGCTATCCCGTCCCGAGCCGGACGCGGGCGCCCGCGCCACGCTGCCGGGCGAGATCTGCGTCTTCAGCCTGGGCGTGGTCCCCGAGCCGGACGCCGAGCCGATCGTGCGCTCGCAGCTCGACGCGATCTCGGCCGCCGTCGAGCCTCACAGCGTCGGCGTGTACCCCAACTTCGTCGAGGAGCAGGCCGACGTCAGCTCCTTCTTCGACGCCGAGACGTGGGATCGGCTGCGCCGGGTCAAGGCGCTCTACGACCCCGAGGACATGTTCAAGGGCAACCACCACGTGCCGCCCGCCGAGCGGTCCTGAGCACACCCGCAACCCCAAAGGAGCTCCGATGAAGAAGACCATCACCGCAATCGCCCTCGCCGGCCTGCTGGCCGGCGCCGGGACCGCCGAGGCCAAGCCCGTCACCTACGAGGGCAAGGTCACGGGGGGCCACAAGATCACGTTCAAGCGCTCCGGCGGCAAGATCTCGAAGATCAACACGGGGTTCGCCACGGTGTGCCTGCCGACCTCGTCGTTCTACGGCTCCAACACCGGCGTCGACCGCTTCACCCCTCCCGGGTCGTACCGGCTCGGGAAGAAGGTCAAGCGGAACAAGCTCCAGAAGACGGCGATGTGGCACGCGAAGGTGACGAAGTACTACACCGTCAGCGCGCGCAAGAAGGGGCGGAGGATCAAGGGCAAGCTCGAGATGTCCTTCTCCTACGGGCTGCCGACGATGGATTACTACGGCGTGCACCTGATCACCTACATCTGCCACGGCACGGCCAAGTTCAGCGCCAAGCGGCGCTAAGGGAAGCCGTACCGGAGCCGGCCGCTCTACGGCTTCAGCTTCAGCTTGAAGTACTGACGACCGTGGGTGGTGAAGCCCTCGCTGGCGCTCGGGGCGACCTCGACGTGGATCCGTGCCTTACGTCGCTTGCCCTTCAGCTTCCTCGCGCCCTTGCGACTCAGCTTCGCGACGAGCTTGGTCACCTTGCCGTTCTTGAGCTTGACCTTGGTCTTCCCGTAGACCTTGCCCTTGACCTCGATGGTCACGGTCGCCTTGCCCTTGACGCCGAAGCGCTCCTTGAACTTGAGACCGCGCCGGGCCTTGTGGATGGTCGCGCTGCGTGCCGGCTTCTTGACGAGGCCTTGGAAGACGCCGCCGGGATCGCAGGAGTGGCCCGGGCGGACGGTGCTGCAGTGGCCACCTCCGCCACCGCCGCCACCGCCGCCACCGCCGCAGGGGTAGGGGGCCAGCGGGCTCGGGCCGAACGTCGCGCCGCTGCCGAAGGCCACGGTCAGGTCCCCGGCGAAGGTCGGCGGGCCGCACGCGTTGGGGCCCAGCGACGCGAACACGGCCGCCGTGGCGCCCGCGCTCAGCGAGCCGGCGCACCTGACCGATCCGTCGAACGGCGAGCCGGGCGGGTTGTTGACGAAGCTGCAGCTCAGCGAGCCGCTGCCGCCGCTCACCTGAGCGTTCGGGGCCACAGTTCCTCCGCGGTTTACGCGTATGGCGAAGCCGCCCCCCGAGATGGCCGTGTCGCACTTGACGTCGAACTCGTTGTTGTTGCCGGCCACCGGATTGGCGGCGTCGTGCGGCGAGCCGGTGCACGAGGCCGCCGAGGCGCCGGACGCGGGCAGGACCCACGCGGCGAGCGCAACCAGCGGGATCAGGAAGATGCGGCTGCGAGTCATCAAACCTCCTTCGAACCCCGGCGCCGGAGCGCTCCCAGGCGAGTATCACCCACAACCGCTGTTGCCGCAAACGCTCACGCGGCGGCCTGGATCAGGTACTCCGAGATCCCCAGGCCCTCGTGGCCTTGCCAGCTGACCCTCGTCAGGCCTTCGTTGACGAGGGTCAGCCGGCCGTCTCTGCGCTGGCGCAAGGGCGCCACGCTAACGGCCTCTCCGCGAAGCTCGACGTCGCGACCCAGCTCGTCGCGGCCGCGCGCGGTGAACCGGCGCTGGCAGCCGAGCTCCGGATCGAGCTCCGACTCGGTGTCGCCGCCCACAATCGGCGCGATCCGGCCACCCTCCATCAGGCAGCCGCCGACCGTCTCGCCGCCGTCGGCCTTGCCCACGTTGTTCAGCATCACGAAGTTGTCGGGGTCGACCACCATCCCGAACCAGCGCCAGTAGGGCACGGCCTGCCAGTCGCGCACTCCCCAGGAGTGGTCGCGCATCCCCGCGCCCGCGAGCGGGATCCGCTCGTCCCCGACCTCGATCGTCCCCGCCAGCGAGCCGGGCTGCTCGTAGTGGCGGCTCGCGACCGACCCCGTGAGCCCGGAAGCGAACTCGATCGGGTCGACCCACGGCGCGAAGCGGAGCTCGCCGCCGACTTCCACCTCCTCGTAGGTGTCGGGCGCGAGCGCGAGGTCCTCCGCTCGCGTATAGACGCGCCCGCGGCCGCCGATCGAGAGCCGCCAAAGCTCGAAGGGCGCCCGGCACTCGAAGGTCACCGGCCCGGCGGCGATGCGATCACCGTCCGGCGCGCGGCCGAACGCGAGCAGGAACCTGCCGTCCGGTAGCCAGACGCCGAGGGCGCCCTCGACCCTGCCCTCATTGGGCCGTCGTCCCACGCGCGTATAGAGCGCGACCCCGCGGCGATGGTCGCCGCCGCCGAAGTAGAACGAGTCGGACCACTGCTCCTCGGGGCCCGGAGGCCGCAGTCCCTCGTCGGCCGCGCTGAGCCCGGTCATGCCGACATCAGCCGGCCCATGGCGCGCAGCTGCTCGTGCGCCTCCTCCGGCCAGGCCTCGACGTCGGCGGGCCACCACGCCCACTCGTCGTGCTCGTCGTCGGGAACGGGCTCCGAGTCGTCGGCCACTGTCGCGATCCCCACCAGCATCGCCACGCCGCTGGGCAGCGCGATCAGCGCCTGGACGCTGAGCCGCTCGGGCGTGAGCCGCCACTCCTCGTGCAGCTCGCGGGAAAGGGTCTGTGCGGGGCTCTCCCCCACGTCGACGGCCCCGCCCGCGCCGAGCGCCCAGCGCTGCGGCCATGTGGCCAGCCAGGCCGCGCGCCGGCCGGCGAGCCAGCGGCCGTCGGCCGAGCGGACGAGACAGAGCGCCGTGAGGCTGTAGGACGCGTCGCCGTCGAGCAGCCGCAGCGCCCAGCGGGAGGGCTGGAGCTCGAGCGACAGCCGGTCGGACGACGAGTCGTAGCCGGCGAGGCGGGCGGACGGCCCGTCGTGCGACGGCGAGCCGCGCTCGCGCAGGCTCTGCACGGCCTCGTCCGCGAGCCGCTCGACCTCGTCGGGCGGCTCGTACTGATCCTCCCGCCAACGGGTCTCGACCTGCTCCGGCGACCAGGAGCCGATCGCAAGCACCTTCGGCAGCTTTGCCATGGCGAGTCGTCTATCAGACGCGGTAGAACATTGCTCTATGCCGTCCGCACCGCTACCGGCTGTCCGCGAGCCGCAGGAGGTCCGGGCCCTCGGTCATCTGTTCGCGGACGCGCTCGGCGGAAGCGTCGGCCTCGTGCGCGACGTTCACCAGGCGGTGGCCACGCGGACCTTTGGCCTCCTGGGCGTGCTCGGCCTCCCCGCGCGCGGGATGCACAACGCGATCTCAGGCGGGGCCTACGCCGGCGTCCGCTTCGCCACGTCCGGCGCGGGGCGGCTCGCAGCGGCCGCCGGTGTCTCGCTGCTGCCGCCGGAGCGAAGGAGCCTGTCCTCGTCGCCGGGCGGGCGCCTCGTCCTGGGCGCCCTCAACGGCGCCATCGGCGACAGGCTCGCGGCCGGCGAGAGCGAGGCCGCGATCGACATGGACCTGCGCACCGGCGAGCCCGGGCCGCGGCTGGCGATCTTCGTCCACGGCCTCTGCGAGACCGACGAGGCGTGGGGACCGTTTCCGGGCACGTTCGGCGCCCGTCTGCGCGACGAGCTCGGCTACACCCCAGTGCAGGTCCGCTACAACAGCGGCCTCCACATCTCCGGCAACGGCCGCGCCCTCTCGGATCTGATCGAGTCGACGCTCGAGGACTGGCCCGTGCCGGTCGAGGAGATCGTGCTGATCGGCCACTCGATGGGCGGGCTCGTGGCCCGCTCTGCCTGCCACTACGGCGAGCGGGACGGCACCTGGACGACACGGCTCCGCCACGTCTTCTGCCTCGGCACGCCGCACCTGGGCGCACCGCTCGAGCAGGCCGCCAACGCCGGCGGCTGGGCGCTCGGCCGGCTGCCCGAGACGCGCCCGTTCGCCAAGCTCGTCAACGGCCGCAGCGCCGGGATCAAGGACCTCCGCTACGGCTCCTGCCTCGAGGACGACTGGTGCGACTGCGATCCCGACGAGCTGCTCACCGACCGCTGCGGCGAGGTGCCCTTCTGCTCGGGCGCCACGTACTACTTCATCGGCGCGACGCTCTCGCGCCGCTCCGACAGCCCCTTCGCTCGCGTGGTCGGGGATCTGCTCGTCCTCTACCCGAGCGCCTCCGGGAACGGCCGCAAGCGGCGGATCCCGTTCGAGGCGGACTGCGGCCGGCACTTCGGCGGCATGACCCACTTCCATCTGCTCCGGCACCCGGCGGTGTACGAGCAGGTGCGGACCTGGATCCAGCGGCCCATTACGCCGGCCTAGAGATCGCCGTTCCCGCGGAAGCGGGTACAACCCTGGGAATGGAGCAGCGTGCGCGGAATCCCGAGCTGGCGGCGTTCGACGTGCTGATCGGCGAGTGGACCACCGAGGCGACGCATCCGATGTTCCCGTCGACGGTGGTCAGGGGGCGCACGACGTACGAGTGGCTCGAGGGCGAGCAGTTCCTCATTCAGCGATCGAGCAACGACAACCCCGACTTCCCCGACTCGATCAGCGTGGTCGGCTTCGCCGACGACGAGCTGGCCGCGCACTACTTCGACTCGCGCGGCGTCGCCCGGGTCTACCGCATCGCCATGGAGGGGGACACGCTTCGCCTGTGGCGCGACCATCCCGGGTTCTCGCAACGCCTGGAGGCGGAGCTGAGCGACGACGGAGCGACGCTCGCCGGCGTCTGGCAGCTGTCACGCGACGATGAGACCTGGAACGACGACCTCGCGATCACGTTCAGGCGGAATGGCTGAGAAGAAGTTCACGGCCGAGGAGCGAGCCGCGATGCGCGAGCGCGCCAAGGAGCTGAAGGGCGGCAAGAAGGATGGCGAAGCCGCCGTGCTCGCGAAGATCGCCGAGATGTCCGAAGGGGATCGCGCAATGGCCGAGCGC
>DASXBA010000173.1:0-11576 GCA_036406475.1 Thermoleophilaceae bacterium | reverse complement strand
GACGATCTCCTTGCGGTCGCGCTTGTCGATCGCCTCCACGCTGCGCTTCCAGTAGCGCTCCATCGCCCAGCGCTGCGACTCGCCGAGCGCCTCCTCGCCGCAGTGCTCCTTGACCCAGCTCATCGAGGCGGCGATCCCGTCGACCATCATGTCGTGCAGGAAGCGCCACTCGTGCTTCATCGCCTCGCAGAGGCCCTTGGCCGTCTCCAGGTCCCCGGCCTCGATCGCCTCGATGGCCCGATCCATCGTGGGCCTCGACATCTCCTCCAACTCGTCCTCCGAGAACCAGCGCTCGGACATCTGACCTCCATTTGGTCGTGTGGCCAGTAGTCTGCCGACCGTGGACTTCACGCCGTCGGATCGCGTCGCCGAGCTGCTCGAGCGGGTGCGCGAGTTCATGGACGAGCACGTGTATCCGGTCGAGGCCGAGGCCCACCAGGCGCTCGATGACGAGGTCAAGCCGGGCGTGCCGTATCCGGAGGTGCTGGTCGACCTGCGCGAGCGCGCGAAGTCCGAGGGCCTCTGGAACCTCTTCCTCCCGGACGATCGCTTCGGCCCCGGCCTGACCAACTGGGAGTACGGGATGCTCTGCGAGCAGATGGGGCGCAGCCCGGCGATCGCGCCGATGGCCTTCAACTGCTCGGCGCCCGACACCGGCAACATGGAGATCCTCGCCGAGCACGGCACCGACGAGCAGACCGAGCGCTGGCTCCAGCCGCTCCTCGACGGCGAGACCCGCAGCTGCTTCTCGATGACCGAGCCGGAGACCTCCGGCTCAGACCCGACCCAGCTCCAGTCGCGCGCCGACCTAGACGGCGACGAGTGGGTGATCAACGGCCACAAGTGGTTCACGTCGGGCTACAACGGCGCCTCGATCGCGATCGCGATGGTCGTGACCGACCCCGACGCGCCGCCCCACAAGCGGGCGAGCATGATCCTGGTCCCGATCGACACGCCGGGCTTCACCGGCGTACGGCCGGTCCCGGTCATGGGACACGACGAGGGCCCCGGCCACTGGGAGGTCACCTACGAGGACTGCCGCGTGCCGCAGAGCAACGTGCTCGGCGAGCGGGGCGCCGGCTTCGCGATCGCGCAGGACCGCCTCGGCCCGGGCCGCATCCACCACTGCATGCGCGCGATCGGCTCGGCCGAGCGGGCCTTCGAGATGATGTGCAAGCGCGCCCACGAACGCGAGTCGTTCGGCGGCAAGCTGGCCGAGAAGCAGTTCGTCCAGGACTTCATCGCCAAGTCGCGGATGGAGATCGACCAGGCGCGGCTGCTGGTGCTGCACGCCGCCTGGCGGATGGACACCGAGGGCAAGCGCGCCGCCCGCCAGGACATCTCGATGATCAAGGTCGTGGCCGCGCAGATGCACCAGGAGGTGCTCGACCGCGCGATGCAGGTGCACGGCGCTCTTGGCATGTCGGATGACACACCCCTCGCCGCCATGTGGAGGCAGGGTCGCTGGCTGCGTATTGCGGACGGACCGGACGAGGTCCACAAGATGGTGATCGCCCTGCGTGAGCTGAACCGCTTCAAGCCGCGAGAGCCCGTCGAGGCATGACGGCCACGGCGCCATCCGCCTCGGCGGTGGACGGGCTCAGCGACGAGCAGCGCGCCTTCATTGAGGCGATCCGCGACTTCGCGGAGCGCGAGAAGTGGGAGGTTCCCGAGGGCGATCACCACTCCGAGGAGGTCGCCGCGAAGATGGCCGAGCTCGGCTGGTACGGGCTCCAGATCCCCGAGGAGTACGGCGGCTCGGGCGGCAGCTTCCTCGACGCCACGCTCTTCCTCGAGGAGACGGCCCGCGGCCAGATCCCGGTGGCGGCCTACGGCGTGACCCTGATCGTGGTCGGCGCCCTCAACCGCTTCGGGACCGAGGAGCAGAAGCAGGATCTCCTCGGCCGCGTGGTCAAGGGCGGCACGCTCGCGATCGCGATGTCGGAGCCCGACTCCGGCTCCGACGTGGCGAGCCTGAAGACCAGGGCGAAGCTCGAGGACGGCGAGTGGGTGCTGAACGGGGCCAAGATGTGGTGCTCGTACGCCCACAAGGCGAGCCACGTCCTGATCGTGTGCCGCACCGGCGAGGGCGAGCGCCACGAGGACATGTCGATGATCCTGGTGCCGCGCGAGACCGAGGGCTTCACGATCACGCCGATCAAGACGATGGGCGGGCAGGAGACCAACGAGCTCCACCTCGACAACGTCCGCGTCCCCGAGGAGGCGCTGCTCGGCGCCGACGGCGGAGGCTGGACGCAGCTCATGGCCGGGCTCAACTACGAGCGCACGATCCTCGCGGCCAGCGCGATCGGCATGGCGCAGCGCGCCTTCGACGACGCCCTCGGCTACGCCAAGGAGCGCAAGCAGTTCGGCCGCCCGATCGGCACCTTCCAGGCGATCTCGCACAAGTTCGCCGACCTGGCCACCGACCTGGTGCGCACGCGGCTGCTGGTGCGCTGGGTGGCGAAGCTGACCGACGAGGACCCGTCACGGATGCTTCCCCAGGAGGCGTCGATGGCCAAGCTGGCCTCCACCGAGCTGGCCAAGAAGGTCGCCCTCGAGGGCGTCCAGATCGCGGGCGGCTACGGGTACGCCACCGAGTACCCGATGGAGAGCCACCTGCGATCGGCCGTGGTGACCACCATCTACGGCGGCACCTCGGAGATCCAGAAGAACATCATCGCCAAGACGCTAGGGCTCTAGGCCGGCGACGATCTCCTCGGCCGGCGGCTGCGAGCGCAGCTCCGCCGCGATTCTCTCCGCTGCGTCGCGGTACGGGCCGCCCTCGAGTACGCGCTCCACGGCCTCTGCGATGTTGGGCGGCTGCGCGACCGTCCCCGCCCCGACGGCCTGCACGCGCTCGGCGTTGTAGGGCTGGTCGGCGAACAGCGGCACCACGACGAGCGGCAGGCCGGCCGCGAGCGCGCCGATCGTCGAGCCGGACCCGCCGTGACAGACGACCACGGCGGCCCTGGCGAGCACGTCCGCCTGCGGCACCCAGCGCTCGATCCGCACGTTCTCCGGGGGCTCGCCGAGGGCGGCGGGGTCGAGCTCGCGGCCGATCGTCAGCAGCATCCGCACGGGCAGCGCGCCGATCGCCTCGATGGCGCCCTCGTAGAGCTGCTGCATCATCTCGAAGCCGCCCGCGACGCTGCCGAAGGTGACGTAAACGAGCGGGGCGTCGTCGTCCTGCCACCAGTCGCCGGGCTCGCCCGCGGGCTCGTCCCAGGCGGGATCGCTGAAGCGGCGGGTGTCCGGCTGCCGGGCCGCCGTCGGGTCCTCGAGCGATTCCGGGAAGACCGTCAGGAAGGGCGATCGGCGAAACCGCTCGCCACCGGGGTCGGGCGCGAGCGCGAACGACTCGCGCACGGCGGCGAGCGGCGCGGCGGTGATCCGCAGGCTGAGCGCCTCCATGAGGCTGAGGCCGAACCCCATGCGCACGCACGGGATGCCGTGGCGCTCGCCGGCCAGCGCCGATCCGAACTCGGCCATCTCGCGGACGATCAGATCCGGCCGGAACTCCTCGCACGCGTCGCTGACCCGCGGGAATGCCGCGGTCGTGTCCAGGCGGCCGAAGATCTCGCCCACGACGATCTCGTTCTGCTCGTCCAGGGGGAGCGTTGGCACGCGCGCCCAAATCTCGTCGAGCTCGTCTCGCGGCGGCAGGTCGAACTCCCAGAAGTCGTAGCCCGCGTCGGCCGCCAGCTCGGCGAGCGGCTCCGGACCTGTGACCAGCACGTCGTGCCCGCGGCTGCGGCAGGCCTCGATCAGCGGGACCAGCGGGAGGAAGTGACCGGCCCCGCGAGTGGAGGAGAAGAGGACACGCATCAGGCGACCGCGGCCGCTGCGGCGCGGCCGGCGGTCCGGCCGGAGAAGATGCAGCCGCCCAGGAACGTCCCCTCGAGCGCGCGGTAGCCGTGCATCCCGCCGCCGCCGAAGCCCGCCACCTCGCCCGCGGCGTAGACGCCCGGCAGCGGCTCACCGTCGGCGCGCAGCACCCGTCCGTCGAGGTCGGTGTGGAGCCCGCCGAGCGTCTTGCGCGTGAGGATCGAGAGCCGCACGCCGATGAGAGGGCCGGCGGCGGGGTCAAGGATGCGGTGCGGCGCCGCCACGCGGCTGATGCGGTCGGCCAGGTAGCGGCGGGCCTCGCGGATCGCGGCCACCTGGAGGTCCTTCGTGTACTGGTTGTCCAGCTCGCGGTCGCGGGCGAGGATCTCGCGCTCCACCTGGGCGAAGTCGAGCAGCGGCTCGTCGGTGAGCGCGTTCATGCCCCGTACCAGCGCGCTCAGGTCGCGCTCGACGACGAAGTCCGCCCCGTGGCGCTTGAACGCCTCCACCGGGCCTGGCGCGCCCGGCATGATCCGGTTGCCGAGTACCCGGCGGATGCTCTTGCCGGTGATGTCCGGATTCTGTTCCGAGCCCGAGAGCGCGAACTCACGCTCGATGATCTTCTGGGTGAGGACGAACCAGGTGTGGCCGTGGCCCACCTTGCCGATGTGCTCCAGCGTGCCGAGGGTGTCGAAGCCGGGGAAGTAGGGGACGGGGAGGCGGCGGCCCAGCGCGTCCAGCCAGACGGACGAGGGCCCGGGAAGGATGCGAATGCCGTGACGGCTCCAAATGGGGCTCCAGTTGGCGATCCCCTCGGTGTAGTGCCACATCCGGTCGGGGTTGATCACGCTCGCGCCGGCGGACTGGGCGATCTCGATCATGCGACCGTCCACGTGGTCGGGCACTCCCGAGAGCATGTGCTCGGGCGGCGTGCCCAGCCGCTCCGGCCAGTTCCTCCGCACGAGCTCGTGGTTGGCGCCGATCCCGCCCGAGGTGACGATCACCGCCTGCCCCTCGAGCTCGAAGTCGCCGGTCTCGACGCGCGAGCTGGGCTCGCCGCGCGCGACGGGGCTCGGCTCGAGGACCTTTCCGCGCACGCTGGTCCCGTCGAGCTCGTCCACGCGGTGGCGGAACCTGAGCTCGACGAGGCCCTGACGCGCCGCCTCACGGACGCGGTCGGCGAACGGCTCGACCACCGCCGGCCCGGTGCCCCAGGTGATGTGGAAGCGGGGCACCGAGTTGCCGTGCCCGGTCGCGAGGTAGCCGCCGCGCTCGGGCCAGCCGGGGTTGGGCATGAGCTCCACGCCGCGCGCACGCAGCCAGGACCGCTTCTCCTCGGTGGCGAAGTGCACGTACGCCTCGGCCCAGCGCCGAGGCCAGTGGTCCTCGTCGCGGTCGAAGCCCGCGGTGCCGAGCCAGTCCTGCCAGGCGAGCTCGAACGAGTCCTTGACCCGGTTGAGCCGCTGCTCCGGCGTGTCGACCAGGAACAGCCCCCCGAACGACCAGAACGCCTGCCCGCCGAGCGATGCCTCCGGCTCCTGGTCGACCAGGATGACCTTGCGGCCGGCTTCCGCCAGCTCCGCGGTCGCGACCAGACCGGCCAGGCCGCCGCCGACCACGATGACGTCCGTGTCCTGCATGCAGCGGGTGTTCTACATGAGCATGGGCGCGATCAGCCGCCGGGCGAGGTCCGCCGCCTCCTCGTCGTCGTCGATCGGCAGCGCGGTGTCGCGGACGAGGACGAAGCTCACCGCCACCCGCACGAGAAGCTCCGCGGCGGTGTCGATGTCGATCGACCCGACCACGCCGGCCTCCTGCGAAGCGCGCAGGCGGGCGGCGACGAACGCCCTGGCGGCGGCGAACACCGCCCCGCCGTCGGCCCGCAGGGCCTCGAGCACGGCCTCGGGCTCGAAGCGTCCGAGACGGTCCAGGAGGGGATGCTCGCGTGCGAGCCGGAGGCTGGTGACGAACCCGGCGGCCACCTGGTCCTCGATCGGCGCATCGGGCCCGATGGCGGCGTCGAGCTCCTCCAGGCAGCGTCTCGACTCGCGGATCGTGAGCGCCTCGACGAGCGTGGCCTTGTCGCCGAAGCGGCGGTAGACGGTCATTCGGCCGACGCGTGCCCGGCTCGCAACGTCATCCATGGTCAGGTTGCGGATCCCCGAGGCCGCCGCCAGCTCGAGCGCGGCGTCGAGGATGCGGCCGCTCACGTCGTCGCTTGGCGGCTCGACGCTGGGGTCGAGTGCCCTGACCAGCAGCGAGGTCACGCCGCGTCGGGCAGCGCGGCCACGTCGCCGCGCTGGAGCGCCTCGCGGCGCCAGCGCAGGTAGCCCGGCCCGGTGTTGCGCAGCCACTCGGGCATCAGCGGCGTGAGCGCGCGGGAGCTGGCTCCGAGCGCGCGGAGCTCGAGCTCGTTGGCGCGAGTCCAGCGGACCCCGAAGCGCTCGCGGAGGCGCGAGGGCAGGAGCCCCACCGTGGCGGCCGACAGCATCCGCGCCACCGGGAGGCGTGCGGCGCGCCAGGTGAGGTCCGTGAGGAGCGGGTGTGGAGGCCGGGCCGGGTTGCTCAACGTGGCGAGCACGTCCTGCACCGCCTCGGTGTCCTCGAGCCGCTCGCTGACCATGCGCTCGAAGTAGGTCCGGAAGCCGCTCCAGCGATCGGGAAGCTCGCGCGTGTCGACCCCCACGATGCGTCCCATCCCGCGCCACTCCTCCCAGAAGCGCTCGATGTCGGCCAGCGGCATCCGCAGCCCGAAGCGGCGGTTGCCGGTCACGATGGCGTCGGCGAGCGTCGCGTGGACCCAGGCGTACGCCTCCGGCTCGAGGGCGTGGTAGCGCTCGCCGTTGGGCTTCACGCCCCTGATCTGCTTGTGGAGCTCGAAGACCCGCCCGCCGATCTCTGAGGCGAGCCTGGGCCCCCCGTAGCTCATCGAGTACGTGTAGTCGAGGGTGCGGAACAGCCTGCCCCAGGGGTCCGACTTGAAGTCCGAGTGCTCGGTCACGCCGGCCCCGACGGTGGGGTGGGAGACCTGGAGCAGCAGGGCGTAGCCGGCGGTGGTCAGGAGGCGGGCATCACCCGCGTAGCGCCAGACGAAGGAGCCGGGCCGGGGGACCAGCTCGGCGGCCTCGTCGACCGGCGTCGGCATTTCGGCTCCTGTACGGATGGTACGAACCGTATCACTTTCGTACCACAGCTAAAGCCTGCGCCGAAACTGCCGATGCAGAACCCAATGAGGGACCGCCCCCCCTCTTCGACGTCGCACCACGTCCCGTTCGGCAACACCGCGGAGGCTCTGCACGCCGTCCGCCTGCTGCTCGAGGCGACCCCCGGGCCGGACCCCGCGGGCTCGCTGCCCGAGCGCGTGCTCGGCGAGGCGAGGCAGTTCTTCCGCATGAGCCAGGCCTGCCTGCTCAGGATCGCGGGACGGCCGCGCCAGGTCCAGGTGTCGGCGATCGTCCCGCCTGCGGGCAGCCACCGGCGGCGCGTGTCGCTCGATGACCTCGGCCCGGTGGCTGACCTGTCCGGCTCCCAGGCGGCCCACGTCGTGAGCGAAGGCGCGGCCGCAGAGTTGTGCGCGGCGCTCGGCCTCGACCCGGCGGCCACGCTCCTCCTGCTGCCGATCGAGACGACCCAACTGACCCAGACGGTGGCGGTGCTCGCCAGCCGGCGGCCGCGGGAGCTCGGCGACGAGCAGCTCGACGTGGCCGAAGCGTTCGCCGCCGCGGCCGGCGCCGTCCTCTCGCGCGGCCGGCGCGCCGCCGCCAACGCCACCCAGTCGTCGCGCCAGGTGGAGCTGTCGCGTGCGGCCAGGTCGCTCAACGCCAGCCTCGACCTCAATCGCGTCCTCGTCCGGATCTGCGAGGAGTCGGCGCGCATCCTCGCGGCCGACACCGCCGTCGTCTACATGGGCGACCGGGACCAGGGGCTGCGCCTCGAGGCCGGGACGGGCGTCGGGCCCGATGCGATCGGAATCCGGCTGGCCGCCGGAGAGGGCCTCGCCGGCCGCGTGGCCGAGGCGGGCGAGGCGATGCTGACCAACGACTACGGCTCGCTGGCGGGCACGCCCGCCGTGTACTCCGAGGTCCGCCGGGCGATGGCCGTGCCGCTGCGCTGGGACGACGCGCTTCACGGCGTCCTCTCCCTGGGCTGGAAGCAGGGCCGGCGGCTCCGGAGCGAGCACCTCGAGCTGCTCACGGCCTTCGGCGAGATCGCCGCCTCGGCCTGCCGCAACGCGAACACCCACGAGAGGCTCGTGACGGCCGCCCGCACCGACGCGCTCACCGGCTGCCTCAACCAGGCGGCGCTCCACGACACCCTGCGGCGCGAGCTCGACCGCTGCGACCGCAGCGGCCAGACGCTGTCGCTGGCGATCGTCGACATGGACGACTTCAAGCAGGTCAACGAGCGTCACGGGCACCTGGCCGGGGACGAGGTGCTGCGGCGGGTGGGCCGCGCCCTCAGGCGGGCGGTCCGGCCGTATGACGTGGTGGGCCGCTACGGCGGGGACGAGTTCGCGATCCTGGCGATCGACACGGGGGAGGCCGACGCGCGCGAGATCGCGGCGCGGGCGATCGAGCGCGTGGCGAGCGACCTGGCGGACATCGAGGCGTCGACCGGCGCCACCGCGGGCGTGGCGGAGCGGCAGCCCGGCGACTCGCCGACGGACCTCATCGAGCGCGCCGACCGCGCCCTCCTCTACGGCAAGCACGAGGGCGTTCGCGGCACTGCGCTCTGCGCGTCGTCGGTACCGCAGCGGTTCAGCCCCAGCGGCTCCGCCCGCTCGGCACCGGACGCTCAGGTCGCCCTGAGCGAGTCCAGGTAGTCGCGCCAGTCGCGCGACACGGACGCCAGCGAACGCCCGAACAGGCCCTCGAGCGCATGCCGCGGGGTGCTCGAGTCGGGGGTGAGCGCGAGCTCCACGGCGGCGTCGAGCCCCTTGTCCTCCTGAAGGAGGGCAAAGACCGTGCCGCCGAGCAGCCGGGCGTCGCGCGTCGACGGCGGCATGTCGGGCCGCCCGCCCTCGCGCAGGCGGCGGACGATGGCGGCGCGGAGGTGTGGGGTCTGGCCGGAGAAATGCGTGGCGGCGCCCTCGGCCAGCCAGGCCCAGCGGACGTAGCGGCGGAAGCTGCCGACCGTGAACGGGGGCGGCAGGTCCGGGTTGTTGGCGCCCAGGACCAGGTGGGCATACCCGTGCTGCGGGGTCAGCAACAGCGCCTCGAGCGACCCCTCCACCCCGGACGCGCGCTGCTCGAGCGCCGACGGCGCCAGCACGTGGATCTCGTGCGCGCCGAACCAGCCCGCGAAGTAGCGCCGGCTCGCCGGGGCGGCGACCATCCGCGCCAGCGGCAGCCAGGGCTGGGCCAGCGCGAGCATCAGCGGCCGCGGGTGCAGCACGACCGCGATCTCGTAGGGGGTGCGCTCGAACACCCCTTCCAGCCGCTCGCGGAACGACTCCAGCGCGTCGAGCACCTTCGAGGCGTCCTCCGCCTGAGTGTCGTCGTGGCGCGCGGTGAACGAGAGCGACTGGCTCTCGACCCAGGTCACGGCCCGAGGGCCACCGACTGCTGCCAGGTCCCCCTGTCGAAGAAGGGCAGCTCGGGCGTGGCGGCCGCTCCCTGCGCGGAGACGTCGTACATTCGCCGCGGCTCCCGCCAGCGGGCGATGACGGTGGTGTGGAAGCGCTTCGTCAGCACCTGGTCGGTATGCAGCGCGGCGCGCCCGAGCAGCCGGGGAGAGAGGCTGCGCAGGCCGTACGACTCGCCGAGCGTGATGTCGAACATGTGCGAGGTGCCGGTCGCGCCGGCAAGGTGGCGGGCGGCCGAGAGCGGGACGTTCTTCGGCAGCAGCCGGCGCAGCGCCACGGCCTGGGCCTCGGCCTTGAACTCCTCCCAGATGGCGACTCCCGGGTCGACCGTGCCGTGTGCGTCCACGCGCGCGTAGCTCCCGTCCCAGCTCAGGATCGCCCGCAGCACTGCCGCGCTGCGGCCGCGCGCCCGCTTGAGCGCCTTGCGCAGGCGGCGGGTGGCAAACGGGCGCTGCTGGGCGATGCTGCCGGTGGAGCGGTCGATCGCGCGCGACGCCTCGTAGCTCGGGTGCTTGTGGACGCGCTTCACCAGCAGGCGCAGCCAGCGCGAGCGGTGGAAGGGGCCGGTTGCCCGCTCGCGGGCCTCGGTGTCGCCGTTGGTCCAGCCCACCGAGGGCATGTTGTTCCAGTTGAACAGGTAGCCCTGACGCGGGTTGATCACGTGCGGGGTCTTCTTGCGGTTGAGCAGGCCGCGCCACTCGGCCTGGCCGGTGCCGGGGTAGGGGAGGCGCTCGTCGTAGCCGCGCGGGCGCAGCGGGTGGAGGCCCGGGTGCCAGTAGCCGATGTTGCCGCGGTCGTCGGCGGCGATCACGTTCTCGTTCCAGGTCACCTGGCGCATCGCCTTGTCCACGTCGCGGACGGTGTTCGCGTCGTTGAGGGCGCTCAGGCCGACGATGGTCTCGAGCTCGCGGCCCCAGATCGCGTAGCGGCGGGCGTAGGCCACGCCCGGCGCGCGAGCCTGGACCGGCCCGTGCCGGGTGCGGCAGATGCGCTCCGTCTTCGAGCCCGAGACCGGCTTGCCACCGAGGATCACGTCGGGCAGGTCCGGCGGCGACGCGCGCCACTTGAACACTTCGTTCCGGCAGTCCATCCGCAGCGTGCGGCCCTTGTATGTGTAGGTCTCCGGGCCGGTGAGATGCTCGGCGTAGAGGTCGTCCTCGTCGGAGAGGCCGGAGGTGAAGCCCCAGGCCATGTGGTCGTTGTGGCCGATGCCCACGAGAGGCACGCCCGCCGCGCTGACGCCGCGCACGTTCTGCACGGGCGAGTGAAGCTCGAACTCGACGAACAACTCCGGGATCGAGAAGCCGAGCTGCGGGCCGTTGAACAGATAGGCGCGGTGACCCGGCGCGCGGATTGCCCACATGTACGAGCCGCCGAGAGCGGACCGGCTGGTGGTGGCGGAGGCGCTCGGAAGCCTGAGCCCGCGGACGAAGCGGCGCGAGCGCTTGAAGGCGCGCTTCTCCTGCTTGCGGCTGCGGCCCGGCTGCGAGGGGAACTTGCCGTTCCGGGCCGGCACGGTCACGATCCGGTCCTTGTTGCGGAGCGGCAGCAGCTTTACGAACGCGTGGCTGCCGAGGGTCTGCAGGGCGCGGGCGTTCTCGATCTCCACGCCGTCGCCCGAGGGGACCGTTCGGGCCAGGTAGACGCCGACACGGGCGCTGTCCCGCAGCGTCCAGTCGCGCAGGGTCACGCCGAGCGCGGCGAACTCGCCCGGCATCAGCGTCGGGTTCGTGCGCACCTTGGCCATGTATCCGTTGATCCCGTCGCGGTAGGCCTCGAGCCGGGTCCGCAGGCCGGCGGGGATCCGGGCCAGCATCGAGTCGATCTCCGAGTCCGTGTAGTAGTCGCGCCGCGCGATCAGGTCGTCGTCGAGGTAGTCCGAGCCGAGGATCTCGGCCAAGTGGCCGCTGGTCGCGCGGCGGAACAACTCGAGCTGGAACAGCCGGTCCTGCGCCACGGCGTAGCCCACGCCCCACCAGGCGTCGTAGTCGGAGGCTCCGGTCACGGCGGGGACGCCATAGGTGTCGCGCACGATCCTCACGCCCGCCCGCGGCGAGCTCGAGTCGCCGGGCCGGTTGAAGAGCGCCGACTTGAAGCGGAAGGCCGTGAACAGCGATAGCTGGTCGGCCAGGTGAGGCGAGCCCGTCCCGCTCGCCACGCCGGG
>DASXBA010000172.1:0-7001 GCA_036406475.1 Thermoleophilaceae bacterium | reverse complement strand
CCGTCCTCCCGGCCGTAGTCCTCGATCGAGCCGCCCGCCGCGCCGGCGTCGGCCGCCCCCGCGACCGCGAGCGCAGCGTCCGATGGCTCGCGCCCGTAGCCGTTCTCGAGGTCGGCCGAGACGGGGAGCGGGGTGGCCTCGTCGAGCAGGCGGATGTGGTCGGCCACCTCGTCTAGCGTCACGCCGCCGTCCGGGCGGCCGAGGGTGAAGGCGAAGCCGGAGCTGGTGGTGGCGAGCGCCCTGAAGCCCAGCGCGGCCAGTACCTTGGCCGAGCCGGCGTCGCACGGATTGGGGATGACGAACGGCTCGGCCTCGTGCAGCGCCCGGAACTCCGCCGCCTTGCTCATGCCTCGCGGTCCAGGACCAGCCGCCGCAGGCGGTCCGCGTCCGCCGCGAGCGGCGGACGGTCGAACGGCATGTAGCTCTCGCTGAAGTCGGAACGGCAGACCGAGGTGAGCCCGTACATGACCTGGAAGCGCGGGTCGTCCGCGTCCCGGGCCCCGTAGTGGAAGCAACGGCTCGTGTCGGCGAGGAGCACGGTGCCGCGCGGGTAGGTCAGCCGCAGCGTCTCCTCCGGATCGACGACCGAATAGATCTCCTCGTCGCTCAGCCGGTACGGGCGTCCGCGCGACCAGTAGTCGAGCTCGCGCGAGGCGCGCTCTGACACGGAGGCCGGCAGCCAGGTGAACGGTCCCTGGCTCGGCGTGCAGTCCTTGGCAAGGACGATCACGTAGACCATCGGATGGTCGTAGGGGTCGATGTGGAAGACCTGGCTGTCGCGCGGCGGCAGGTGCGCGAGAGCGTCGAGGTGCTTGCCGGACTCGACCACCCGCACCCCGGTGGGCAGCGTCCAGGAGAGGGCGGGGATGAAGCCGAGGTAGTCGGCCACGATCGCGATCAGCTCGGGTGAGCTCACGAAGTCCACCAGCGCCGGCCAGCGGGCCAGGTCGTCAACCGAGATGAGGTTGCGGAAGAAGGCGCGGTAGCGGTCGTCCACCGCCGGGCTCCCGCCGCGTTCCTCGATGATCTCGTCGGTCTGGGCGAGCATCTCGTCGAGGTGGGGGAGGGACAGCGAGGCGTCGAGGAGGAAGCCGTCCTCCATCCGCCGCGCGGGCGTGGGGGCGAAACGGCGCTGCTCGGCGACCCGCATCCGCTGGCGGCGGCCCCTGCGCAGCCCGTTGTACGCCTTGGCCAGTCGCATCGTGTTGCGGATGCCGAGCTTGGCCATCTTGTCCGCGTCGAGGGCGCGGGCGACGTTGCTCGTGGGGCTCGCCAAGAATTCGATCCTAGACTCCGATGGGCTCAACAGTGAAGAATGGCCCCTGCCCTATCCGCGGAGAGGAGACATCGGATGCAGCTTGGATTCATAGGCCTGGGAAAGATGGGCGGGAACATGGTCCACCGCATCCATCGCGACTCCGATCACGAGTGCGTCGTCTTCGACTTCTCCGACGACGCGATCAGCGAGGCGGAGGGCAACGGCGCCACCGGCAGCTCGGGGCTCGAGGACCTCGTGTCCAAGCTCGAGCAGCCGCGGGCGGTCTGGATCATGGTGCCGGCTGGCGACCCGACCACCGACACGGTCAACCAGCTCGCCGAGCTGATGGACGAGGGCGACACGATCATCGACGGCGGCAACAGCCGCTGGTCTGACGACAAGGCGCGGGCCGAGTCGCTGAAGCCCAAGGGCATCCACTACGTCGACGTCGGCACGAGCGGCGGCGTCTGGGGCCTCCAGGTGGGCTACTGCATGATGGTCGGCGGACCCGACGAGGCCGTCGAGCGGATCTCGCCGATCCTCGACGTGCTCGCGCCGCCCACCACCGAGGAGCACGGCCCGGGCTGGGGCCACTTCGGACCCACCGGCGCCGGCCACTACGTGAAGATGGTCCACAACGGCGTGGAGTACGGGATCATGCAGGCCTACGCCGAGGGCTTCTCGCTCTTCGACGCCTGCGAGTACGAGGTGGACAACGCCAAGGTCGCGCACCTCTGGATGCAGGGCTCGGTGGTTCGCTCCTGGCTGTGCGAGCTGGCCGCCCGCGCCTTCGAGCAGGAGGGCAACGACCTGGCCCGGCTCGAGCCGTTCGTGGAGGACTCGGGCGAGGGCCGCTGGACCGTCGAGGACTCGATCGACAAGCGCATACCCACGCCGGTGATCACGACCTCGCTCTACGAGCGCTTCTCCTCGCGCGGCCAGAACGCCTTCGCCGCCAAGGTCAACGCCGCCTTGCGCAACCAGTTCGGCGGCCACGCAGTAAAGGCGCATGACGAGGCCGCACAGGCCCAGGCGCACGCGGAGTAGCACCATGGCCACCGTCGAGCAACAGCAGGAGAACCCCCTCGTCGAGGGGCTCGAGCGGCTTCCGGTCCACCCGACCACGCTCGTGATCTTCGGGGCCACGGGCGACCTCGCCAAGCGCAAGCTGCTTCCCGCCGTCTACAACCTCGCGCACGAGGGAGCCCTGCCGGAGCGCTTCAACTTCATCGGCGTGTCGCGCTCGGACATCCCCCACGACGACTACCGCGACATGGCCCGGGACTCGATCAAGCAGTTCTCCCGACGCGAGCCCGACGACAAGGTGCTCGACCGGCTGATCGAGCGGATGCGCTACGTCCCGGGCACCTTCGACGACGACTCGGTCTACGAGAAGCTGGGGGAGGAGGCCGCCCGGTTCGACGAGGAGGCGGGGATCCAGTTCAACCGGGCCTTCTACCTCTCGACCGCCCCGAGCTTCTTCCCGGTGATCGTCGAGAAGCTCGGCGAGCACAAGCTCGACACCCACGAGGGCTCGGAGGTCCGCGTGGTGATCGAGAAGCCGATCGGCACCAACCTGGCCGAGGCGCAGGAGCTGAACCGCCGGGTCCTCGCCGTCCTGGACGAGGACCAGGTCTTCCGCATCGACCACTACCTGGGCAAGGAGACCGTCCAGAACATGCTGGCCTTCCGGTTCGCGAACGGCATGTTCGAGCCGGTCTGGAGCCGGAACTTCATCGACTACGTCCAGATCACCGCGTCCGAGGACCTCGGCGTCGGGACCAGGGCCGGCTACTACGACCACTCGGGCGCGCTGCGCGACCTCGTCCAGAACCACATGCTCCAGCTGCTCACGCTGCTCTGCATGGAGCCGCCGGTGACGTTCTCAGCCGACGACGTGCGCGACGAGAAGGTCAAGGTCCTGCACGCGATCCACGCGACTGAGGTCGACCACGTCAAGGACATGGCCGTGCGGGCGCAGTACGCGGCCGGGATGGCCGAGGGCAAGCAGGTGCACGGCTACCTCGAGGAGGACGGCGTCCCGGAGGACTCCACGACCGAGACCTATGCCGCCCTGCGGCTAGAGGTGGACAACTGGCGCTGGGCCGGCGTGCCGATCTACCTTCGGACGGGCAAGCGCCTGTCGCGCAAGGTCACCGAGATCGCGGTGACGCTCAAGCCGGTGCCGCACCTGGCGTTCGAGCAGGCCGGGTCCGTGGGCGTGCAGCCCAACCAGATCGTGATGACGATGCAGCCCAACGAGGGCGTGTCGCTGTCGTTCGGCGCCAAGATCCCGGGCACCCGGATGCGGATCCGGCCGGTGAACATGGAGTTCCTCTACGGGACCTCGTTCATGTCGGAGTCGCCCGAGGCCTACGAACGGCTCCTGATGGACGCGATGCGCGGGGACGCGACGCTGTTCACGCGCGACGACGAGGTCGAGTCGCAGTGGCGGATCATCGACCCGATCCTCGAGGCCTGGGGACAGACGCCGGGTCCGCTGCCGCAGTACGCCGCCGGGTCGGCGGGGCCGGCGGAGGCCGAGGGCCTGTTGCTGGAAGACGACCACCACTGGCGGGCCATCTAGCCGATGGACGAAGGCGTCTGGAGCGCGCAGGACACAACGCCGAGCGCGATCGAGGCGGCGCTGCGGGAGCTGCTCAAGGAGCAGCACGCCAAGAGCGAAGCGTACGTCCCCGCGCGCGTGCTCAACATGATCGCGGTCGTCGACCGCGAGTGGCGCGGCGAGATCTACAACCGGCTCGACGGGGTGGGCCGATACATCGCCTCGCGCACGATCCTGTGCGCCGTCGAGCGCGGGAGGGAGACGATCGACGCCTGGGTCACGGTGTCGGCCGACCGCGAGCCGGCTCCCGGCGAGATAGCCCTCACGCACGAGCGCGTGGTGCTCGACATCGGGCCGGGCCACCTCAAGGCGCTCGACAGCATCGTCGACCCGGTGGTGGTGAGCGACCTCGCCACGGTCTGCTGGGCGCCCCACGGGCACGTCGAGGCGGTCAACTCGTTGCTCAAGCTCTCCCAGGTGGTGCTCATCGACTCGATCAACGAGCCCGATCCGGGCACCGCGGTGCGGCGGGCGCAGGAGCTCGTCGAGCACGCCTACGTGGTCGACCTGGCCTGGCTGCGCTCGACGCCCTGGCGCGAGCGGATCACGGCAAGCTTCGACCCGCCGCAATGGCGTGAGGAGCTTGGCCGCCTGAGCTCGCTGGCCGTGCGTCACCGGCCCGACTCCGGCACGGCCGGCGTGCTCTTCTACGGCTGGCTCTGCTCGCGGCTCGGCTGGGAGCCGGGGCCGCTCATGCAACGAGGCGACGACCTCTTCGGGCGGGCCAGCGCGCGCCGCGGCGACGTCGAGCTGCTGCTCCGGCCCGATCCCGAGCAGAGCGCGCCGGGCCTGGCGGGGATCACGGTCGAGACCGCGTCGGGCATGTCGCTCTCGCTCGATCGCGGCGAGGGCGGCCTCTCCGCCCATCGCCGTACGCGCGACGGCAAGGAGTCGAGCTGGACGCTGCTTGGCGCGTCCCGCGGGGAGGCGGGCATCCTCGGCGAGGGCATTCGCCAGGCGCTCCTGCGGGACCCGACCTATGCCCCCGCGCTGGGGTGCGCGGCGGCGATGATCGCTTGAGGCCGCAGGTCCACGTGACCGAGGACCCCGCGGGAGCGGCGGTCGAGCGGCTGCGCGCCGCTTCCGGCAACGTTGTCCTGACCGGCGGCTCGACGCCCAAGGCCGCCTACGAGCGCGTGGCGGCGGAGCGGACGAACTGGTCGGGCACGTCGATCTGGTTCACGGACGAGCGCTGCGTGGCGCCCGACCACGAGCACTCGAACTACCGGATGACGAAGGAGTCGCTGCTCGACCGGATCGACGGCGCGGAGGTGCACCGGATGCAGGGCGAGCTCGGGCCCGGCGAGGGCGCCGCCGCCTACGAGAGCGAGCTGCACGACGCCTTCGGCGACGAGCTGCCGGTCTTCGACCTGGTCCTGCTCGGCCTCGGTCCCGACGCCCACACCTGCTCGCTGTTCCCCGGCGAGGAGGCCCTGGGCGAGCGCGAGCGCTGGGCGGTGGGGGTCGAGACCCCCGGAATGGCTCCTTTGGTGTCCCGGATCACCCTTACGCTTCCCGTGGTGAACGCGGCTCGCACGCTGCTCTTCCTCGTGACCGGCGAGGACAAGGCCGAGGCCGTGGCACGGGCCTTCGGCGGCCCGCCCGACCCGCGCGCGCCCGGCAGCCTGGTCGAGCCGGTCTCTGGGACCCTCGAGCTGATCTGCGATGAGAAGGCGGCCTCCCGCCTGTGAAGGGCGTCGAGAACGAGAGCTTCGGCCGCAGCCCGTTCCCGCCGATCGGGGAGTACGCCTTCCTCTCCGACTGCGAGACCTGCTGCCTGGTCGCGCCGGGCGGCAACGTCGAGTGGCTCTGCCTGCCGCGCTTCGACTCGCCGAGCGTCTTCGGCTCGATCCTCGACCGGGACGCCGGCATGTTCCGGCTCGGCCCAGCGGACGTGGAGGTACCGGCCGCGCGCCGCTACCTGCCGGGCACGATGGTGCTCGAGACGAGCTGGGGCACTCGCGGTGGCTGGATCATCGTCCGCGACGTCCTCCTGATCGGCCCCTGGCACCACGAGCACGACCGCTCGGGCACCCACAAGCGCTCGCCGACCGACTACGACGCCGACCACGTGATGGTGCGGCTCATTCGGTGCGTCAACGGCGAGGTCCAGGTGCTGCTCGACTGCGAGCCGCGCTTCGAGTACGGCCAGGTGCAGGCCAACTGGGAGTACACGGGGCCGGGCTACCACGAGGCCCGCGCCACGGGCGAGGGCACCGACATCTCGCTCGACCTGACCACCGACATGCGCATCGGCTTCGAGGGCCCGCGCGCCACCGGGCGGACGCTGATGAAGGAGGGGGAGACGCTGTTCGTGGCCCTGTCCTGGTCCGAGCACGCCCCGCCCAAGAACTACGAGGACGCCTACGACCGCCTCGTCTGGACCGCGCACCACTGGCAGCACTGGCTCGACCACGGCGAGTTCCCCGACCACCCCTGGCGCACCCACCTCCAGCGCTCCGCGCTCACGCTCAAGGGGCTGTCGTACGCGCCCACCGGCGCGCTGGTGGCGGCGGCCACCACCTCGCTGCCGGAGACGCCCGGCGGCAATCGCAACTGGGACTACCGCTTCACCTGGATCCGCGACGCCACCTTCATGCTCTGGGGCCTCTACACCCTCGGCTTCGACTGGGAGGCCAACGACTTCTTCTACTTCATCGCGGACGTCGCCGAGCAGGAGCAGAGCCAGCTCCAGATCATGTACGGCATCGACGGCGAGTCGCAGCTCGTCGAGAAGACGCTCGACCACCTCTCCGGCTACGAGGGCGCGCGTCCGGTGCGGACCGGCAACGGCGCCTACAACCAGGACCAGCACGACGTGTGGGGAGCGATCCTGGACTCGTTCTACCTGCACACGCGCTCGCGCGACCACCTGCCGGACCGGATCTGGCCGATCCTCGTCAAGCAGGTCGAGACCGCGCTCGAGAACTGGGACCACCCGGACCGCGGGATCTGGGAGGTGCGCGGCGAGCCGCAGCACTTCACCTCCTCCAAGCTGATGTGCTGGGTGGCAGCGGACCGCGGCGCGCGGCTGGCCGAGATCCGAGAGGAGCTCGAGTACGCGGCCCGCTGGCAGTCGGCGGCCGACGAGATCAAGGCCGACATCTGCGAGAACGC
>DASXBA010000171.1:0-13806 GCA_036406475.1 Thermoleophilaceae bacterium | reverse complement strand
GTGCCGCCGCCGAGGTCGAAGACGAGGATCGTCTGGTCCGCGCCCTCCTTGTCGAGCCCGTAGGCCAGGGACGCGGCCGTCGGCTCGTTGATGATCCGCTTGACGTCGAGGCCGGCGATCTTGCCGGCGTCCTTGGTCGCCTGGCGCTGGTCGTCGTTGAAGTAGGCCGGGACGGTGATCACGGCGCTGTCGACGGTGTCGCCGAGATAGGCCTCGGCGTCGGCCTTGAGCTTCTGGAGGATCATCGCGCTGATCTCGGGCGGCGCGTACTCCTTGTCGCCCGCCTTGACGCGCGCGTCGCCGTTCTGGCCCGAGACGACCTCGAACGGGACGATCTTCTCCTCCTCCTTGACCTCGGCCTCCTTGCGGCCCATGAAGCGCTTGATCGAGAAGACGGTGTTGTCGGGGTTGGTCACGGCCTGGCGCTTGGCCGGCGCGCCGATCAGCCGCTCGCCGCCCTCCGTGAACGCGACGACCGACGGCGTGGTCCGCGCGCCTTCCGCGTTCTCCACAACCGTGGGCTCGCCGCCCTCGAGGACGGCCATGCACGAATTGGTCGTGCCCAGATCGATTCCGATGGTCTTGCCCATCAGCGAAGCTCCCTTTCTTGCCTGCTATTCCGGTTCAGAAAAAATCTGAGTCTTGATATAGCAGATCGACCCGTGAAAAAAGGGCCCCGTCCCCTTTTTTTCAGCCTTCGGGCAGGGGGCGCGGCGGCCTCAGCCGGGGCACCACCTCGATCGCCACGATCGCCGCCAGGATCAGCAGCGCTCCGAGCCAGGCCACCGCCGAGAGATGCTCGTCGCCGATCAGCCAGCCGAAGAGGCCGGCGAAAGCAGGCTCGCTCGCGAGTATGAGCGCGGTGCGGGCCGGCGGGGCGTGGCGCTGGGCGAAGGTCTGGACGAAGAAGCCGAGCGCGCTGGCCACGAGCGACGTGACGATCAGCGCAGACCAGACCGCGCCGCCGCTGGGCGCCTCGAGGTCGCCGGCGAGCGCGGCCGCCGCCAGGCAGATGACCCCGCAGACCCCGAGCTGGACCGCGAGTAGCGCGCCCACGTCGTGGTCGGCCACCGCCCGCGAGGTGGCGAGGATGTGCGCCGAGAACGCGAGCGCGCAGAGGAGCACCAGCCCGTCGCCGCGGAGGCTGAAGTGGCCGCCCGAGCCCGACAGGAGGTAGAGGCCGAGGGCCGCGACGATCGCGGCGACCCAGGCCGACGCCGTCATCCGCTCGCGCAGGATCAGTGCCCCCAGCACGGGCGTGAAGACCACGAACAAGCCGGTGATGAAGCCCGCGTTCGACGCGCTCGTTCGCTCGAGGCCGAGCGTCTGGGCGACGTAGCCGGCAGTGAGGAACAGCCCCATCACGAGGCCGGCGACCCAGCCGCGCCGCGGCAGCCGCCGCAGCTCTCCGCGGAAGACGACCGCCACCAGCAGCGCCGCCGGGATGAAGCGGTAGGCCAGGAAGGCCAGCGTGGGCAGCTCGGCGATGGCGTCCTGCACCATCACGAAGGTCAGCCCCCACACGGCCGCTATCCCGACGAGCGCGAGCTCGGCCGCGTGCTTGCGGCTCATCTGCGGCGGAGCAGCTCGCGCCCGTAGGGGCACATCCGCCGCAGCGGGCACTCCTCACAGCGCGGGGCCCGCGCCGTGCACGTGCGCCGGCCGTGGCGGATCAGGAGGACGTGGATCTCGTAGGCGTCGTCGGGGTCGGCCAGGCGCAGGATCTCGTCGTGCGCCTCCTCGAACGACGCGCCCGGCCGGAACAGGCCGAGCCGGGTGCCGACCCGGAAGACGTGGGTGTCCACGGGGATCTCCGGCAGCCCGAAGGAGAACAGCAGCACGCATGCCGCGGTCTTGCGTCCCACGCCCGGGAGCGCCTCGAGATAGGCACGGCCCTCCTCCACCGGCGAGTCGGCCAGCCAGTCGAGCCCGTCGTCGAGCGCCTCGAGGATGTCCTTTATCCGCACCGCCTTGGTGGGCGCAAGGCCACCGGGCCGGATGGCGTCCTCGACCTCGTCGACCGGCGCGTCGCGCACCTCGTCCCAGCTCTCGAAGCGCTCGCGCAGACGCGCGTAGGCCACGTCGCGGTTGCGGTCGTTGGTGTTCTGGGACAGCACCGTGAGCACCAGCTCGTCGACCGGTGCGCGATGCGGCCGCGGGATCGGCCGGCCGTACTCAGCGCACAGGCGGTCGCGAATCGCTCGCAGCTTGCGCTTGTCGGCTCGCTTCCAGTCGTTCACGCGCGCAAGGCTAGGCTGCGCGGCCCGTGGAGGTGTCCGAGCGGCAAGCGGAGATCGAAGGCGTCCCCGTCCGCTGGCTCGAGGCCGGCGACAGCCGGGCGCTCTACCTCCACGGCGTGCCCAACAGCGCGGACATGTGGCGGCCGTTCCTCGAGCACGGCGGCGGCATCGCCCCCGACCTGCCGGGCTTCGGCCGCAGCGGCAAGGCCGGCGACTTCGACCACTCGATCGAGGGCTACGGCCGCTTCCTCGAGGCCTTCGCCGGCCACGTCGGGCTGGACGAGCTTCGCATCGCGATGCACGACTGGGGCGGAGTCGGGCTGGAGCTCGCCCAGCGCTTTCCAGAGCGCGTCCGCCGACTCGTCCTCGTCGCGGTGGTGCCCCTCCTCCCCGGCTACCGCTGGCACCGCACGGCCCGGATCTGGCGCAGGCGCCCGGCGGGCGAGCTCCTCATGGGGACGACGACCCGCTGGGCCGTTCGGCGCGCGCTCCCGGAACAGGTGGTGGACGAGTTCTGGCCCTACTTCGACCACGGCACACAACGGGCGATCCTCGAGCTGTACCGGTCGGCGCCGGAGGCGGCCCTCGCCCGGGCCGGTGAGCGCCTGGGCGAGATCGCCTGCCCGGCGCTGGTCGCGTGGGGCAACCGCGATCCGTACCTGCCCGAGGAGTTCGCGCGGCGCTACGCAGACGCGCTCGGGGGCGAGACCGAGGTCGAGATCCTCGACGGCGGCCACTGGCTCTGGCTCGACCGGCCGGAGCTGGTCGAGCGGATCAGCGACTTCGTCGGACGACCCTGAACAGCGCCGCGCCATGGCCGGGGACCCGCGCGTGGAGCAGCGGGCCGCTCGAGCGCGAGCGATGACGCCAGAGGTCGCGGACGCGGTAGCGGCGCCCGCTCCCGAGCCGGTAGCCGATCACCGCCGTGCGCCGTCCGCGGTTCAGCAGGAGCAGCGCGCGAGCGCCGTGCGCGAGCCGGCGCAGCCAGACCTCGCGACGGCCGCGGCGGACACGCCGCCCCTGCGAGCCCAGGCGGTCCTGATCGACCGCGATCAGCTCGCGGTTGAGCAGGATCCGGCGCGTGCTGCGTGACATCGTTCGGATGTCGTTGCCGGCGATGAGCGGCGCCGCCAGCATCGCCCAGAGGCCGAAGTGCGCCCGCTGCTCGCGAATGCTCAGGCCGCGGTTGCCGACCTCGAGCGAGTCCGGGTCGTTCCAGCCGCCCGGCCCGGCCGCGGCGGCGTGGCTCGCGCTGCGGCCGGCGTTGTGCAGGATCGAGCGCCAGCTCGGCTCGATGTCGCCGGAGACGCGCCACGTCTGCCCGACCCGAGGGCGCCAGCGCCAGGGCTCGCCCTGGCCCCAGGTGGAGATGGCGAGCACGACGCTCCGCCCACCGGCCGCCAGGCCGTCGCGGACCCGTGCGTAGGCGGCGGCCGGGTTCTTTCGAACCGCCTCGCTCGCGCCGCAGAAGTCGACCTTGAGGTAGTCGGCGCCCCAGGCGGCGATCCGGGCGAGGTCGCCGCTCTCGTGGCCGGCGAGCCCGGGCAGGCCCTGGCAGGTCTGGGCGCCGATGCTCGTGTAGAGGCCGAGGCGGAGGCCGCGCGCGTGCAAATACTTTGCGAGCGACGGAATGCCCGATGGGAAGCTGCCGGGATTCGCGAGGAGCCCGCCGGAGGGGTCGCGCGTGGGCGCCATCCAGCAGTCGTCAACGTTCACGTAGCGGTAGCCGGCGTCGCGCATGCCGCTGCTCACCAGGGCGTCGGCGGTCTCGCGCACGGTCCGCTCGTCGATGCGGCAGCCGAAGTGGTTCCACGAGCTCCAGCCCATCGGCGGGGTCGGCGCGAGCGCGGCCGCGGCGGGCGCCGGCAGGAGAAGCGCGGCGGCCGTGGCGGCGAGGGCGATGCGCATGCGCTCAGCGTACGGCTGCGCCCGCTAGCCTGTCCGCCGTGCTCCGCGCCGTGCTGTCGTCGGTCACGGCGCCGCCCGGGCAGCGCGCGGCCCCGCTACCTCCAGCGCCAGGATCGGAGGCGGCAGCTCGATCTGCCTGGTGGCGGCGCGTCCCCTGGTGGCGCATCGCGCCCGTGTTGGCGTCGCTCGCCCTTGCCACGGTCTACATGATCTGGCAGCCGCGGACGGTCGACCTGGCCGCGCACGAGTTCCGCGCCTGGCTCTTCGGACAGCAGGGCTTCACGATCTGGAACGGCCAGTGGTACGGCGGCCACCACACGCCCGCCTACAGCGTGATCTCCCCGCCGCTCGCCTGGCTTCTCGGTCCGCCGCTGACGATGGCGATCGCCGCGGTGGCCTCCGCGGCGCTGTTCGAGCCGCTTGCCCGCGGCTGGTTCGGCGCCGAGCGCGCGCGCTGGGGAGCGCTCTGGTTCGGCGTGGCGACCGCCACGCTCCTGTTCACCGCGCGACTGCCTTTCGGCCTCGGCGTGGCCTTCGGGCTAGCCTCGCTGCTCTGCCTCCAGCGCCACCGCCGGGCCCTGGCGATCGTCTTCGCGGTGCTCTGCCCGCTCGGCAGCCCCGTCGCAGGACTGTTCCTGTCGATGGCCACCATCGCCTACGCGCTCGCCGCCCACGGCCCCAACAAGCGGCGCGCGCGGATCGACGGCGTAACCATTGCCCTGGCCGCCTTCATCCCGCCCGCGTTCCTCTCCTGGGCCTTCCCCGAGGGCGGCTGGGCACCGTTCCCCTTCACGGCCTACCTGCCGATACCGATCTTCTCGCTCGTCTGCGTCGCGATCCTGCCGCGGCGCGAGCGCGCGCTGCGCTGGGGCGCCGCCCTCTACGGCCTCGGTTCCACCTTCGCGATCATCGTGCTGACTCCGATGGGCGGCAACGCCGTCCGCCTCGGCGCCCTGTTCGGCGGGCCGGTCCTGCTGATGGCGATCTGGGGCAAGCCGTGGACGCGCAGCCGCGCCGCGGCCATCCCGCTGGTGGTGGGGTTCTCGCTGCTCGCCGTGTGGCAGTGGTCGCCGGCCGTCCGCGACGTGATCAAGTACATCGAGGACCCGGCCGCCAAGTCCGACTACTTCGAGCCGCTCCGGCAGTACCTCGCCACGCTGCCCGACCAGCGCCGGATCGAGGTGCCGTTCACGCGCAGCCACTGGGAGGGGGCGGAGGTCGCCGAGGTCGCGCCGCTCGCCCGCGGCTGGCTGCGCCCGCTCGACACCGGCCAGAACAAGCTCTTCTACGAGGGCCGGCTCACGAGCCTCAGCTACGCGAGCTGGCTGGCCGAGAACGCCGTCCGCTACGTGGCGCTGCCGAGCGCCAAGCCGGACAAGAGCTCCTACCAGGAGCGCGCCCTGATCGAGAGCGGCCTGCCCTACCTCAGGCTGCGCTGGCGCTCAGACAACTGGCGCGTATACGAGGTCACGCTGCCGGCTCCCTTCGTGATCTCCGAGGGCCGCGCCAACTTCGTGCTCGAGCAGCTCAGCTCCGACGAGCTGCTGCTCGACGTCAAGCGGCCCGGCAGCGCAATCGTCCGCGTCCGCTGGACCCCGTACTGGTGGGCGCGCGGCGCCTGCGTCGAGCCGCACGACGGCTGGACGAGGGTGATCGCCCACCGGAAGGGCTTCGTCCACGTGAGCACCCGCTTCTCCCCCGAACGTCTCGTCCAGCGCGGTAGACGCTGTGACGATGGCGGATAGAGTAATCCCGTGCTCTCCTCGCTCTCTCGGGAGTTCACCCGCGCCGCTCAGCAGTTCGCCCGCTCCTGGGAGCGCGCCTGGAACCTGAGTGGCCGCTGGCTGCCGAGCGGCTGGTTCGACGCCCTGCGCCAGATCGCCCTCTTCGGCGGCGCCTACTACCTGTACCGGATCGTCCGCGGGATCGTGGACGGCCAGGCCGGGCTCGCCTTCGAGAACGCGCGCGCGGTGGTCGACGCCGAGCGCGGCCTGCACCTCTTCTTCGAGCCAGGACTCCAATCCTGGACGCGCGAGCACGCCACCGCCGTGGTTTGGGTGGCCAACTGGATGTACGTGAACTCGCACTTCATCGTCACGACGACGTTCCTGATCTGGCTCTACCTCGCCCGCAACCACGCCTACTACTTCGTGCGCAACATGTTCATGATCGCGATGGGGCTGGCGCTCGTCGGCTACGTGGTCTTCCCGACGGCGCCGCCGCGCTACCTGCCCGAGTGGGGCTTCGCCGACACCGTCGCCAACTTCGTGGGCGACTCGGCCGAGCAGAGCGCCAATGTGCTCTACAACCCGTTCGCGGCGATGCCGAGCATGCACGTGGCCTTTGCGCTGATGATCGCCGTGCCGGCGATCATGCTGATCAAGAACAGGGTTCTGAAGGTCCTCTGGGCCGTCTACCCGGCGATCGTCGCGTTCGTGGTCGTGGTGACCGCGAACCACTTCTGGCTGGATGCCGCCGTCGGGGCCATGGTGGCCGCGGTCTCGGCCGTGGCGGCCACCGCCGCCCTGGCCCGGGCTCGTCCCGAGGCCTGGGCCTTCAGCCGGTGACCGAGGAGGCGCCCGGGCGCACATCGCGCCGCCCGCGGAACGGCCGGGACCGGCCGCTCACCGCGTCCGACGTGCGCGACATCGCCCGCGACCGCCTGATCGAGTCGCGGCTGACGCCCAACGCGATCTCGCTCACCGGCTTCGCCGGCAACCTCGTCGCCGCCGGCCTCATCCTCGCCGACTACTTCTTCCTTGCCGGGGTCGCGTTCATCCTCGGCTCGCTGATGGACATGTTCGACGGGCGCTACTCGCGCATGTCGGGCAAGGGGACCAAGTTCGGCGCGTTCCTCGACTCCACGCTCGACCGGATCGAGGAGGGCGTGGTCCTGGCGGCAGTGGCCGTCTACTTCGCCAAGCAGAGCGACGAGGTGGCCGTAGGCGCCGTGGTACTCACGGTCGTGGGCTCGTACATGGTCAGCTACACCCGCGCCCGCGCCGAGGCGCTCGGCGTGGAGTGCAAGGTGGGCGTGGCCTCGCGCGCCGTGCGCGTGGTGATCCTCTCGGCGGGGCTCGTGTTCGCCAAGGGCGCCGGTCTGGGAGACTTCGAGCTGCTGGAGCCGGCCATATACGTGATGGCTGCTTTGACGATTTTCACGACGTTCCAGCGGGTATGGCATGTGAGACGCCAGCTCGCCAACGTCGGGCCGGCCGTGTAACCGAAGGCGCCGAGCGGTTTTCGTACAACCCGATGGTCGGCCCCGGCAGGGGCCGTTCTCATTCGGCTCATCAGGAGGGCCTCTGTGACTGACAAGACTTCGACCAACGGCGCCTCGCGCTACCAGGCCGAGAAGGTGCGCGTCGCGATCGTGGGCGTGGGCAACTGCGCCTCCTCCTTCGTGCAGGGCGTCGAGTACTACAAGGACGCCGACCCGAAGGAGAGCGTCCCGGGTCTGATGCACGTGGACCTCGGCGGCTACCACGTCCGCGACATCGAGTTCACGGCCGCGTTCGACATCGATTCGGAGAAGGTCGGCAAGGACCTCTCCGAGGCGATCTGGTCCGGCCAGAACAACACGATGAAGTTCGCCGACGTCCCGAAGATGGACGTCCCGGTCCATCGCGGCATGACGCACGACGGGCTCGGCAAGTACCTCAAGGAGAAGATCACCAAGGCGCCGGGCGAGACCGACGACATCGTCCAGATCCTCAAGGACACCAAGACCGACGTCGTCGTCTCCTACCTGCCCGTGGGCTCCGAGCAGGCGACCAAGTGGTACGTCGAGCAGGTGCTCGAGGCCGGCTGCGGCTTCGTCAACTGCATCCCCGTCTTCATCGCCCAGGAGAACTACTGGGCCCGCCGCTTCGAGAAGGCCGGGCTGCCGATCGTCGGCGACGACATCAAGTCGCAGGTCGGCGCGACCATCGTCCACCGCATGCTCGCCCGCCTCTTCGGGGACCGAGGCGTCAAGCTCGCGCGGACGTCGCAGCTCAACGTCGGCGGGAACATGGACTTCTACAACATGCTCGAGCGCGAGCGGCTCGAGTCGAAGAAGGTCTCGAAGACGCAGGCCGTCACCTCGCAGCTCGACGCCGAGCTCCCCGCGGACGACGTCTATATCGGCCCGTCGGACTACGTCCCCTGGCTGACGGACCGCAAGTGGGCGCACATCCGGCTCGAGGGCGAGTCGTTCGGCGACGTGCCGTTGACGATCGAAGCCAAGCTCGAGGTCTGGGACTCCCCCAACTCGGCCGGCATCGTGATCGACGCCGTGCGCCTCGCCAAGCTGGCGCTCAACAACGGCATCGGCGGGCCGCTCGAGGCCGCCAGCGCCTACCTCATGAAGTCGCCTCCGGTGCAGTACCGCGACCCGGTCGCCCGCGACATGATCGAGACGTTCATCGAGGAGCACGGGGGCGCCCCCAAGCTGCCCGGCACGGGCAAGGTCAAGGCGAGCCAGACCACCGCATAGCTAGTCGGGGGTCCGTCCGCCGGGCGAGCTCACAGCAGGGAAACCGGCCGGGCCAGCGAAGGTCGCCTGGTCCACGAAGGAGGCCGGAGATGCAGAGCACCTGGGAGCGGATCGCCCCTCTCACCGGAGCAGTTTTCGTCGTCATCACCGTCGCCACGTTTGCCAGCGGCGGCTCGACACCGAGCGACCACGACAGCGCCCTGAAGGTCCAGGCCTTCTACGCGAAGCACCACGACAAGCACAGCCTGCTCGCGTTCCTCATCATGTTCGGCGTTCCCTTCCTGCTGTTCTTCGCGAGCAGCCTGCGTCACGACTTGCGCCGCGCAGGGGGCTCGGGACAGCTGGCCAACGCGGCGCTGGCGGGCGGGGCGCTCGCGGCAGCCGGAATCGGGCTGATCGCGAGCGTGCATCTGGCGCTCGCGGACGCCGGTGCCAGCGCGAAGACGCTCCACACGGCGCAGGCGCTCAACGTGCTCGACGCCAACGACTTCCTGCCCGCGGCGGCCGGGATCGCCGTGCTTGTCTTCGCGGCCGGGCTCTCGGCCGTGCGGCATGGTGGCTTCGCGAAGTGGCTCGGCTGGGTCGGCATCGTCGTGGGCGTGCTGACCTTCACCCCGGTCGGCTTCTTCGCCCTGCTCCTGTCGCTCCTCTGGATCGTGGTCGTGAGCATCATGCTCACCACTGCCCGGAGGGCCGCTCCGGCGACCTGAGGACCAGGGGGCGCATTAACCTGCGCTCGTGGCCGCCAAGCGGTTCTCGATCGCGCAGATCACGCCGTACCCCTGGGAGCAGCACCACGAGGTCAACCGCTTCGTCGAGCGGCTCTCCGACGAGCTCTGCCGGCGCGGCCACCGTGTGGTGGTGGTCGCGCCCTCGGACTCGCGGGAGCTGATCCGGGAGGGGCGCGCCAAGGTCAAGGCCCTCCGCTCCGACCCCGAGGCGATCTTCTCGGAGCCGGGCTGCGCGGGCGTCCTCGCCGTGGGCCAGAGCCTGCCGTTCCGGCGCTCGGGCGCCGTGTCGCTCCCCCTCGACGTCTCGCGCACGCTCGAGCAGCTCCTCGAGCGGGCCGAGCTCGACTTCGTCCACGTGCACGAGCCGTTCGCGCCGAGCGCCTCGTCGGCCGCGCTCCGGCACTCGCGGGCACTCAACGTCGGCACGTTCCACTCCACGACGGAGCGCTTCGTCTCGACGCAGGTCGCACGGCCGCTGGTGGAGCTGCTGTTCGGGAGGCTCGACGGGCGGACGACGAGCTTCGCCGCCACCTGTGACCTGGTGAGCCGCTACTTCCCCGGCGACTACCGGGTGATCAGGCCGGGCGGCGACCTCGTGCCCCGCGAGGACCCCGCCCCCCGCCCACCCGAGATCCTGCTCTCGGCGGAGGAGGAGCGCGGTGCGCTGCGGATGTTCCTGCGCGCGCTGCGCAAGCTGCCGACGGAGCTCGACTGGCACGCCACGATCTGGCTGCGCGATCCGGCCGCGGCGCCGGCGGTGACGCTGCCGCGGCGGCTGAAGGACCGCGTCCGCCTCAGCGGGCCCGCCGACGGCTCCGAGGGACAGCACCTCGCCGCGTCGAGCATCGCCGTGGCGGCCTCGAACGGCAATGCGCCGGCGCCGCAGCTCGTGCTGCGTGCGCTTGCGGGCGGCGTCGTGCCGGTGGCGGCCCGCCTCCCCGAGTACGAGGAGGCGCTGCACGACGGCGAGCTCGGCCTGCTGTTCGAGCCCCGCGACGCCCTCACGCTCGCGGCACAGCTCGAACGGCTCGTGGCCGACCCCGCGCTGCTCGACCAGTACCGCGCACGGATCCGCAAGGTCCACCCCGAGCTCGAGTGGAGCCGGACGGCCGACGAGTTCGAAGAGCTCTACGGGAACATCGCCGGGCGGCGGCACGACCCGGGACCGGGCACGGCCGTGCGCAAGCGCCTGGCCGAGCGCGACCTGATCCACGTCGACCTGCACATGCACACCGACCACTCGCCGGATTGCGCGACCCCGGTCGACACCCTGCTCGAGACCGCGGAGAAGGTCGGCCTCGGCGCGATCGCGATCACCGATCACAACGAGATCTCGGGCGCCCTGGAGGCCCGCGAGCGCACCAACGGCCGGGTCAAGGTGATCGTCGCCGAGGAGGTCAAGACGGCCGACCAGGGCGAGGTGATCGGCCTCTTCATCGAGGAGAAGATCCCGCGCGGGATGACGCTCCAGGAGACGATCGCCGAGATCCGCCGCCAGGGGGGGCTGGTCTACGTGCCCCACCCCTTCGACCGTATGCACTCCGTTCCCGACTACGAGCACCTGCTCGACGTGGTGGAGGACATCGACGCGATCGAGATCTTCAACCCGCGCGTGGCCTTCTCGGCCTTCAACGAGGAGGCCGCCCGCTTTGCCGCCAAGTACCGGATCGTGGCCGGCGCCGGCTCCGACAGCCACGTGGCGCAGGGGCTCGGCTCGGTGAAGATCAGGATGCGCGACTTCGACGGCCCCGAGGAGTTCCTCGAGTCGCTGCGCGAGGCCGACATCATCCGCCGCAAGCAGAGCCTGCTCTACGTCCAGGCGCTCAAGTTCATCCAGACGAAGGGCGGCACCGCGGGCGGAAAGGGCGGCAAGAGGTGATGCAGGCAAGAGGAGCCCGCGGGGGGCCGTCAAAAACGTCAGCGCGGATGCCCGCCACCGACGACGAGATCAAGGAGAAGTACCTCGAGCGGGCCATCCGGGAGCTGAACGCCCTCACCCGCGAGATTCAGTCCTGCGAGCTCTGCCCCCGCGGCAACCTGATGCCGGTGCTCGGCTCGGGCCACCCGCAGGCCGACATCTTCCTCCTCAAGTTCGCCCCGATGCCGGCGGAGATCGAGGAGGGCGTCTCCTTCTACGGCCGCGCCGGCGGCGCGCTGATGAAGAGCTTCAAGCGGCTCGGCATCGACCCGCTCACGGTCTACGGCACGGTCTTCGTCAAGTGCCCCGTCGGCGACACCGACGACGCGGCCGTGGACTGCAAGGCGCGCGTGCTCGACGAGCTGGCGGTGGTGCAGCCGCGGATCGTGGTCGTGATGGGCGACGAGGCGCTCGAGGAGCTGAACGGCCTGGGCGTGCCGCTCGGCGCCGAGCTCGACGCCCTCCCGGGCGAGATCCAGAAGCTCACGCCGTCCTGCGATGCCCTCTGGGTGCCGGACATCGACGCCTCGCTCGACGACGAGCAGACCAAGCGCGACTTCTGGAAGGCGTTCCGCGCGCTGGGCGACTGGTACGCCGATTACCCGCCGTACTAACCTCCCCCGAGAGCGAGAGGAGGCTGCGCATGGCGCAGAAGGCGAAGGTGCTGGTGGTTGCCAACCAGACCGCGGAGTCGGAGGAGCTCCTCGCCGCCTTGAAGGCCCGCGGCGACCAGGGGGGCGCGGAGTTCACCGTCCTGATCCCCGCTACGCCGCACGGCGTCTCCTGGGCGGCGAACATGCACTCCGGCGGCGAGGAAGCGAGCCACGACCGCGACGCCCTTGTCGAGCGGCTGCGCTCGATCGGGCTGGACGTGACGGGCGCCAAGGTCGGCGACCCGGACGCGCTGGCCGCGATTCAGGACGAGGTGAACATGGGCGAGTACGACGAGCTGATCGTGTCGACGCTTCCCAAGCGCATCTCCAAGTGGCTGCACCTCGACCTGCCGAGCAAGGCGGAGGCCGCTACCGGGCTGCCGGTGATGCACATCACCGCCCATGCGGTGAAGACGCCGGCCGGTTAGGGTCGGCGCAGAGCGTGGACCTCGAAGAGCACAGCATCGACCCCGTCATAGAGCGGACCTGCGCCGACTGCGGCGCCAAGCTCACCGATCAGGAGATCCAGGTCTCGCTCGACTCGGGCGGGCCCTTCCTGTGCTCGGTCCACGCGGCGGAGGAAGTGCCGCTGGAGGACGACTCGCCCGAGGCCTAGCCCGCGCTGGCGCAGCGGGGTGGGGCAACCGTTCACCGCGTTCGAACGACGTTCAGCGCGTTGTCACGCCTCTGGGGTGAAACCAGTTCCCCACAGGAAGGAACCGCCCCATGTCACAGCTCACGCACCCCCGCCTTCAGGTTGGTCTCAGCTCTCGTTTCAAGACCTGGCTCGCGGTCGGCGCGGCGACCGCCGTCGCCGCCGTTCCCGCGGCGATCCTGATCTCGAATGACGACAACTCCACGTCGTCCCCCGCGTCCGCCGCCGCGGCCACCGGGCTCCGCTACGACGGCGGCCCCAACGAGGGCACGAGGGGAATCTCGGCCACTCCGGCCGGGCTCCGCTACGACGGCGGCCCCGAGGAGGGCGCTGCCGACGTGGTCAGCCAGCCGCAGGCCCAGACCGCCGGCCACCAGAGCTCCGACACCTTCGGCCGCCGGCCGTAGGGCCGGGCCAGAGCGGGCTCCCTCCGGAGAGGGCGGCGAGAGCCGCCCTCTCTTCGTGTGAATCGGTCAGGCCGCGCGTTCGAGCAGCGCCACCGACTCGATATGCGGCGTCTGCGGGAACATGTCCACCGGTCGCACCGTCTTCAGCTCATAGCCGGCGTCGACCATCTGACGGGCGTTGGGCGCCAGCGTGGTCGGGTTGCAGGACACGTAGACGATCCGCCGGGCCTCCGCCTCGAGCAGGCGGCGCACGACCTTCTGCGAGAGCCCGGCCCGCGGCGGATCGACCACGACCACGTCGGGCTGCCCCGACTGCTCGAGCAGCGGCCGCATGGCCGTGCGGACGTCGCCGGCGAAGAAGCTCGCGTTGTCGATCCCGTTGAGCCGCGCGTTGTCGATCGCGTCGGCAACCGCACGCTCCACGATCTCCACGCCGAACACCTGGCCCGCGTCCAACGCCAGGACGAGGGCGATCGTGCCGATGCCGCAGTAGAGGTCGAGCACGCGCTCGCGGCCGCTGAGGCCGGCCAGCTCCGAGGCCGTGCCGTAGAGCACCTCCGCCATCTCGGTGTTGGTCTGGAAGAAGGCGTCCGGGGAGATCTGGAAGCGCAGGCCCGACAACTCCTCCTCGAGCTTCGCCTTGCCCTTGATGACCTGCGTCTCGCCGGCGCGCGTGGTCTCCGCGACGCCGTCCGCCCGCGTCCAGAGGAAGCTGTCGGCGGGCGCGGCGGCCGCCAGCTCCTCGACGCGGAAGCTCGAGCCCGGGCTGGTCACGACGCGCGCCTGAAGCTGGCCGGTGCGCCGGCCCTCGCGCACG
>DASXBA010000170.1:0-20504 GCA_036406475.1 Thermoleophilaceae bacterium | reverse complement strand
TCGGCCGGAGCCTCTTCCTCTGCCGCAGGGGCTTCCTCCGCGGCAGGGGTCTCCTCCGCGGCCGGCTCCTCCGCCGGAGCCTCGGCATCGGGCTGCTCAGGGGCCTCGGCGGCCGTCTCTTCCTGCTGCTCGTTCTTCTCTTCCTCTGTCATCCAAGCTTCCTGATCTCTGCGTCTACGTCGAGCCCGCGCTGGCCTGCGATCGTCAGGCCGCGGGCCAGGTCGGTCTTCGCCGCCCTCAACCGGGCGGTGTTCTCCAGCTGGCCGGTGGCGTGCTGGAAGCGAAGGTTGAACAGCTCCTCGCGCGAGGTCTGCACGAACTGCGCGAGCTGCGGGTCATCGAGATTGTGCACCTCGACCGCCTTCACTGCTGTCCGCCCCCGTCCCGGGTCACGAACTTGGTCCGCACGGGGAGCTTGTGTCCGGCCAGGCGCATGGCCTCGCGGGCGAGGTCCTCCGGCACGCCGGAGAGCTCGAACATCACGCGGCCGGGCTTGATCACGGCGACCCAGCCCTCGGGCGCTCCCTTGCCGGAGCCCATCCGCGTCTCGGCGGGCTTGGCCGTGAAGGGCTTGTCGGGAAAGATGTTGATCCAGACCTTGCCGCCGCGCTTGATCTTGCGCGTCATCGCGATTCGGGCGGCCTCGATCTGCCGGTTCGAGACCCAGCCGCGATCGAGCGACTTGAGCCCGTACTCGCCGAACTCGACCCGCGTGCCGCCCTTGGCGTTGCCGCGCATCCGGCCGCGGTGCTCCTTGCGCCACTTGACTCGCTTGGGCTGGAGCATCAGTGATCACTCCTTCGGGCCGCGTCCAGCTCTGGCCGCGAAAATCGAGCCTGGCAAGGAGGCAGGGAACCCCTGTGCGACTTGCACAGGGGTGACCGACGACGACGCCAGGCGACGATTTGCAGCGAGCCAGAGTGGGCGTGGTTCGGAGGAGTGGTCACTACCCACTGCCCTCCCGCTGCTGCGGCGGCGCGCCGCCGCCCCGCTGGCCGCCACCGCGCGGCCCGCGGCCGCGACCGCCGCCGCCGGGTCCGACGGCCTGCGGCGCCTCGAGCTCGGTGAGGTCCTGGGCGAAGCCCTTGGGCATGATCTCGCCCTTGTTGACCCAGACCTTGACGCCGATGCGGCCGAACGTGGTCCGGGCCTCCCAGAAGCCGTAGTCGATGTCGGCGCGGAGGGTGTGGAGCGGTACGCGGCCGTCCGAGTAGCCCTCGGTGCGCGCCATCTCGGCGCCGCCCAGCCGGCCGGACACCTGGATCTTCACGCCCTTGGCGCCGGAGCGCATCGCGGAGGTGAGCGCGCGCTTCATCGCGCGGCGGAAGGCCACGCGGTTCTGAAGCTGCTCGGCGATCGACTGGGCCACGAGCTTGGCGTCGAGCTCCGGCCGCTTGATCTCGAGGATGTTCACCTTCACGGCCTTGCCGGTCATCTTGTGGAGCTCCCGGCGAAGCGCGTCCACCTCGCTGCCGGACTTGCCGATCACGATCCCCGGCCGCGCCGTGTGGATGTTCACCTCGATCTCGTTCTTGTTCTTCTTGATCGTGATGTTCGAGAGGCCGGCGTGGGCCAGCTTGTTCTCGATGTGATCGCGGATGTGGATGTCCTCGAGCAGGTAGTCCGAGAACTCCTTCTCGTTGAACCACGTGGACTTCCAATCGTGGATGTAGCCCATCCGCATCGACTCGGGATGGATCTTCTGGCCCATCAGCCCTCTTCTCTCGTGGTCAGCTCGATCGTCATGTGACTGGTTCGCTTGTTGATGCGTGTGGCCCGTCCCAGCGCGCGCGGCCGGTAGCGCTTGATGGTGGGGCCCTCGTCCACCTGGGCCGCACGCACGCGCAGCTCGTCGGCCGCGAGCTCGTGGTTGGCCTCCGCGTTGGCCACCGCGGAGTCGAGCAGCTTGAGGATGTCCTCCGTCACCGCCCGCGAGCCGAGGTCGAGGATAGCCCGTGCCTGCTCGACCGGCTTGCCGCGGATGTGGCTCATCACCAGCCGCGCCTTGCGCGGCGCGCTGCGCACGTACTTGGCGCGCGCGGAGATGACCACGGCGCCGTCGCCGTCCTCGCGCGGCGGGGCCTTCTTCTTCTCGGTGACGGTCTCGGACGAGCGGCGCTTGGCGGCGGGCTTCTCCTCGACGGGCTCTTCCTCGGCGGGCTTCTCCTCGATCGCCTCCCCGAGCTTCTCCTCGTAGTCCTCCAGGCGCGAGACGAGCTCGCCCTTGTTCCCGCTCTTCTTGAGCCCGCGGGCCTGGAGCTCCTCCTGGAGCTCGTCGACCGTCAGCGAGTCCCAACCCTCTTCCGGGCGCGTCCTCATCGCATCCTCACCCGGTCGCTCCCGGCGTGGGCGCGGAAGACGCGCGTGGGCGCGAACTCGCCGAGCTTGTGCCCGACCATCGACTCCGAGATGAAGACCGGCACGTGCTTGCGTCCGTCGTGGACGGCGATCGTGTGACCGACCATCTCGGGGAAGATCGTCGAGGTCCGCGACCAGGTCTTGACCATCTGCTTGCTGCCGGACTCGTTCATCTGCTCGATGCGCCTGAGCAGGCGCTCCTCGACGAACGGGCCCTTCTTGCTGGAGCGGCTCATCGCTTGCCCTTCTTACCTCGCCGGCGGCCGCGGACGATGAACTGGCTGGACGGCTTCTTCTTCTTGCGCGTGCGATAGCCCAGTGTCGGCACGCCCCAGGGGGTGCGCGGGTGCCCGCCGGGGGTGTGGTGGGCCTCGCCGCCGCCGTGCGGGTGGTCGACGGGGTTCATCGCCACGCCGCGGGTCTGCGGGCGCTTGCCCCGGTGGCGGGAGCGGCCGGCCTTGCCGAGCTCGACCAGCTCGTGCTCGGCGTTGCCGATCGCGCCGATCGTGGCGCGGGACTCGACCGGGACCATCCGCATCTCACCGGAGGGCAGGCGCAGCGTGGCGTACTTGCCCTCCTTTGCCATCAGCTGGATCGCGGTGCCGGCGGAACGGCCGAGCTGGCCGCCGCGGCCCGGCGTGAGCTCCACGTTGTGGATCGTGGTGCCCGTCGGGATTGCGCGCAGGGGCAGGGAGTTGCCGACCTGGATCTCGGCCCTGTCGCCCGACGCCACGGTCGCGCCCACCCGCAGCCGCGCCGGGGCGAGGATGTAGCGCTTCTCGCCGTCGGCGTAGTGGAGCAGCGCGATGTAGGCGCTCCGGTTGGGGTCGTACTCGATCGCGGCGACCTTGGCCGGCACACCGTCCTTCTGGCGCTTGAAGTCGATCTTGCGGTAGCGGCGCTTGTTGCCGCCGCCGCGGTGCCGCGAGGTGACGCGGCCCTTGGAGTTGCGCCCGCCGGACTTCGAGATCCCCTTGGTGAGCGACTTCTCCGGGTCGGCCTTGGTGACCTCGGAGTGGTCGGCCCAGGTGGCGAAGCGCCGGCCGGGCGTGGTGGGCTTGTGCTTGCGAACGGGCATCGGTTATTCCCCCAGCTCCGTAGGAGCCCGGTCGAGGGCGCGAAAATCGAGCTGGCCAAGGAAGCAGGGAGCGACGCGTGCTCTGCACGCGAGCGACCGATGACGCAGGCCAGTGAAGATTTGCAGCGTCACTCGCCGAGCTCCTGGCCTTCGAAGAGCTCGATCGTGTCCTCCGGATGCAGCGTCACCACTGCCTTCTTCCATTGCCGGCGCCGGCCGCTCGTAAAGCCGCGGCGCTTCGGCTTGGACTTGACCCAGGCCGTACGGACGCCGGTGACCCGGACCCCGAAGATGTCCTCCACCGACTGCCGCACCTGCGTCTTGTTGGCGCGCTCGTGAACCCGGAACGTGTACTTGTTGGCGGCGAGAAGGGCGTAACTCTTCTCGGAGATCACGGGACGCAGAATCACCTGACGCGAGTTCATCCGGTGGCCACCGCCTTCTCGGTGAGCCGCGCGAGAGCGGCCTCGGAGAGGACTATTCGCGCGGCGCCGATCACGTCCGCCACCCCCACGTCCTCGACGTGCATGACCGACGCCTCGGCGAGGTTGCGAAACGACTTGGAGCAGTTCTCCTCGCCATCGGCCAGCACGATCAGCGCGCTGCCCTCGCCGAAGTCCTCGAGCGCCTCCGCCGCCTGCTTGGTGGAGGGGGCGTCGAAGGCCGAGACGTCAATGCCGGCGATCGAGCCGCGCTCGGCATGCACGGACAGCGCCGCGCGGAGCGCTCGCCGGCGCGCCTTGCGGTTGACCTTGACCGTGTAGCCGCGCGGCTTGGGGCCGAAGGCCACGCCGCCGCCGGTCCGCTGCGGCGCCGAGAGCTGGCCCACGCGGGCGCGGCCGGTGCCCTTCTGGCGCCAGGCCTTGGCGCCCGTCATGGCGATCTCGGCGCGGGTCTTGGTCGAGGCGGTGCCTCGCCGGCGGGCGTTGAGCTCCGCCCGGGCCGCCTCGTGGACGAGCGGGCCGTGGAAGCGCTCGCCGAACACGCCCTCGTCGAGGGCGAGCTTGCCGCTGCCGCCGATCATGGGGGCCTGGGGCGCGGCCACTATCCGTCCTCCCTGATCTCGACTACCGAGCCCTTGGGGCCCGGAACGGAGCCGCGCACGAGCAGCAGGTTCTCGTCGTCGCGCACGTCGACCACATGGAGGCCGCGCTGGGTGACGCGCTCGTTGCCCATCTGGCCCGGGCCGCGGATGCCCTTGAACACGCGCGCGGGGTCGGCCGAGGCACCGATCGAGCCCGGCGCGCGGACGTTGTGCGAGCCGTGCGAGACGGGGCCGCGGGAGAAGTTGTGGCGCTTGATCGTGCCCTGGAAGCCCTTGCCCTTGGACGTGCCGGAGATCTTGATCCTCTGGCCCTTCTCGAACACCTCGCTGAGCTTGAGCTCGGCGCCCACCTTGAGCTCCTCGCCGGCCTCGCCGCGGAATTCACACAGGTGGTCGAGGTTGCCCACGCCGGCCTTCTTGAGGTGGCCGCGGCGGGCCTTCTGGAGCTTCTTCTCGCGGACCTCGCCGAAGCCGACCTGGATGGCGTCGTAGCCGTCGCGCTCCGCGCGCCGGATGGCGGTGACGAAGCAGGGGCCGGCCTCGAGCACGGTCACGCGCTCGACGTGCCCGTCGTCGGGGTCGAAGACCTGCGTCATGCCCAGCTTTCTTCCCAGCAGCCCGGCCACGACGTCAGATGAGCTGGATTTGAATATCGACACCCGCGGGGAGGTGATCGAGCCGCTGCAGCGAGTCCACCGTCTTAGGGGTGGGCTGCAGGATGTCGATCAGCCGCTTGTGGGTGCGGATCTCGAAGTGCTCGCGCGAGTCCTTGTCCTTGAACGGGCCCCGTACCACGCAGTAGACGTTCTTCTCGGTCGGCAGCGGGACCGGACCGGACACCGAGGCGCCCGTGCGAGTCGCGGTCTCCACGATCTCCTTGGCAGCCGTCTCGATCGCCGAGTGGTCGTAGGCCTTGAGCCGGATCCTGATCTTGTTCTGCGTGAGCGTTGCCATAACGGGTCTTGGACACACTCGGGGGCGGGTCTCAATGCCCGCCCCCGGGAAGCTCCTTGTCGGAGGTGCCTACTCGAGTACTTCGGTGACCACCCCCGAGCCGACCGTCCGCCCGCCCTCGCGAATGGCGAAGCGGAGACCCTGGTCCATCGCGATCGGCTGGATCATGTCCACGGTCATCTCGACGTTGTCCCCCGGCATGACCATCTCGGTGCCCTCCGGAAGGTGGGCGACTCCGGTCACGTCGGTCGTGCGGAAATAGAACTGCGGCCTGTAGCCGTCGAAGAACGGCGTGTGCCGGCCGCCCTCCTCCTTCTTCAGGCAGTAGACCTGCGCCTTGAACTTGGTGTGCGGCGTGATCGAGCCGGGCTTGCACAGCACCTGGCCGCGCTCGATCTCCTCGCGCTTGGTGCCTCGCAGCAGGCAGCCGACGTTGTCGCCCGCCTGGCCCTCGTCGAGGATCTTGCGGAACATCTCGACGCCCGTGACCACCGTGCTCGAGACCTGCTCGTGGATGCCCACGATCTCGACGGTGTCGCCGCTGTGGATGATTCCCTGCTCGATCCGGCCCGTGGCGACGGTGCCGCGGCCGGTGATCGAGAAGACGTCCTCGACCGGCATCAGGAACGGCTGGTCGAGCGGGCGCTCCGGCTCCGGGATGTAATTGTCGAGGGCCTCGGCGAGGTCCAGGATCTTCTGCTCCTGGTCGGCGTCGCCCTCGAGGGCCTTTAGGGCCGAGCCCTGGATGACCGGAACGTCGTCGCCGGGGAACTCGTACTCGGTGAGCAGGTCGCGAACCTCGACCTCGACGAGCTCCAGGAGCTCGTCGTCGTCGACCTGGTCGACCTTGTTGAGGAACACCACGACGTAGGGCACATTCACCTGGCGGGCGAGCAGGATGTGCTCGCGCGTCTGCGGCATCGGGCCGTCGGCGGCCGACACCACGAGAATCGCGCCGTCCATCTGGGCGGCGCCGGTGATCATGTTCTTGATGTAGTCCGCGTGCCCGGGACAGTCGACGTGGGCGTAGTGACGGTTCTCCGTCTCGTACTCCACGTGGGACGTGGCGATCGTGATCCCGCGCTCCTTCTCCTCCGGAGCATTGTCGATCTCCTCGAAGCTCTTCGCCTGGCCGCCGATCTTCTCGGACAGGACCTTCGTGATCGCGGCTGTCAGCGTCGTCTTGCCATGGTCGATGTGACCGATGGTGCCGACGTTCACATGCGGCTTATTGCGCTCGAACTTCTCCTTCGACACTCCGGATTACTCCTTTCGGGCGATTTCCCGGGCCAGGGGCCCGAACTTGAGAAACATACTCTTTATGCACCCGCTCCGACCGGTTCGCCGGTGCGGTGCTCGATGATCTCCTCGGCGATGTTCTGCGGCACTTCCTCGTAGCGGTCGAACTGCATCGTGTAGTTCGCCCGGCCCTGCGTGTTTGAGCGCAGGTCAGTGGCGTAGCCGAACATCTCGGCGAGCGGAACACTGCCCTGGACCGCCACGGCGTTGCCGCGCGGCTCCTGGCTCTCGACGTGGCCCCGACGCCGGCTGAGGTCGCCGATCACGTCGCCGATGAATTCCTGTGGGGTGACGACCTCGACGGCCATCACCGGCTCGAGCAGGACGGGCTTGGCCCGCTTGGCCGCCTCCTTCAGCGCCAGCGAGCCGGCGACCTTGAAGGCCACCTCGCTCGAGTCCGTGTCGTGGTACTTGCCGTCCACCAGCGTGGCGCGAACGTCGACCATCGGATAGCCGGCCTTGACGCCCGACTCGAGCGCCTCCTCGATCCCCTTCTCGACCGCGGGGATGAACTCGGAGGGCACGGAGCCGCCCCTGATCTTGTTGACGAAGTCGAAGCCCTCGCCGGGGGCGGGCTCGAGGTCGATGTAGACCACGCCGTACTGGCCGGCGCCGCCCGTCTGGCGGATGAGCTTGCCCTCGACCTTGTTGGCCTCGCCGCGAACGGTCTCGCGGTAGGCCACCTGGGGGCGGCCCACGGCAGCCTCGACGTTGAACTCCCGCTTGAGCCGGTCGACGATCACCTCGAGGTGCAGCTCGCCCATCCCGGAGATCACGGTCTGGCCGGTCTCCTCGTCGGTGCGCACCTGGAAGGTGGGGTCCTCCTCGCCGAGACGCTGGAGCGCCACGCCGAGCTTCTCCTGATCGGCCTTGGTCTTGGGCTCGATCGAGACGTGCACCACCGGGTCGGGGAAGGTGATCGCCTCGAGCACGATCGGCGCGTCGGGCGCGCAGAGGGTGTCGCCGGTGGAGGTCTGCTTGAGACCCACGCCGGCGGCAATGTCGCCCGCGTAGATCTCGTCCTGCTCCTCGCGATGGTTCGCGTGCATCATCAGGATGCGGCCGACGCGCTCGGTGCGGCCGGTCACGGAGTTGAGCACGCGCGCGCCCGCGGAGAGCTTGCCCGAGTAGACGCGGAAGTAGGTGAGCTTGCCGACGTAGGGGTCGGCCATGACCTTGAAGGCGAGCGCGGCGAAGGGCTCGTCGTCGGAGGGCTCGCGGGTGATGCGGGGGACGTCGCCGTTGTCGGAGACATCCTGGATCTGGGAGCCCTCGAGGCCCTCGACCGGCGGGACGTCGAGCTGGCTCGGCAGGTACTCGATCACGGCGTCGAGCAGCGGCTGCACGCCCTTGTTCTTGAATGCGGAGCCGGCGAGGACCGGGGTCATGGAGATGTCGAGCGTGGCCTTGCGGATGTCGGCCTTGAGCCGGTCGGGCTCGATCTCCTTCTCCTCGAGGTAGTCCTCCATCAGGTGGTCGTCGTACTCGGCGACCGCCTCGATCAGCTCGGTGCGGGCGGCGCCGGCGGCCTCCTGCATGTCGGCCGGGATGTCCTCGATCGCCCATTCCTGGCCGAGGTCGTCCTTGTAGACGATCGCGTTCATCGAGACGAGGTCGATCACGCCGGTGAAGTCGCCTTCGGCGCCGATCGGAAGCTGGATCGGAACCGGGTGGGCGGCCAGGCGGTCGACCATCGTCTGCACCGCGCCGTCGAAGTCGGCGCCGATGCGGTCCATCTTGTTGATGAAGGCGATCCGCGGGACGCGGTACTTGTCGGCTTGGCGCCAGACGGTCTCGGACTGCGGCTCGACCCCCGCGACCGAGTCGAACAGCGCGATGGCGCCGTCCAGCACGCGGAGGGAGCGCTCGACCTCGACCGTGAAGTCCACGTGGCCGGGCGTGTCGAGGATGTTGATGCGGTGGTCCTGCCAGAAGGCGGTGGTGGCGGCACTCGTGATCGTGATGCCGCGCTCCTGCTCCTGCTCCATCCAGTCCATGACGGCGGCGCCCTCGTGGACCTCGCCCATCTTGTGGGTCCTGCCCGTGTAGAACAGGATCCGCTCGGTGGTCGTGGTCTTGCCGGCGTCGATGTGCGCCATGATCCCGATGTTGCGGGTCTTCTCTAGGGTGACTTTGCGTGGCATCTGTTAGGAGCTATTTCCGGTCTCTGAGCAGAAAAAAGGCCCGTGGCGGGCCCGTTCCAGCACGCGACGATCGCCCGGGACCGTTCTATGTAGGAGAGGTCTCCATTCCGCGTGACTGAAGCAGGCCCCGGCCAGGGAAGGACCGGCCGCGAACCGACCGCTGATGGTAGCAGGAGGTTGAGCGTGCGAATGACGGGATTTCGCGCTGCAACGCGCTCTGCGAGCGGGTTTGCATTGGCCGTCACCGTCGCCGGCATCATCGCCGGACTCCTGCTGGTGGTCACGGAGTTCACGACCATCGCCTCGGTGGACGTGGCGAGCGGCAGCTGCGAGGTGATCAACGACTCCGACCCGAGCCTGGCCGACCGCTGCTCGCTGAGCGGATTCGAGCGCCACGGGGGCGCCTTCGTGCTGCTCGGGCTGATGACCGGAGCGATGGCCTGGGGTGCCGGCCTCGGCCGCTCACGCCCGGCCGGGATGGCGCTCGTGGGGATCGGGGCCCTGGTGCTCGCGCTGTCGCTGGCCCTCGACCGGCCCCAAACCCACAAGACCGGCGCCATAGGCCGCAACTTCGAGGGGGCCACGGCCCGGGCGGGCCCGGGCCTCTACCTGGAGCTGATCGCGGGCGCGCTCGCCGCAGGGGCGGGAGTGGCTCGCCTGGTCAGGCCGGCCGAGCGAGACTGACCCTGTTGCCCTCCGGGTCGACGAGCTCGAGCTTTCGCACCCCGTCCTCGACCTCCTGGGGCTCGAAGCCGCGCTCGCGCAGCTCCTCCCCGTGGGCGTCCAGGTCGTCGACCAGCAGCGTCAGCAGCCCCCGCCCGGCGCGCTCCGGGTCCTCGACGACGTAGATCCAGCCCGTCTCGGTGAGCCGCCAGGCCACCTCCCGGTCGTGCGGAACCAGGTCCGGCTCACGGCCGAAGAGCCGCTCGTACCAGTCCCGGAGCGCGGGATAGTCGGCGGCGGCGATGCCGGCGAAGGCGTGGGTGATGTGCATTAGGCGCGGCGCCGCCTCTGGGCGAACGACGGGCACCCAGGGCGGCGGTCCTGGCGGGGCGGCTGCCCGATCGGCGCCACTGGCGGATCGTAAATCGGGCAGCCGATCGGGATTTGTACCGCTATGCGCAACAAACTCCGATCAGCTCGGCGCTGACAGGCGGGCGGCGACTGCTACCAGCGGTAGTGGGCGAAGGCCTGGTTGGCTTTCGCCATGCGGTAGATGTCGTCCTTGCGCTTGAAGGCGGCACCCTGCTGGGACTGGGCGTCGGCGAGCTCGCCCGCCAGGCGCTCCGACATCGACTTCTCGCGGCGGGCCCGGGAGAACTCCACGAGCCAGCGGACCGCCAGGGTGCGGGCGCGGCGCTGCGGGACCTCGACGGGCACCTGGTAGGTGGCGCCGCCCACGCGGCGGGAGCGGACCTCGAGGACCGGCGTCAGCTGCTTGATCGACTCCTCGAGAGCGGGGACGGGATCGTTGCCCACGCGCTTGGCGAGGATGTCGAGGGCGTCATAGACGATCCGCTCGGCCAAGGACTTCTTGCCGTCGTTCATCACCTTGTTGATGACCTGCTGTACGAGCTTCGACCCGTAGATCGGGTCGGACTCGATCGTGCGGACCCCGGCGGCGGCGCGGCGCGGCATCCTAGATGCCCACCTTCCGGCCGGCGTGCCCGTGGGGGCGTCCAGACCGAGCTGGCCAAGGACGCAGGGCGCAGTCCATGTCGGAGCCATGGACCAGCCCGAGGACGCCGGCCAGCGAAGGTGTGGACGTCATCCGCGGGTGCGGCGGTCGGGAGGTGGGCATCTACTACCGGGCCTTGGCCCCGTACTGGGACCGGGCCTTCTTGCGGTCCGAGACGCCGGCGGCGTCGAGGGTGCCGCGGACGACCTTGTAGCGCACGCCCGGGAGGTCCTTGACCCGGCCGCCCCGGACCAGCACCACCGAGTGCTCCTGGAGGTTGTGGCCCTCGCCGGGGATGTAGGTGGTGACCTCCATCCCGTTGGTCAGGCGCACGCGCGCGACCTTCCGCAATGCCGAGTTCGGCTTCTTGGGCGTGGTCGTGTACACGCGCGTGCAGACTCCGCGCCGCTGCGGGGCCGCGATCCGCTTCTTGCGACCCTGGCCGGACTTGAGACCGGGCGTGGTCACCTTCTTCTTGGGCTTGCGGCGGCCCTTGCGGACGAGCTGGTTGATGCTTGGCATGCGGCGCGTGATGGTAGCAACGCGCCCTGGGCCGGGCTCTGGGCTCCGGGCGCTAGGCGGCCGCGGTGGTGGCGCGTGCTGCGCGGAGCGGCGCCGGCGTGAGGGCGGCCGCGACGATGACCATCACGAAGGCCAGGCTCTGGAGAACGATCCCGACGGGGTCGTGCGGCATCGGGTCGCCGAACACGAGGATCCCGCCGGTGATGGCCGAGACATTGGCCGCCGCGCTGGTGAGCGTGATGACGGGCACCGCCTCGCCCTTCTGGAGCCCGCGCGCGGATGCGTAGAAGGCGATGACCGAGGCGATCAGCGCGGTGAGGAACCAGGGAGAAACGAGCCCGAGAACGCCCTCCGAGCCGACCGAGCCGGTGAGGGCCTTGATCGCTACGTCGGACACGCCGAAGAGAATGCCGGCGGCGGTGCCGAGGAAGACACCGTGATGCTCATGCGAGCCGAGCCGCTTCCAGAAGACGAGCGTCATTCCCACGGCCAGCAGGATGGACTCGAAGCTGACCATGCCGAAGACCGAGTAACGCGAGTGCGCGCCGGTGTTCGTGGGCAGCGTAATCGCGATGAGCACCAGGCCGAGGGCGGTGAGCCCGACGCCCAGCCACTGCCGCGTGCCGACGGAGCAGCCGAAGAAGCGCTCAGCGAGGACCGTGAGGAAGACGAGCCCACCGGAGATCAGCGCCTGGACCAGCGAAAGCGGGGCCAGCGCCATGGCGGCCACGTGCAGGCCCCAGGCTCCGACCGCGACCAGCATGCCGATCGCGAACCACTTGGAGCGGAACAGGCCGACCGCGCTCTTCAGCGGATGGCGCATGTTCACGTCCGGCGCGGCGCAGGCGCCCCGGTGCTTGAACAGGAAGCCGAGGTTCGTCGCGAGGGCGCAAAGGAGCGCCAGCAGAATTCCGATTTGGAGAGTCATGGGTTCAGGACGGCGTGAGGCGTACCTACCCCAACCGCTATTCGAGCTATCGGCCTTCGAGCCTCCCGCCTTAGCCGTAAGCCGATGGGATAGTCAAGCTACCTACTTCCCAGATAAAAAGACGCATACGCCTTAGTGACAGAAGACACCAGGCATCCGATCCTCTTCGTGGACGTAGATGGGGTCATCAGCGTCTTCGGATTCTCGCCAGATGCAGGCAATTTGCCCGGCCCGTTCCACTGGATCGACGGGGTGGCGCACTGCATCCCCCTGGACGCCGGCGGCCGGCTCGTCCGTCTGTCCAGAAGTTTCGAGCTCGTATGGGCCACCGGATGGGAGGAAAAGGCAAATGAGTACCTCCCGCACATCCTCAACCTCCCCACAGGCGAGCTGCCCTGCCTGATGTTCCAGGGCCGGGCCGTGTTCGGGTCGGCCCACTGGAAGCTCGGCGCGATCGACGAGTACGCGGCGGACCGCCCGGCCGCCTGGATCGACGACAACATCGACGACGCCTGCCGCTACTGGGCCACGGCCCGCGAGGCCCCCACCCTGCTCGTCGAGACGAAGTCCGCCGTGGGCATCACCGACGAGCACGTCGAGGAGCTCCTGGCCTGGGCCGATCGGGAGGCGGCCTAGACCCTCAGACCGTCGTTCCCGGCGGCGAGAGTCGCGCCCTCGAGCATCTCCGCAGGTCCGGTTTCCAATCGGTTGCCCCGTGGTAGCTAGCTGGACACGGGTCGTCGAAGACGGGAGGGAACGTGTCCAGATCGTTGTCGAGCCGCGCCCTGAGCGCGGTCTTCCACCGCGTCAACAAGCGCCGCCAGTGGTACGAGCTGCCGACCGTCGGCCTCAAGGCGCTCAACCTGCTCTCGCTGCGGCTCGACCTGCGCGACCTGAACCTCTTCGACACCGGAACGCCGATCCGCAGGCACGGGCTCGAGGAGCCTCCGGCGGAGGCGCTCAAGGCGCGCCGGCCCGACGGTCAGTGGAATGACCTGAACGACCCGGAGATGGGCTCGACGGGCAGCGCATTCACCCGCAACGTCAACCCGAAGCGGATCAAGCCCGAGACCCCGCCGCGGCTGCACGACCCGAGCGCGCGCAAGGTCTCCCTCGAGCTGATGACCCGGGACGAGTTCAAGCCCGCCACCACGCTGAACGTGCTCGCCGCGGCCTGGATCCAGTTCGAGAACCACAACTGGTTCTTCCACGGGCGCGGCAAGCCCGAGGAGACGATGGACGTTCCGGTCGAGGACAGCGACGACTGGCCCGAGCATCCGATGCGCGTGCGCCGCACGGTCTCCGTGCCGGCCCACAACTCCGGCGGGGCGCCGTCGGGCAACGGCAAGTCGATCGACTTCGGCAACACCGAGACCCACTGGTGGGACGGCTCGCAGCTCTACGGCTCGACCGAGGAGAAGCAGAAGGCCGTCCGCACCTTCGAGGACGGCAAGCTCAAGCTCGACGGCAACGGACGCCTGCCCGAGGACCCGAACGAGGCCGGCATCGACCTGACCGGCTTCAACGAGAACTGGTGGTTCGGCCTCTCCTGCCTCCACGCGCTGTTCACCAAGGAGCACAACGCGATCTGCGACGTGCTCAAGAGGGAGAACCCGCGCTGGGACGACCAGCGCCTGTTCGACACCGCCTGGCTGATCAACTCGGCGCTGATGGCCAAGATCCATACCGTCGAGTGGACGCCGGGGATCGTGAACACCCCCGCGCTGTGGCTGGCCATGAACACCAACTGGTCGGGCATCTTCGGCCAGAACATCAAGGACCGCTTCGGCCGCCTCGGCGACTCGGAGCTGTTCAGCGGGATCATGGGCTCGCCGCAGGAGCACCACGACGCCCGCTTCCAGCTGACGGAGGAGTTCATCTCCGTCTACCGCATGCACCCGCTGGTGCGCGACGACTGGAACCTCTACGAGCTCGAGAGCGGACGGCTCGTGGAGGAGAAGAAGTTCGTCGAGCTCCAGGGCGCGAGCACGCGCTCGTTCATGGACAAGTACGACCCGGCGGACCTCATCTACACGATGGGGATCGAGAACCCGGGCGCGATCACGCTGCACAACTATCCGGCGGCGCTCCAGCGCTTCACGCGGATCGACGGCGAGCAGATGGACCTGGCGACGCTCGACATCCTGCGCGACCGCGAGCGCGGCGTCCCCCGCTACAACGACTTCCGCGAGGAGATGCGGATGCCGCGGGTGCGCTCGTTCGAGGAGCTCACGCCCAACCGCGACTGGGCCGAGCAGATCCGGCGCGTCTACAACAACGACATCGACAAGGTGGACCTCCAGGTGGGCATGTACGCGGAGCCGCTGCCCCCGGGCTTCGGCTTCTCGGACACGGCCTTCCGGGTGTTCATCCTGATGGCGTCGCGGCGGCTCAAGAGCGACCGCTTCTTCACCACCGACTTCCGGCCCGAGGTCTACACGCAGACCGGCATCGACTGGGTTACCAAGACCAAGATGAAGGACGTGCTGCTGCGCCACTACCCGGAGCTCGAGCCGGCCCTCGAGGGCCTGCCGAACGCGTTCCTGCCCTGGCACAGGGTCGGGCCGGACGGCAAGGCCGACGGCAAGGTCAAGCACCGGGTCGAGGGCGCGCGGAAGGCGCTCGAGGCCATCAACTCGTGAGCACCGAGGTGGCGGCACCGCCGGCCGAGGCCGAGCGGGCCGGCGGCGGAGGCCTGCCCGCGGCGTCGCTGCCCGAGAGCCTCAAGGTCCTGCGCACGGGCGTCCTGCCCGCCATCGGCCGCGGCCTCTTCGTGCCCAGGCGCGGGGCGATGAAGCTGCTCACGAGGCTCGACACCGACCGGCGTGCCGTGCGGGCCCTGGCCAAGCTGCGAGACAAGCACGGCGGCGAGGGCCTGCGGCTGCTGGGCGGGCGCATCGTGGTCGTCTGGGGACGGGACGCCATCCGCGAGGTGCTCGACCAGTCCGCCGACGTCTACGCCTCGGACTCCGGAGCCAAGGCCAAGGGCATGGCCCACTTCCAGCCGGAGGCGCTCACCCTCTCCCGCGGCGAGGAGTGGGCCGACCGGCGCCGGTTCAACGAATCCGTCCTCGCGACCTCCGAGCGGCTGCACCCGTTCGCCGAGCGCTTCCTGACCGTGGCCGGCGACGAGGTGCGGCGGCTTCAGCTCGACGGCGGGCTCGAGTGGGCGGACTGGGAGCGGCTCTTCGACCGGCTCACGCTCCGGGTGGTCTTCGGCGACCGCGCGAGCGACGACCAGGAGCTCACCGGCCTGCTCGAGAAGCTCCTCGCCGAGTCCAACCGGCTGCCGGGCCCGGGGCCGAACGACACCTACTACGAGTTCTACGGGCGGCTCGAGGGCTACCTGCGCGATCCAGAGCCGGGCACGCTGCTCGCCCGCTTCGCCGACGCGCCGCAGACGGACCGCACCCGCGTCGTCCAGCAGATTCCGCACTGGATGTTCGCCACGCGCGACACGCTCGGCGCCAACGCCTACCGTGCCCTCGGCGCGATCGTCGCCGACCCGGCGGTTGAGCGCCGCGTGCGCGACGAGCTCGGCGGCGCCGACTTGTCCGATCCCGCGGCGATCGACGGGCTGTCGTATCTCCAGGGCTGCCTCGAGGAGACCATGCGGCTGTGGCCGACCACGCCGCTGATCGGCCGCGAGACCACGCGCGACACCACGCTTGCCGGCGAGCGGATCGAGGAGGGCACGCAGGTGCTCCTCCTGAACGCCTTCAACCACCGCGACCCGAAGGAGCGGAACCCCGACCGGCTCGACGCCGAGCGCTGGGCCGACGGCGGCCGCGACTACCGCTTCAACCACCTGAGCAACGGGACGCAGGACTGTCCCGGCGGCCCGCTGGTTCACCTGCTGGGCAAGGCGGTGCTCGCGCAGGTGCTGGATCGCTGGTCGCCCCGGCTCGAGGAGCCGCGACTCGACCCGGAGGAGCCGCTGCCCTACATGCTCGACTTCTACCGGATGCGGTTCGCGCTGTGAGCGTCGCGGTCGAGTCGACCCGGACTGAGTCCCCGCCCTGGCTGGCCGCACTCGCACGGCGGGTGACGACGGCCGGGGAGCGGGACACGATCGAGATCGAGAATCCCGCCACGGGCCGCCCGCTCGGGACCGTGCCGAGCTGCACCGAGGAGGACGTGGACCACGCGGTGGGGCGCGCGCGGCGGGCCCAGGCGCGCTGGAAGGAGACCAGCTTCGCGGAGCGCCAGGAGATCCTGCTCCGCTTCCACGACCTCGTGCTGGCGCGCCAGAACGAGATCCTCGACCTGCTCCAGCTCGAGTCGGGCAAGGCCCGCCGCCACGCCTTCGAGGAGATCATCGACGTGGCGGTGGTGTCCCGCTACTACGCGCGGACGGCCCAGCGCCACCTGCGCACGCGCCGGCGCTGGGGCGCCTTCCCGCTCCTGACCTGGGCCTGGGAGCACCACCATCCGGTCGGCGTCGTAGGCGTGATCACGCCCTGGAACTACCCGCTCACCCTCAGCATCAGCGACGCCCTGCCCGCCATCGCCGCCGGCAACGCCGTGGTGATCAAGGCCGACAGCCAGACACCCTTCAGCGCCCTGTTCGCTCTCGAGCTGCTGGAGGAGGCGGGGCTGCCGCGCGACGTGGCTCAGGTGGTGGCCGGCTCGGGCTCCGAGCTCGGCCCCCCGCTGATCGACCGGATCGACTACCTGATGTTCACCGGCAGCACCGCTGTCGGGCGCACGGTGGCGAGCCAGGCGGCCGAGCGCCTGATCCCGAGCTCGATGGAGCTGGGCGGCAAGAACGCGATGCTCGTGCTCCGCGACGCGAACCTCGACCGGGCGCTCGAAGGCGGCGAGCGGGCGATGTTCTCCAACGCCGGCCAGCTCTGCATCTCCGTCGAGCGCCTGCTCGTGCACGAGGACGTCGCCGACGAGTTCGTCGGCCGGCTCGCCGAGCGGGTGCGCAGGATGAAGCTGGGCGCGGGCCTCAACTACGACTACGACATGGGCTCGCTGATCTCCGAGAAGCAGCTCGAGACCGTCCGGGAGCACATCGACGACGCGGTGTCCAAGGGCGCCACCGTGCTCGCGGGCGGCAAGCCGCGGCCCGACCTCGGCCCCTACTTCCACGAGCCCACGCTGCTCGGCGACGTGCGCGACGGCATGACCCTGTTCGCGGACGAGACCTTCGGGCCCGTGGTGGCGGTCTCGACGTTCTCCTCTGAGGACGAGGCTGTGCTGCGGGCCAACGAAAGCGACTTCGGCCTCAACTTCAGCGTCTGGACCCGCGACATCCGCCGCGGCCGCGAGCTCGCCCGGCGGCTCGAGGCGGGGACCGTGAACGTCAACGAGGGCTACATCGCGGCCTGGGGCTCGGTGGACGCGCCGATGGGCGGGCGCAAGGACTCCGGTGTTGGCAGCCGCCACGGCGCCTCGGGCATCCAGAAGTACACGGAGCCGCAGACCGTGGCCGTCCAGCGGCTCCTGCCGATCGCGCCCCACGGCCTCGTCGGCCCCAAGCTCTTCACCAAGGCGATCACGCTGGGGCTCCGCCTGCTGCGCGCGATCCCGGGCTGGCGCTAGCTAGGCAGCTGCCGGCTCCGGGTCCGGTCGCACGATGACCGTGTCCGCGATCGGGATCACTTCGTCGACGGGCAGGTCGGCCGCCTGGGCGTGCGCCCGGATGGCCTCGGGGCTGTCCGCCTCGTACACGCAGAAGGTCCCGACCTCCCCGCTGTCCTCGGCGAGGACGTAGCTGCGAATCCAGCGGACGCCCGACCCCTCCTTGTCGCCCTCGGCCGACGACCGCTTGGCGGCCTCCTCGAGGTCTCCCGGGGTGGCCCAGCCCTTGCGCCTCACGATTCCGTACAGGTCCATTGCTCTCCTTCCGCGCTTTCCGCGTACTCTCGCCGCAGCGGCCGCCCGGATCAAGCGCCTGCCAGGATGTTGGACGTGGCGTACACAACCGCAGAGGCGAGGGGAGAGCTGCTGGAGGCGGTGGCCCAGGCGGCGGCCGAGCTCGCCTTCGCCGGCACCGCCCTGACCGAGGCCTACGACCAGCTCGACGAGCAGAGTGGCGACCGGCTCGAGGCGGAGCTGTTCCGGCCGGTTCAGCTGGCCTCCGGCCGGGCGCAGCGGGCCGAGACCGAGTTCGCCGCTCGCCACAACCTCGACCCACTCGCGCGCGAGCAGGGCTCCACCGGCCTGCCGTCGCAGGGCGCGGCGGGGTTCGTGGGCCGCGCGGCGGAGGCGGTCGCGGAGGCGGACCGCGTTCTTGCGGAGCTCCAGGATTCCATGCTCCCGGTCGAAGCGGGCGACGAGCAGCTGCGCTCGGCGCTCAGGGCGGTCCGCGAGCCGCTCACCGGCCTGCCCGAGAAGGCGCGAGCGTTTCTCGGCGGCGTCGGCCGCTAGGAGACCAGCCCGAGCTCCGCTGCGCGGTTCGCCGCCTCCACGCGAGAGCGGCAGTCGAGCTTCCGCAGGATGTTGCGCACGTGCATGTCGACCGTGCGCGGGCTGAGGAAGAGCTCCTGGGCGATCTCACGGTTCGTCTTGCCGACCGCCACGAGCCGCACCACCTCGAGCTCGCGCCGGGACAGCCCGGCGCCCTCGGCGTCCGCTGCGGCCCGGCTGCCGAGGCGCTTGACCACCGACTCGCCCAGCTCGCCCACCTCCCGCGCGGCCTCGGTCGCCAGCGGCCGGGCGCCGAGCTTGCGCGCGGTGCGATAGGCGTCGCCCAGGCGTTCCAGGCCGAGCTCGCGCTCGCCGGCAGCCGCGAGGGCCACTCCGGCGCGCAGCTCGATCTCGGCACGCTCGTAGGGCAGGTCGATCCCGCGATGCAGCTCCACCGCCTGACCGAGCTGGTCGGCGGCCGTCTCGGCGTCGCCCTCGGCCAGCGCCGTCTCGCCGATCGCATGGGCGAGCGCGGCCAGGGCGTCGGGGTGACCGGTGTCCGATGCGATCCGCGTCAGGGCCTCGGCGCACTCGTGAGCGCCGGCCAGGTCGCCGCGCCGGGCAAAGAAGGACGCGCTCCAGCGCAGGCCCCGGACCGAGTAGTGGTGGTCCTCACTCGCCTCCCAGCGCGCGAGCAGCGTCCGACAGCGGTCGGCCGCCTCGTCGTCGGCTCCCTCCGCCGCCGCGACCCAGGCGAGGCCGCGCAGCGTGTCCACCGACATGTTGAAGTGGCCGACCTGCGTGGCCGTGGCGAGCGAGGACGAGAGCAGGCGCCTCGCAGAGCCGAGCTTGCCCTGGAACCCGTGTATGACGCCGATCAGCCCCTCGGCGACCCAGACGGCCGTGCCGCTGCCGATGAGGTCGCGCCCGAGCTTGAGGGCCTCCTTCCACTCGCCGCACTCGCGCAGGACGTAGACCATGCAGGTGACGCAAGCGACTTCGGTCGCCGCGTCGCCGCCCGTCTCGCACAGCTCGAGTGCGCTGTCGAGCGTCTCCTGCGCGCGGCGGTAGTCGGCGGCGTCGTAGAGCACCATGCTGAGCCGCTGGTAGAGGTCGGCGGCGACCGGAGTGAGGTCGTGCTCGAGGGCCAGTGCCAGGCCGGCGCGGACGGTCTCCAGCCCGGCCTCGAAGTCGCCGCGTTTCGCCGTGGCCACGCCCTCGAGGCCGAGCGCCCGCGCTCGCAGGTCGATGCGGCCCGCCTGGTCGGCGCCCTCCGCCGCGGCCCGCGCCAGCTCTATCGCCTCCGAGTAGTCGGCGCTCGCGCGCAGGTAATTGGCGATCGCCAGGCGCTCGACGGCCGCGTCCGCCGTGTTCCCGGCGGCTGTGAACGCGTCCGCGGCGGCGCGGCGGGCCGCCAGCGCCGCCTGGCGGTCGCCCGTCAGGTCGTGGACCGCGGCCAGCCGCCGCTGCACCGCGGCGAGCGCCTCCTCGTCGTCGGCGCGAATCGCGCAGATCTCGCGATAGGCCCTCATCGCCTCGGCGAGCTGGCCCGACAGCTCCGCGCTGCTCGCATAGGACTCGAGCGCGGCGACCCTCTGTTGCTCGTCCTCGCCCTCGGGCCAGAGGTCGAGCGCCTGGCGGCCCGCGCGGGCCGCGTCGCGATACGCGTGCAGGGCGCGGGACTCGTCCGCGGCCGCAAGCAGGGCCTCGCGGGCGCGAGTCTCGTCGCGCGCTCCCAGCCAGTGGCTTGCCACCGCCATGCTCGAGCCGCCACGTGCTCCCAGCGCCTCGGCGAGATCGCGGTGAAGCCCGCGCCGGCGCAGCCAGGGCACGTCGGCGTAGAGCGCCTCTCGTGTCAGCGAGTGGCGGAAGGCTCCGTGCCCGGGCGTCGTCTCGCGCACCACGCCCCGATCGAGCAGCTCGGCAAGACCGTCGTCGCTCGCGAGGGCGGCGATCAGGTCGAGCTCGAAGTCCTCCCCCGCGACCGCCGCGACGTCCGCCGCGGCGCGCGCCTCGTCGGAAAGCTCGTGGGCACTAATCAGAACGGCGTCGCGGACGGTGTCCGGCAGCGGCACCTGCCCGCGCTCGGCCAGCTCGAGCCCGTTGCCCCCGGGTCGCAGGGCGTCGGTGACCACCAGCGC
>DASXBA010000169.1:0-11102 GCA_036406475.1 Thermoleophilaceae bacterium | reverse complement strand
TCCCGTTGAGGAAACCGGCGCGGCCGGACAGGGGCTTGCCGTTGTTCATGAACAGGCAGGGGATCACGCCGACGAGCGCCAGTCCGGCAGCCACCAGGCTCAACAGCCTGCGCTGCTCGAGCACGGCGAGCAGCGGGGTCGTGACCGCCGCGATCGGCAGATAAAGCCGCCCCACCCATGGGCTGAACCCTGTGACCGCGGCCACGACTACGAGGTAGACGAGCGCCGAGACGGCCACGAGGCGATGGAGGATCGGCCGAGACGGAAGCAGGCTGTAGAGCACGACCGGAATCAGAACGAGGAGGCCAAGCAGGCCGTACGTGGTGCTGCTTTCGCTGACCGCGAGGTGGACAGGCTGGAGGGTTCCGAAGTCAGCCCTGTGAACCCCCCGGAACAGCCTGTTGTGGGGCTTGGCCAAGGCTGTCTGAGCCCAATGAAGGTGCCGGCCCCCCGGCACGTCGACGAATACCCACATGTCGCGAGCCAGGGCGACCGGCAGGCTCGAGGAAGCGCTGTCGACTTTCACCTGGGCGGTTACGTGATCGAATGGCGTCCCGGTGTCCTTCAGGTTGAGCGCGTAGTTGAAGGCGCCAAGGACGGCGACAGCGAGCGCGACCGCAGCGGTCGGGAACAGCAGGGCGCGGAGCGGAGGCCTGCGGGTCCAGAGGAAGTAGGCGAGTGGGAGGCTCGCGGCAAGCGCCGCCATCAGCGCCGTGCCCTTGGTGCCCACCGCCAGCCCGACCGCGGTGGCGGCCACGACCCCTTCGCGGGGCGAGGCGTCGCGCACCGCTCGCAGCGCGAACGCGACCGCGGTGACGATGAACAACGAGGCAACGAGGTCGTTCTGCGGGCTGGCCCCCTGAAGGATCGCCTGTGGCATGCAGACGAAGAGGCAGGCAGCGAACCCCGAAGCGGCTCGCGCGAAGCCGTAGCTCCGGGCAAGGACGTATACGCCCGTCGCCGTACCAGCCAGCGCGACCCACTGGACGGTCTGGGTCAGGCGGTCCGAGTGGCTCAGTGCCATGACCCATGCCGAGAGGAGCTCGGCGTTCGGCGGCTCGCCGGTCTGGTGGATCGACCCGTGCGCGTAGTGGTAGACGCGGTCGAACTCCAGCCAGTAGGCCGCGCGCGAGAGGTGGTAGGAGAGCGAGTCGGGCTCGTTCGGCGCCACGGCGATTCCCAGGACCAACTGGACCACCAGCACCAGGAGGGCAAGGGAGGCCACGACGAAGAGGGCCGGGTGCCGCCGCACCTGCTCGAGCCCAATCGTGAGGCGGGGCGGGGAAAGGGCGGGCAGGGTCACCTTCCGCCACCTCGCCGCCGCGATCGCTCCGGCGGCGAGCACGACGTCGAGGATCAGAATTGCCGCGCCCGTGAGCTGGTGGGCCAGCGAGAGCACGATGCAGCCGAGAACGACTGTCGCGGCGCTGAACGTCAGCACGGCGAGCACGAAGTGGGGCAAGGGCGTGACGCGCAGCCAGGCGGCCACCACCGCGCCCACGCTCGCCACGGCCACGATGCCGAGCGCGGTGCCGAGCGCGGTCACGGAATCCCTCGGCTGTCTTCTCGCACCACTTTGCCCTGTCCCCGCGGCCCCAGGGTAGCCCGGTCGATCCGGGTCTGCGCCGAATGAGCCTGCCTTCAGGAGCCCCCTCGACTCCCCGCCTTGCGCTCGTGGGGTGTGGGGTCGTGGCCGAGACCGGCCATCTGCCGGCGCTTCGCCAGATCGGCCACCGGCCCGCGCTTCTCGTGGAGCCCGATCGAGAGCGGGCCGAGCGGCTGGCGGCCGAGTTCGATGTGCCGGCCACCGCCGCCGATCACCGAGCCGTCGCCGGCGCGGCTGACGCCGCGGTCGTCGCGGTCCCGGCACGCTTCCACGCCCCGATCGCGGCCGAGCTGCTGGCTCACGGCGTGCACGTCCTGGTCGAGAAGCCGATGGCGCCCAGCTTCGACGAGTGCAGCGCCATCGTGGATGCAGCTCGCGAGGGCGATGCGGTGCTTGCGGTGGGCCTCATGCGCCGCTTCCTCGCCGCATCGCAGTGGACCAAGGCCAGGCTCGCCGAGGGCGTGCTGGGCGATGTGACCAGCTTCGACTTCCGTGACGGCGTCGCCTTCAGCTGGCCGGCCAGCACCGACTCGCTGTTCCGCCGTGAGACATCGGGAGGAGGGGTGCTCATGGACATCGGTCCGCATGCGCTCGACCAGCTCCTCTGGTGGCTCGGCCCCGTGCGAGAGGTCGAGTATGTGGACGACGCCCTCGGCGGCGTGGAGGCGGACTGCCGGCTATCGCTCGAGATGGAGTCGGGCGCTCGCGGAACGGTCGAGCTCAGCTGGACCCGACACCTGCGCAATACGGCGGTCATCACCGGCAGCAGGGGCACGCTCGAGGTCGCACTGGAGGGCACCTGGGCGACCGAGCGGCTCGCGCGGAGGCCCTTTCGGCGACGCCACGACTTCGCGCCCCACACGTGGGTGGACCTCCTCGCCCGCGAGCTTGAGGACTGGCTCGGGGCCATCCAGGGAGGCACTTCCGTCGGGTCGGCAAGCGCTGCCGCCGCCGGTATCCGGCTGATCGAGCGCTGCTATGAGGTGCGGAAGCCGCTTCTGCTCCCGTGGATGCGGCCATCGGCATGACCGTGCTGGTGACCGGCGGGACCGGCTTCATCGGCGGGCGGCTCGTGGAGAAGCTCGTGCTCGACCGCGGCGAGAGCGTGCGCGTCCTCCTGAGGAGTTACGCCCGAGCGACACGCGTGGCCCGCTTCGACGTCGAGCTGGTGAAAGCCGACCTGGCCGACACGGCCCGGCTCGCCGATGCGATGCGAGGCTGCGACGTCGTCTTCCACTGCGCCCATGACTTCGTGGACGCCGACCGCAACGTCGAGGCGGCGCAGGCGATCGCCCGCGAATGCCTGCGCGCGGGCGTGCGGCGGCTCGTCTACCTGAGCTCCGCGGCCGTCTACGAGCCGCTCCCGGACGGCATAGTCGACGAGTCGACGCCCGCGCAGCCCGTCGGCTGGTCCTACAAGGACACCAAGATCCGGGTGGAGCAGGAGCTGATGCGGTCGGCGGTCGAGGAGGGCCTGTCCGTCGCGATCCTCCAGCCCACGATCGTCTACGGGCCGTTCGGCTCCTTCTGGACCGAGCAGCCGGTCAGCTGGCTTCGCAGCTCGCGCGTCGTCCTGCCCGATGGGGGCGAGGGGCTCTGCAACGCCGTATACGTCGATGACGTCGTCGACGCGATGCTCCTGAGCAGCACCGCCGAGCTCGACGGGGGTGAGCGCGTGCTGATCTCGGCGGCTCGGCCCGTCACCTGGCGCGAGTACTTCGCAGCCTTCGAGCGCGCCCTGGGCGTCAGGGCCGTCGTCTGCATGCCGGACGCAAAGCTGCCGGCTTCCGCCGAGTGGAGCCGCGGCAGGCGGCTGAGGACCGCCCTGCGGCACGAGCCGGTGGCGACCGCCACCAGGGCGGCCGTCAAGGCGGCCACCTCAGCACTGCCCCCGGCCCGGCAGCCCGCATTCGCAAGGCGGCTGCTCGGAGGGTCCCGCCCGTGGAGGTTCGTGCTTCCGGACGACTATCTCCGTGCCCTCTACGGCGCCCGGGCTACCGTGAGCGTCGAAAAGGCACGCAGGGTCTTGGGGTACGAGCCGGCGTTCGACTTCGAGCGCGGGATGGACCTCACGGCCCTCTTCATCGCCTGGGCGAACCTCTAGAACGGCGAAAGGACCCGTGCCCGAAACTCGTTGAAAGGTGGGGTGGATCAGGCGCCTGATCCACCATGCTCCATGGACGACGCCAAGCACTTCCACGCAAAGCTGATCGCCGGTCGTTACCTGCGCGAGTTCGAGCAGCTCATCGAGCAGGTCGATATGGACGCGCTCGAGCGGATCGTCGAGATCCTGCGCGGCGTGCGGGATCGCGGCGGAACGACGTACCTCGCGGGGAACGGCGGCAGTGCCGCCACCGCCGCCCACTGGGCCAACGATCTCGGCAAGGCCACCCGGGTGTCGGGGCGGGCCCTCATGCGGGTCATGAACATGACCGACAACGTCCCCTGGCTCACGGCGCTCGCCAACGACGAGGGCTACGAGCGGGTGTTCGCTGGCCAGCTCGAGAACTTCAGCCGGGCCGGCGATGTCCTCGTGGTGATCTCGGCCAGCGGTAACTCGCCCAACCTCATCGAGGCGGTCGAGTTGGCCAAGGAGCGCGCCGTCAGCACCGTCGCCATGCTCGGCTTCGACGGGGGAGCTCTCAAGGACATGGTCGACGAGGCCCTCTGGCTGCCCAGCTCCCAGGGGAGCTACGGGATCGTGGAAACCGGCCACAGCCTCCTGTGCGACGTCGTCACGACGTGCTTGATGGAGGACCTGGCGGACGCCGCCGACCGGCCCACGCTCGACGTGACCCACGTCAGGGCATGAGCGCAGTCCAACGTCCCACCCAGGCCGTGATCCTCGCGGGCGGACGCGGCACCCGCATGCTGCCCCTCACGGAGACCCGGCCCAAGCCGATGGTCGAGTTCCACGGCAAGCCGTTCCTCGAGTACCTGGTCGAAATGCTTCGCGACCAGGGCTTCAGGCGTGTGACGATGCTTCTCGGCTACCTGCCCGAGGTGATCATGGACCACTTCGGCGATGGGCGCGCGTGGGGCATCGAGATCGAGTACTCGGTGTCGGCTCCGGACGACCTCACCGTCAGCCGGATCCAGCTCGCCGAGGAGCGGCTCGAGGACAGCTTCCTGCTCATGTACTGCGACAACTACTGGCCGCTCCGGATGGGGGAGATGTGGGACCACTTCCGTGAGCTCGACGTTCCGGCGATGGTCACCGTCTACTCGAACAAGGACGGGTACAGGCCCGGAAAGGACGCGGTCAGGCTGGACGGCGACTACGTGACCGCCTTCGACAGGAGCCGGGGCCCGGGCCTGCGGGGCGTCGAGATCGGCTTCGCGATACTCACCCGCTCGGTGCTCGAGCTGCTGCCGCAAGAGGACGAGCTGCTCGAGTGGGCGCTCTACCCGCAGCTGGCGGAGCGCCGCCAGCTGGGCGCCTATGTGACCGACCACCGCTACTACAGCGTCGGCTCGCTGGACCGGCTGGAGGCGACCGAGCGCTTCCTGGCCCGCCGTCCGGCGGTGATCCTCGACCGCGACGGCGTCCTCAACCGCCGGCCGCCGCGGGCGCAGTACGTGACCAACCCCGACGGCTTCGAGTGGCTGCCGGGGTCGCCGGAGGCGCTGCGGACGCTCCGGGAGGCGGGCTACACGGTGGCCGTGGTCTCGAACCAGGCCGGCATCAACCGCGGGGCGATGACCGAGGCGGACCTCGCCGCGGTGCACGCCAAGATGATCCGCGAGGCGGAGGACGCGGGTGGGCGGATCGACTCGATCTACCACTGCCCGCACGACTGGGACGAGGGCTGCGACTGCCGCAAGCCGGCTCCCGGCATGCTCTTCCAGGCCCAGCGCGACCTCGATCTCGACCTCAGCCGGACCCCCTTCATCGGTGACGACGAGCGGGACGTCGAAGCCGCCGAGGCGGCCGGCGCCCCGCCGATCCTGGTGTCGGAGCAGTTCACGCTGCTCGACGCGGTCGGCGGCCTGCTGAGAGCCCGCCAGGAGGCACCCGTCGGATGAGGGTCCTGATCACAGGCCACGAGGGCTACATCGGCTCCGTCATGGCGCCTGCCTTCCTCGAGGCGGGGCACGACGTCGTCGGGCTCGACACGGGCTACTTCGCCGACTGCAAGCTGGTGCCGGAGCTGGCCGAGGTGCCTGCGGTGCACAAGGACATCCGCGACCTCGACACAGGCGACGTCGAGGGCTTCGACGCCGTGGTCCACCTGGCGGCTCTTTCGAACGACCCGATCGGGAACCTGAACGACAGCTGGACCGAGGAGATCAACTACCGGGCCTCCGTGCGGCTGGCGGAGCTGGCCAGGGCGGCCGGCGTCGAGCGCTTCCTGTTCTCCTCGAGCTGCATCATGTACGGGATGTCCGAGGCGGCGGTCGTCGACGAGACCGCTCCGCTCGACCCCAAGACCGAGTACGCACGCTCCAAGGTGCGCGCGGAGGAGGCGATCTCGAACCTGGCGAGCGACTCGTTCTCGCCAATCTTCCTGCGCAACGGAACGGTGTACGGACTCTCGCCGCGGATGCGCTTCGACACCGTCTTCAACGATCTCATCGGACGCGCGGTGACGACCGGGCGGGTGGTCGTCTACGGCGACGGGGCGCCATGGCGCCCGGTGGTGCACGTGAAGGACCTCGTCCGCGCCTTCCAGGCGGCGCTCGAGGCGCCGCGCGAGAAGGTCCACAACGAGGCCTTCAACACGGGCGCCGACCACCTCAACCACCAGGTCAAGGAGCTGGCCCGCATCGCCGTCGAGGCCGTCCCGGGCTGCGAGCTCGAGGTGCTCGGCGAGCCGAGCGCGGACGCTCGCACCTACAAGGCCGACTTCTCGAAGTGGGCGCGCACCTTCCCGGACCGCGGGTTCGACTGGACGCCGGCGCTCGGCGCCGCGGAGCTGCGTGAGGCGTTCGAGGCGGCCGGCCTGACGGCCGAGGACTTCGACGACGCGCGCTTCACGCGCCTGCGGCGGCTGCGGCAGCTGCTCGACTCGGGCGCGGTCGACGGCGACCTGCGCTGGCAGGAAGTGGGGGCGGAACGATGATCGACGGCGTCAAGGTTGTCCCCCTGCGCCAGATCGTCGACGAGCGCGGGAAGATCATGCACATGCTCAAGCGGTCCGACCCGCACTTCATCGAGTTCGGCGAGATCTATTTCTCGTGCGCCTGGCCGGGCAGCGTCAAGGCATGGCACATCCATCGCTCGATGACGATCAACAACGCGGTCATCTCGGGTCGCGCGAAGCTCGTGATGTACGACATGCGCGAGGACTCGCCCACGCGCGGCGAGCTCCAGGAGGTGTTCTTCGGCGAGGACAACTACTGCCTCGTGCAGATGCCGCCGGGGATCGCCAACGGCTACAAGGCCTACGGCGACAAGCTCGTGGTCCTGGCCAACTGCGCCACCGAGCCGCACGACCCGGACGAGATCGACCGGATCGACCCGTTCACCTCCGAGATCCCCTATGACTGGGGGCTGAAGCATGGTTAGCCCACGCAAGGACCCCGGCCTCATCGTCACCCGCACGCCGCTGCGGGTCAGCCTGGCCGGCGGGGGGACCGATCTGGCCGAGTTCTACGAGCGCGACTACGGCGCCGTGCTCAGCACCGCGATCGGCAACTACATCTATGTGACCGTCAAGCCGCACAGCCCCCTGTTCAACGAGGCGGTCCGGGTGAACTACTCGAAGAGCGAGGAGGTGCAGCGGATCGATGAGATCGAGAACGACATCGCTCGCGAGTCCCTCAAGTTCCTCGGCATCGAGCCGCCCATCTACATCTCCACGGTCGGCGACCACCCCGCCTCGAGCGGCCTGGGGGGCTCGAGCGCCTTCGCGGTCGGGCTCCTGAACGCGCTGCACGCGTACAAGGGCGAGCGGGTCACCCCCGGCCAGCTCGCCGAGGAGGCCTCACACATCGAGATCGACGTGCTGGGGGAGCCGATCGGCAAGCAGGACCAGTACGCCGCGGCCTTCGGGGGCCTCAACTTCTTCCGCTTCAACCCGGGCGGCGGCGTCACCGTCGAGCCTTTGCGCCCCGCCGGTGGCGCCCTGGGCACGCTCTTCGACCAGCTGCTCATGTTCTGGACGGGCCATCAGCGGGACGCCCGCGTGGTGCTGACGGAGCAGAAGCAGAACACCGCCAGCAAGCTCGACTCGTTGATGCGGATGCGCAGCCACGCACACGAGCTGCAGGAGGTGATGTCGAACGGAGCCGCCGCGGATCCCGCGAGTGTCGGCCGGATTCTGGACGACGGCTGGCGGCTCAAGCGCTCGCTGGCCAGCTCGATCAGCAATGACAGGATCGACGAGTGGTACGAGCGCGCCCTGGACGCCGGCGCCAGCGGCGGCAAGCTGTGCGGAGCCGGCGGCGGCGGGTGCATCCTCTTCGTCGTGCCCCCGGAGCGCCGCAGCGCCGTGCGCGAGGCGCTCGCCGACCTGGTCGAGGTACCGATCGCCTACGAGGTCCACGGCTCCCGCGTGCTGCTTCCACCCGGGGACTGAGCTTGAGCTCAGCCTTAGACGGCATGGGCGCCGTGGTCACCGGGGCGAGCAGCGGGGTTGGCCGCGCGATCGCCGCCCGGCTCGCGGCAGACGGCGCCGCCGTGTGCCTGGTCGGGCGCGACGAGCAACGCCTGCGAGAGGCCGCGGCGGAGGCCGAAGGATCCCTCACCTGCCGCGCGGACCTGACCGAGGATCGCGGCGTCGAGGCCGTCGCCGAGACGGCGCAGCGCGAGCTGCCGGGTGTGGACGTTCTCGTGCACGCCGCCGCGATCATCGAGACGGGCCCGCTCGAGTCGGCCTCGCTCGCAGATTTCGACGCGCAGTACCAAGCCAATGTGCGCGCTCCGTACGCGTTGACGCAGGCTCTGCTGGACAGGCTGCGGGAGCGCGAGGGCCAGATCGTCTTCATCAACTCGACGGCGGGCGCCCGTGCCGCCGGCGGATCGGGCCAGTACGCCGCGAGCAAGCACGGGCTGCGGGCAATCGCGGACAGCCTTCGCGAGGAGGTCAACGCCGACCGCCTGCGGGTGCTGACCGTGCTGCTCGGCCGCACAGCGACGCCGATGCAGGCGGCACTCCACGACGCGGAGGGCCGCCCCTACAGGCCGGACCTTCTGATTCAGCCGGCCGACGTGGCGGCAATGGTCGCCGCCGTTCTGGCGTTGCCGCGTACGACCGAGGTGACCGAGATCCGTCTGCGACCCTTGGCGAAGACCTAACGCCCTGTGATGCACCCAGGTTTCGACTTGAGCCTCATCGTCCCGGTCCGGAACGCGGTCGCATGTCTTCCGGCGTTCATGGCCGCGCTCACCAGCCAGCGCTGGCACGGGACCTGGCAGGTCGTGGTCGCTGACAACGGCTCGACGGACGGGACCGCCGAGCTGGCGCACGAGGTCGGACGCGGCCTTCCCGAGCTCCAGGTGGTCGACGCGTCGGCGAAGGAGGGTGCGGCCTACGCCCGCAACACCGGCGTGAGCCACGCGGACGGACGCGCGCTGCTGTTCCTCGACGTGGACGACCTGCCCGATCACGGCTATCTGGAGGCGATGGGCGAGGCTCTCCTGGAGAACGACCTCGTCTGCTCCCGGATCGACGTCGACGCCGTCAACCCGCCCTGGGCCACGGCGCTACGTCGTTCGCCCCAGGTGGACGGCCCCGGCGACTACCTCTTCTTCCTTCCCTACGCCGGCGGCAACAGCCTGGGGATGCGGCGGGATCTGTTCGATTCGCTCGGCGGATTCGACGAGCGGCTACGGATCGCGGAGGACGTCGATCTCTGTTGGCGGGCTCAGCTCGCGGGCGCCCGCCTGGCATTCGTGTCCGACGCGGTCGTCCATTACAGCTTCCCGCCCACGCCGGTCGCGATGTTCGAGCAGGCGCGGAGCTGGGGGGACGCCGAGGCGCGGCTGCAGCACGCTTACCGCGACTACGGCGCGCGGGTGCCCTGGCGGGAGACCTACTATCGCTGGCGGCGCATCGTGCGCCACCTGCCGCGGCTGCGCCACCGCGCCGGCCGGGCGTGGTGGCTGACGCAGCTCGGCAACTCGGTCGGACGCATCCAGGGAATCGCTCGCGGCACGCTGCGGGGCGCTTCGATCCTCAGGGGCCCGCGCGGAGACGACTGATCATGGAAGCCCTGCCGGACCTCTCCGTCGTCGTACCGGTACTCGACGCGGCCGCCTACCTGCCGGCGTTCCTGACCGCCCTCGCCGAGCAGCAATGGACGGGAAGCTGGGAGGTGGTGATGGCCGACAACGGCTCGACCGACGGCAGCGTCGAGCTGATCGCAGCCGAGCGGAAGCGACTGCCGGCGCTGCAGGTCGTCCACGCGGGCGGCGGGCGTGGCCCGGGGCAGGCCAGGAACGCCGGCGCGCGCGAGGCCAGGGGCCAAGCGCTGGTCTTCGTGGACGCCGACGACATTCCCGCCCCCGGCTACCTGGCCGCGATGGGCGAGGCGCTGCGCGAGCACGACCTGGTCTGCTCCCGGATCGAGGTGGAGGAGCTGAACCCGCGCTGGACCACCGCGTTGCGAGGCTCGCCTCAGAAGGAGGGGCCGGGCGCCTATCTCTCCTTTCTGCCGTATGCGGGCGGTAGCAGCACCGGCATCCGTCGCAGCCTGTTCGAGCGTCTCGGGGGATTCGACAGCAGGCTCGGCTATGCGGAGGACGTCGACCTCTGCTGGCGGGCCCAGCTCTTCGCCGGCGCCGAGCTGGCCTTCGTGCCCGAGGCCGTGCTGCACGTGCGCCAGCGCGCCAGCTTGTCGGCCATGTTCCGGCAGGCGCGAAGCTGGGGGGAGGCCGAGGCGCGGCTGCAGCTGTCCTACCGGGAGTACGGCGCGCGGGTGCCCTGGCGGGAGACCTACCATCGCTGGCGGCGCATCGTGCGCCACCTGCCGCGGTTGCGCCACAAGGCGGGCCGGGCGTGGTGGCTGACGCAGTTCGGCAATGCCGTCGGCCGCGTCGAGGGCGCGGCGCGCGCCAGGCTGCGGGGCCCGGATACGCCCATGGCGCTCAGATCCGCCGAGTCCTCTAACGACCGGGTGCCCGCGCGACCCCCATCCTGAGCCGCAATTTCCGGACGAGCGGTCTCTGACCGACCCGTTTCAGCAGCCCGCCGTGGCGCAGGCCCAGCTGCCACAGGAGCTCCTGCTTTCGCGCCCGCCAGGGTTCGAGCGCCGGCGGCTCGAGGGGCCAGAACAGCTCGTAGGCGAGCGCGTCACCCCGGCTGAACGCCCTCCCGGAGCGTCTGTCAAGGACGGGGAACTGGGTGCGGTAGCCGCGGATCAGCTCGAGCTTGCGCCGCCTGGCCTCCGGGGCGAGCTCCTCGACCACGGCGTCGCGCGCTGAAGCGCCGGCCGCCGTCAGCGGCGCCTCCCAGTGGAGCGCGGGGTCGACGAAGGGGTCCGGATCTTCTCCGGTGAGCCAGTCGGGCCAGCCGAAGTCGTGCGCGTAGGGCAGCTCGGCGTAGAGCGTGAC
>DASXBA010000168.1:0-29001 GCA_036406475.1 Thermoleophilaceae bacterium | reverse complement strand
GCCGCCGCGCGCAGCCCGAGGAGAGCGACGAGAGTGGCCGCCACGAAGGCGGCGAGGCCGGGAGCCAGGTGACGGCGGTCCACGTCGGGAGTTCAAGGTACGGCCGGCCCCCGGGCGCGGTGTTACCGGCTCTGGTCCGCGACGTTACGGGCCGGTGAAGGCCGCGACGGCTACTTGAGCTCGAGCTGCTGCAGCCGCGGGTACGCGCCCGACTGGCCCACGAGCCGCCCGAGCGGGCGCTGAGCCACGCACTTGGGGGCGCCGCCGGCGGAGAAGACGAACTGCTCGATGAGGCCGGCGAGCTGCGGGGTGAGGTTCGGGCCCGCCAGGGGCGGCGGCGGCGACTTGCCGCCCGGGCAGAGGTAGTTGCCGAACAGCTGGAGACCGGTCCTGAGCTTCGAGTAGCCGCCCGGCTCGACGTAGGGGTTCGAGCGGTTGGTCGGCAGCCTGCGCGGATAGGCCGCCAGCACCTCGGGGCTCACCGGGTTCGTGGTCCGGAGGTAGTGGAGCGTGGTGCCGGTCGACGAGTCCACGGCCTGCGTCGAGGCCACGTCAAGGCCGAAGAAGGACGCGATCTCGCTCTTGTAGAAGCCGAGGTAATTGAGAATCGGGGTCACCTCGCGCGTCCACACCGGCGTGACCGTGAGCAGGGTCCGGGTCTGCTCGAGCGTCGTCTTTATGGCCGGCAGGCCCTTCTTCGAGACGTCTACCAGCGGGTTGATGTCGTGGAAGAGCCCGCGCAGGTCGGGCGCGATGGCGGCCAGGTCGACGAGCGTCGGCGACAGCTCGCGCGCGGCCGGGCGCAGCTGGGTGATGAGCGGGTTGGTGGCGTCCGCGAAGCGGCTGACGCGGTTGGTCGTGGTGCGCGACTCGGCCAGGAAGGTCGGCAGCACGTGGATCGCGTCGGCCAGCTGGGCGTTGCGGCGGGCCGTGGTCTCGAATACGCGGTTGGAGTTCGCGATCAGGCCGCGCAACTGCCCGCGCCGCTCGCTGAGGGCGTCGAAGACCTCACCCGTGTTGCGGACGAGCGCGCGCGTCGCCCCGCTCTGGCGGTTGAGCACCTTCAGCACCTCGTCGGTGTCCTGGGCGAACGGCTCGAGCTGCGCGAGCGCGTTGTTGAGATCCCGTCCGCGCTTGTTGAGCGCCCGTCCCTGCTCCGAGAGCCACACCCTGAACGCGTTCCGCGTCTTCGGATCGAAGGCGCGGAAGATCTCGTCGAGCTCGACGGTGGGCGAGACCTGGCCCTGAGCGAGCGTCCCGCCGTCGGCCAGCATCGGCCCGTGCTTGTTGCCGGGCGTGAGCTCGACGTAGGTCTCGCCGAGGAGCGTCTTCTGGCGCAGGATCGCCCTCGTGTCCTTGGGCACCGGCGCGTAGTTCGAGTCGAGCTCGAGCTCCGCGTCGGTGAGCCCGGTCTCGGTGTCCTGCGACTTCTTCTTCACCTTGCCGACGTTGACGCCCGAGATGCGCACGTCGGCCTCCTGGGCGAGCTGCGTCGCCTCGGGGAACTTGACGTGCATCCGGTAGCCCTGGGCCTGGAGCGGTACCGCGCCGCCGAACGACAGCCAGAGGAAGAGCAGGATGCCGACGCAGGAGAGCGCGAAGGCGACCATCACCAGGATCCGGCCGACGCTGGGAGCCTGCTTGATCATGGCGTCGGCGTCCCTCCGCAGAGCTTGGCCTGGTTGGGCGCATGCAGCAGGTCGATCAGGACCTGCAGCTGCGGCGTGGTGGCGCCGATCTGGTTGAGGATCTGGAGCCCGGAGCAGGAGGCGAGGAACAGGCCGCGGCGGATCGGCCCGTGCGCGTCCTGGATCGAGAAGACGGTCGCGCCGGCGTGGTTGACCCAGGACGCCCAGAAGAGGTAGCCCTCCTCGGATCCGGAGGGGTTGAACGCGAGCGTGTTGACGAGCGCGTTCAGGAACTTGAACACCCGCGTCTGCTTCGGCGTGATCACGGCCAGGTCGGCGGTCGCGGTGCGCAGGTGGCGGACCACCGGCTGCACGTCGCGGGCGAACGGCCGCAGCTCGTGCTGGATGACCGGGGTCGTCTCGCGCAGGAACGGCCGCGTGGCCCGCAGCGACGGCCCGAGTGCCCGGGCGGCGGGCCTCAGGCTCTGGAGCGTGGGACCGAGCTCGGCGGCCAGCGTGCTCGCCTTGTGCAGCGTCGTGTCCGTCTGGGCGAGCGTGCTCGGCAACAGCCTCACCGAGGAGCTCAGGTTCTGCTCCTGCGAGGCGAGCGCCTGGAAGTTCGCGTTCGAGGAGTCCACGAGGCCGGCAAGCTGCGAGTCCTTGTGGCCCACCTCGGTGGCCAGGAGCTGGAAGTTGTGGATCACCCGCCGCACGTTGCGCCGCCGCTTGGCAAGCTCGAGCGTGATCAGCCGCGAGTCGCGCGCCGTGGGCTCGAAGCGCTTGAGGGTCTCGCGCAGGTCGGCGGAGGCGCTCTGCACCGGCTCGTCGTTCGTGTCGCCCGTACCCGACGAGGCCAGCTCGCTCTGCTGCTGCTTCGTGTCCGTGAACGCCTGGCTGCCGGAGTTCAGGAGCACGCGCAGGTACGCGCGGGTGTCGCTGTCGAGCTGCGACAGGATCTCGTCCGGGTTCACGTCGGGCAGGGTGTTGGCCAGCCGCACGTGGCCGCCCTCGGGCAGCTTGCCGGCGGACTTGTCGCCGGGGTCGAGCTCCAGGACCATGTCCTTCAGGCCGGTCTTGGGCCGCAGCAGCACCGACGCGTTCTTGTAGATGGGCGCGTATTTGCGCTTGATGTTCATCTCCACGACGGCGTGGCCGTTCTGGAGCTCGACGTTGCCGACCTCGCCGATCTTCACGCCGGCGATGTCCACCGTCTGGCCCTGGCCGGGGACGACCGCCTGGCCGGTCTGGAGATCGGCCTTGACCTTGTAGAAGTCGGTGCCGAGGACCGGCACCCACTTGGGCAGGTAGAAGCGCTCGTTGGAGAGCACGTAGCCGGCCACCGCGAACGCCAGCAGCGCCATGAAGGCGATCGCGAGGAAGTCGCGCAGGTGCTTGCGGATCGCGAGGGTCACGGGCCGCCCCCGATCCGCGCCGCGTCCAGGTTGGGGAGCCGGTTCTTGTAGCAGGCGAGCTTGCGGTTGTACGGGGGCCGCTTGCTCGGCTTGGCCGGCCGCGTACCGATCGGCTGCATGAGGGCCTGGCCGAAGAACGAGCCCGCGCCGGGGATCGCGCCGGTCGAGACCGTCTGCGTTCCGCCGCCGGTCTGGAAGCGCGTGTAGCCGCCGTTGCCGTCGAAGTTCTGGCTCTCGCCGGAGAGCCCGACCAGGGTCTGGAAGAACTCCTTGTAGTTCTCGATGCCGGTGGTGAGCGGCCCGTCCTGGATCACCTGGTTGCCGGTCGGAATCAAGACCTTGGACACGCAGTGCGAGACGTTGTCGAGCTGCGGCGCCAGGTCCACCAGGCCGTTGACCGCCTTGGCCCCGTCCTCTACGGCGGGCTGGAGGTCGGCCACGAGGCCGCCGAGCTCGGCCGGGCTGACGAGCTTGTGCGTCTGGGCGATCCAGGGGAAGGAGGCGTTGATCGTGGCGGCCGACTCGTGGACGCCCGGCAGGATCTCCCTGGCGAACGCCCGCGTCGGCGGGAAGGCACGGTTGAGGTTGTCGAAGGCCGAGTCGGCCGAGCTCAGCACGCCCGGCAGGCGATGCACGGTGAGCCGCAGGTTGTTCTGCTCGGAGGCGAGTGCTCCGGTCGTGACGTTGAAGTTCGTGACCAGCGCCTTGAGCTGATCCTCCTGGCTGGCCAGGGCCCTGGTGACCCGGCCGCTGCCGCGGATCAGCTTCGAGAGGTCGTGCGGCTCGAGGCCGAGGAGCGCGTCGTTGACGATCGCCGTGCCGCGCAGGGCGTCGGGCGAGTAGCGGAGCGTGTCGTTGAGCGACTCGCCCGCGGTCTGCCCTCGGGTCGACTTGTCCTGGTCGGCGTCCTCCTCCTGGGTGGGCTTGCCGGCCAGCGCGTCGCCGTAGCCCTTGAGCAGGTTCTGGAGGTCGGCCCGTGCGTCCGACTTGAGGGTCCCGAGCACCTGGTCGAGCTGCACCGAGGCAGTCGTCTGCGACATCGGGATCGTGTCGCCTTCGTGGAGGTCGGGGCTCTGGGGGGTGCCCGGCTGCAAGTCCACGAAGAAGTTGCCCTCGAGGAAGATCCGCGGCCTGATCTTCATGCGGGCGTCCTTGTGGATCGGCAGGCCGCTGTCCTTGAGCTTCATCGTCACGACCGTGGCCTCCGCGTCGCCGTCCGCCGCCGCAACCTTCGTGACCTTGCCGACCTCGACGCCGGCGATCCGCACCGGGGAGCCCCTCCCGACGTTCTGGGCGTTCGCGAACACGGCCTTGACCTCGAACTGGCTCGAGAACGGGTTGCTCTTCGTGAACCCGAAGTAGGCGAGGATCCCGATCACGGCGATGGCGAGGACGCCGGCCTTGAAGGGGCTGATACCGGTCTGTCCGCGCCTCACTTCTTCTGCCCCTCCGTGCTCGTCCCCTGGCTGCCGGGGACGTTGCCGATCACGGTCTGGCCGGCGCGGTAGCTCTCGTTGCCCGCCTCGCACTCCTTCGTCTGGCCGGGTGCCGCGGTGTTCGGGTAGGGGTTGGCGTGGAGGTGGTTGTCGACCGGCGTCGGGCCGCCGCCGTTCGCCGGCGCCGACGAGGGCCCGCCCTCGTTGTTCGGCCCCTGCGGCGTCGCGATGATGTTGAACCGCTGCCAGGTGCCGTTCGCGTCGCCCTCGGACAGCAGGCTCGAGATGTTCCGGAACCAGAGCGTCACGTAGTTGCAGACGGTCTGCGTCGGGGCGATGAAGTGGATCGTCGGCTGGAGCGAGTCGACGAGCAGCTGCACCTGGTTCAGGCCGTTCTTCACCAGCGGGTCCTCGCCGAAGGTCGCCACCTCGTCGAACACCGTGTTCAGCTGCCGGTTGAAGCTCGGGAGCCTGGGCAGCGTGTGCGTGCCGATCTCGAGGGCGTCGGCCAGGATCGGCGCGGCGTGCGGCAGCGTCCGAACCCCCGGCCGCAGCTCGTGGAAGAAGGCGGCCGAGTTGCGCAGGAAGGGACGCTGGCGTGGAAACTCGCGGATGCCGACGTCCTCGGTCGGCGGCGACTGCGAGATGAAGTCCTGGAGGAACGGCCGGGCGACGCTCGCGAGAGCGGTGAAGGTCGTGTCGAGGTTGCCGAACAGTGCCGCCTGCGTCTCGGCGACCGGGGCCACCTCGCCCGCCACGGCCTCGAGCGCGGGGAAGAAGCGGTCGAGCCGCGTCTCGGGCGAGGAGAGATTCTTGGTCACCGGCTCCAGGTCGCCGAGCAGCCGGTTGAGCTGCGGGATCGCCTCGTTGAGGCTCACGCCGCGGCCCGCGAAGCCCTCGCCGAAGCCGTTGAGCTCGCCCTTGGACCCCGCGCGCGTCTTGGCGTCGAAGGTGTTGAGGACTTCGTCGAACTCCACCGGGTGCGGGGTGGCCTGGCGAATCGGCACGATCGAGCCGGGCTTGAAGCCGGCGTTGCTGTTGCCCGGCGTGATCTCCACGTACTTGAGGCCGAGCGCCGAGCGCGGCCGGACGATCAGCGTCGAGTTCGCTGGCAGCGGCTCGATGTTCTTGTTCAGCTTCAGCTCGAGCTGGGCGTAGGCGGTGCCGTCGTCGCGCCTCTTGGCCTTGATCGAGCTCACGGTGCCCACTCGCGCGCCGCCGATCCGCACGTCGTTCCCGCGCACCAGGTTGGCCGCGTTCGGGAGGTTCGCGTTGAGGTCGTACGTCGGCACGAACGGCAACCCGGAGTTGGCGTTGTAGGAGAGGAAGACCGCGACGATCACCACGAGGACGGTCACCGCGCCGACGAGCACCGGGCTCGCGCTCAGGGCGGCCACGCCTTTGCGGCGGCTCATCGGTCGCCTCCGAGCAGGTAGTCGAGCATCGGCTCGCTCCTACCGAGGCCGGGCGACCCGTGGCTCGCCTGGCGCCGGAGCCGCTGGAGGTTCCGCTTGCGCTGCTTCACGACGCTCGGGTTCTCGCCCTGGCCCAGAAGCCCGTCGAGCACCGAGCCGGTAGGCGGCACGCTGCCGCCCGCGTCCTTGCTGCGCCGCGCCGTCGAGGCGAGAGCCGGCTTGGCGGACGACTCGTCGCCGCCGACGAAGTTCGCCGTGCAGCCCGTCAGCGGCGTGCTCGAGTAGATCGAGCAGCTGTTGGCGATCAGCGCGGCGCGCAGGTAGTGACCGAGCGAGTCATACCCGTTGACCGCGGTCATCTGGAAGAACAGGTAGTCCATGATCCGGTTGATCGCACCGGTCTTGTCGAGGCTCGTGGTGACCGCGTCGAGGTCCACGCTGAGCGGCTTGGCGACCCGGCCGATGTTGATCAGGCGCTTGATCAGCGGGTCGGTGCGCAGCAGGGCAGGCCGGCCCGCCAGGAGCGCCTTGCCGAGGCTCTTGATGGCCGGCGTCGACGCCGTGGAGAACGGGCCGAGCTGGCGGATGAAGCGGTTGAGGCCCGGCGCGGCGGCGCCCAGGTCCCGCGTGACCGGGGTGGCCTGGTCGGCGAAGCCACCCAGGTCGTGCATCAGGCCGCGCAGCTCGACCAGGAAGCGCGGCAGGCGCGCGATCGAGGCCTGGATGTCGCCGCTCCGCTCCGCGGTGGCCTGAGCGGTCGTGTTCGCCTGAGTGATGAAGCCGGACACGCGCCGGCGCTCGCGTGCGAGCGGGCCGAGAACGGTGTCCGATTCCTCCGCCAGCCGGCCGAGCACCCGGTTCTGCCGAGCGAGGGTCTTGAGCACCTTGTCGGTCCCGCGCAGGGCCGGGTTGGAGCGATGGATGACCGTGTTCAGCTCCTTGCCGCGACCGGCGAGCCCGGTGCCGAGCTCGTTGAGGATGATCGCCAGCCGCTCGCGATATGGCAGCCGGAGGGTGTTGTTGATGAGGTCGAGGTCGACCGGCGAGCTCGTGTTGGACAGCGGCAGGAGGTGCTGGCCCTTCCCGTCGCCGTCGTCGATCCGGTCGATCGCCGGCGCGGACGACGTGCCCGGCTCGCACTCCACGAAGCGCTCGCCGATCAGCGACTGGGGCCGGACCGTGCAGCTCGCGTCCCGCTTGAAGGGCGTGAAGCGCGCATCGTCGATGCGGAGGACGACCGCCGCCTTCTTCCCCTTCGTCACGTCGAGGGAGTCGACCCTGCCGACCTTGGCGCCTGCGACCTTCACGTCCTCCCCCGGCACGAGGAAGCCCGCGTTGTCGAAGATCGCCCGGACCTTGTAGCCGGCGCCACCGCCGTCGCTCGCGCCCATGCCCAGCGCCAGCAGCACGATCACCGCGGGGCCGAGAACGGCAATGGCGATCAGGCGCCTCATGGGCCGGGCGGGGTCGCGGACGGGTCGCAGCTGGGTGCGGGCACGGGGGCCGAGCGGTCGGGCGGAGGCTGCGTGGCGCCGCCCGGGCAGCGCTTGAGGTTGCCGGTGTCGAACCCGGAGATCGGGCTCTGGCCGGGCGGCAGCGGCGTCAGCAGGCCGCCGGCGGGGTTGTCGTTGAAGGCGAAGCCGCCGAAGATCGGCTGGATCCGCGCGTAGTGGCCGTCGGCGTCGTAGTTGGCCGCGCTGTTGGCGCCGAACTTCGTGAACCAGCCGGCCAAGTCCGGCGTGTACATGCGCGCGTACGAGACCAGTGGGATCGAGTCGTTGAGCGCGCGGATCGTGCGCGGGAAGGCAGTCGAGACGAGCCGGGCCAGCTTGGGCTGCTTGCGGATCAGCTCGATCGCGTCGTTGTCCTTGCCCGGCTTCCGGATGAGCTCGCGCAGGCTGCGGATCGTCGGCCGGGAGTCGTGCACCAGCGGCCGCAGGTCCCGCAGGAACGGCGCGAGCCGCTTGGTGGCCGGCTTGGACGCCGCGACCAGCGGGTCCAGGTCGTCGAGCGTCGAGCGCAGGTTGACGAAGGTCGTGTTGCCTTTCCGGAGCGTGTCCGGGAGCCGGGCCAGCGTCTGATCGAGCGCCACGTTCTCGTCGCCGATGGCCTGCGCGGTCGCGTTGGCGTTGCCGATCAGCGACGAGAGGTCGTCGCGCCGCTCGGCGAGCGCCGACACCGTCCTCGAGGTGTCGAGCACGAAGCGCTCGAAGACGCGGTCGTCGAGCGCGATCTCCTGCGTGAGCTGCGACGTCGTGAACAGCGCCGGGCTGAGGTACTTGGTGCTCTGGCTCGTTTGCTTGCTCTTGCCGGCGTACCAGGCGGCCGAGCCCTGGATCACCTGCTGGAGCGCCCTCCGGGTGGGCGGGTCGATCGTGTTGAAGAGCTGGTCGAGGTCGACCGGGGCGCTCGTCTTGTCGGCGCCGATGCGACCGCCGTCGTCGATCGAGGAGCCGCCGTTGGCTCCGAGCTTGAGCGAGACGTAGCGGTTCGCGATCCCCGACAGCGAGGTGGCGCGGATCGTTGCGGTCGTGCCCTTCGGCAGCGGGGTGAGGGCGTCGTCGTTCACCGACATCTTCACCTCGGCCTGGCCGTCGTCGTTCAGCGAGATGTCGCTGATCGTCCCGACCGGGCGTCCGCCCACCTGGACCTGGTTGCCCTTGACGAGCTGGCCCGCGTTGTCGAAGACCGCGGTGACCTCATATGTGCTGCCGCACCCCCCGAACATCAAGGCGGCGATGAGCACCGCGGCGGCTACGAGGCCGACGAGGGCAGCGACTCGCGCGAGCACGAAGCCCTCCTCTTCGCTGTGAGGTCTACGAGTCCTTTGCTCTCTCTCCCTCGGCTCCAAGCGCAGTCAAACCGCTCAGCGCCTCCCGCGCGGCCAGTATCGCATCACCCCCCGGGGGAGGGAGGGGGCTTAACCCGCGCTTAGTCCGCGTCCAGCGGGACTGGCGAGTGGTTCCGAGGCGGGAACCGAGTCAGGCTGGGAGCGGGGAGCGCAGCGAGGGTGCACCCCTCGCGAGCGAGCCGCTACCGCATCGCGAAGGGGCCCGGCGCGGAACCGCCGTCAGGATCGGTGGGTGCGGACCAGTGGACCTTTTCCGCGTGCTCGGGCTATTCCATCCCGAGAGGCCCTTGCGCCTCTCCGGAGAGGAACTGGCGGACGAACTGGTTGTCCGAATTGAACAACTCGCTGGCGGGTCCCGACTCCACGATCCGGCCCTTCCAGAGGACCGCGATGAAGTCGGCCACGCGCCGCGCGGACATGATGTCGTGCGTGATCACGGTGTAGGCCCCGCCGTTCTCGGCGTGCACCTCCTGGATCAGCTCGCACAGCAGAGCCGTCCGCACCGGGTCGAGGCCCGAGTCGGGCTCGTCGAAGAGCACGATGTCCGGGTCGAGCACCAGCGCCCGGGCGAAGCCGGCGCGCTTGCGCATCCCGCCCGAGAGCTCGTTGGGCATCTTGTCCATCGCGCCGGAGAGCCCGACCTCCTTGAGGCGGCGGTTGACGATCTCGCCGATCTCGTCCTCGCCCTTGTCCGTGTGCTGGCGGAGCGGGAACGCGGTGTTGTCGAAGACGTTCATCGAGCCGAACAGCGCCCCGTCCTGGAACAGCACGCCGAACTTCTTGCGCATCTCGAACAGCTCGTCGTCGGCCATGTTCGGCACCGACTCGCCGTGCACGAGCACGTCGCCCTCGTCCGGATAGAGGAGGCCGACCATGTGCTTGATGCACACGGACTTTCCGGTGCCGGACGGCCCGAGGATCATCGAGATCTGGTTCTCCGGCAGGCCGAGGTTGAGGCCGTTCAGGATCGTGTTGCGGCCGAACGACTTCTTGACGTCGATGAACTCCACCGCGTCCGTCGAGCCGTGCTCGCGCTTCTTGCCCGAGTGCCAGTAGTAGGGGTGCTCGCCCTCGCGCGTCTGGGCGACGATGTTGTCCGGGATCTCCTCGTCCTGCTGTGTGCCGGGGGCCGGAGGCGGCGGCTCCTCGGTGACCCGGGTCTGCTGCGGCGGCGGAGCCTCGGCGAGCCGCGTCTCCTCAGGCTGGGCAGTGGGCGCCGTCTCCTGAGCGGGCGGCGGCGCGTCGGACAGCCGCGTCTCCTCCGCCGGCGGCGGGGGCTGGTCCGACTGGACGGTCTCCCCGGGCGCCTCTCCCGGCGCCGGCGGCGGCGGGTAGTAGGGGATGTCATCGGGGACCGGAGTGCCCGACGGCGGCGTGTCCTGCGATGCCGCGCCCTGGGGCACCTCGCGCGCCCGCGTCTCCTGCGCGCCCCCCTCCTGCTCCATGTCGGAGGGGTCGAGCGGCCTCCCCCACGGCGGGTCGTTGCGCTTCTCGTCGTCAGCCATTCCCAGCTCCCCTCAACCTCCGATTGGTGCTCGTGGATTCGATCCCCAGAAGATCTGCGTGCCAACCATCCCAACGATATGGACCAGGACCGTGTTCAACACCATTGATTTTGCCGTAGCGGTGCCGACTCCGACAGGCCCACCCGACGCCGTGTAGCCGTAGTAACAGCCTACGAGCACGATCACGGTCGCCATCGCCATGCCCTTGATCAGGGAATAGAACAGGTCAGGTGGGTTCTGGAACATCCAGAAGATCAAGAAGAACCCCCCACTCGACACCTCCCCGATCTGCTGCACCACCGCCAAATAGCTCGAGAAGAACCCCGCCCCGACCGCCGCCACATACATGAACGGCAACACCATCCAAGCCGCCAACAACCGCGTCGAGCACAAAAACGTCAGGCTCGAGATCCCCATCACCTCGAGCGCGTCGATCTCGTCCGAGATCCGCATCGCCCCGATCTCAGCCACCAACCCCGTCCCAACCTTCGCCGACATCATGTAACCGAACGCATACGGCATGATCTCGCGCAAATCGCACCACGCCGAGAACACCCCCGCATACGCCGGCGCGCCAACACTGCGATTGAAATACGCCCCCTCGATCCCGCACGTCAAACCGAGGATGAACGCGAGGCCCCAGATCACGAGGGCGGAACCGAGGATCAGAATCCCCGCCTGCCGCAACGACTCACCGAAGAACTTCAACACCCGCAGCGAATAGACCTCACCCACAACCCGCGCACAAAACTTCGCGATATCCCCAAACGACGCCACCCAATCACGCGGAACCGCCAACCAGCTCATACCGGCGTCACCGGGTTCATGTGGGCGAAGAACAAGAACCAGACGACGAGCAGAACCATCGCCGTGACGGCCGAGCCGGTCATCGCCACGTCGATGAGCGTCTTGGGCCTCTTCGCGCGCTGGAGCTTGCGGCGCTCGTCGCTCGAGGCGATCAACCAGGTGGCGCGGCTAACTCCGGCGTCATGGTCGCCGCCGCGCATCCCGACGTAGACGTCGTTGACCCGGTAGAGCAGCCAGCCGTAGACGATCATCGCGAGCGGCACGCCCGCCAGGACGGCGAAGAGGAAGCCCTCGGCCGTGGTGGTCAGCTCACCGGCCAGCCAGAAGCCGAGCCAGGGGATCCCGACCCAGAGGAAGCCGCTCCCGATCACCAGCAGCGCCGCGAGCGCCGCCTCCGCGACCCGCTCGAGCACGTCGTGCGCGGCCCGGGCCACCATCACTTGATCACTGAGATCTCGGGGTGCGTCGCGAGCAGCGTCTGCGTGAAGACGTAGTTGAAGGCGAAGATGCCGAGGAAGGTGATGACCACGCCCTGGTTGACGGCGCGGCCCACCCCTTCGGCGCCGCCGGACGCAGTCATGCCCTTGTAGCAGGAGACGATCGCGATGATGCCTCCGAACAGGGTCGTCTTGACCACCGAGCCCCACAGGTCGGTGACGGTCGCGTTGTTGAGCAACGTGGCGAAGAAGGGTCCTAAGGGCGCGTCGAACGTGAGAGTCGCCAGGACGCCGCCGAGGATCCCGAAGATGAGCGCGTAGATGTTGAAGAGGCCCGTGACGATCATGAGCGAGAGGAAGCGCGGCACGACCAGGTTCTTGATCGGGTCGACGCCGAGCACCTGAAGGGCGTCGAGCTCCTCGCGGATCTTGCGGGCGCCGAGGTCGGCGGTGATCGCCGTGCCGCCCACGCCGGCCAGGATGATCGCCGAGGCGATCGGCCCGAACTCCCTCACCGAGCTGAGCACGAAGAAGCCGCCGAGCCGGTCGATGGCGCCGAAGATCACGAGGAAGTTGCCGGCCTGGAGACCGGGTGCGCCGTAGCCGAAGCAGATCGTGGTGATCAGCAGCGGCAGCCAGCAGAGCTGGAGCATGAAGAGGAACTGCTGGACGAACTCGGTGCCGTAGGGGTACGGCGGGCGCACCGCCGACACCAGGGTCTTCCCGGTCAGGATCATCATGTCCCCGACCTGCTCGAGCAGGTTCTTGGTCGGGAGGAAGACTCGGTCGGCTGCGGTTCTAACCATGCTTGGGCCCGGTGTACTATCACAGTGCCCGGCGGCCTGCAAGGCCAAACTGAGTTCCAACCGTATTAGTTCACTGGTACAGTTGAGCTCGACATGGCTCGTGCGCTTCCCTCGGACATCGATTTCAGCGTGGCAAGGGACGGCGAGCTGCCGATCGGGACCCAGCTCGTTCGCAAGCTGCGCTCGCTGATCGAGAGCGGCGCCCTCGAGCCGGGCGACCGGCTGCCAAGTGTGCGCACACTTGCCGACGCCGCCGACGTCAACGTCAACACCGCCCGGACGGTCTACGGCCGGCTCGAGCAGGAGGGGCTGGTCCGCTCCGAGCAGGGACGCGGCACCTTCGTCCGCCCCCAGGAGCCGATGCCCGACCCGAGCGACCGCTCGGAGCTGTTGCACCAGATCGCCGAGCTCGAGAGCAGGCTGCTGCGGCGCCCGGCCGCCCGCGAGCAGTCGTCAGCCAGGCGCTCGAGCGGCAGCCGCCTGACCACCACCGAGGAGCTGCGCGAGATCCGCGACGGCCTTTCCACCCGGCTGCGCGAGCTCGACACCGAGCGGGCCGCCGTCCTCCGCCGGCTGGCCGAGCTGGAACAGCCGGCGGCCGAGCCGCAGGCGCGCCGCTCGAGCGCGAGCCTGCGCGGGGCGAAGGTCCGCTGGGTCGCGGGCTAGGCAGCCACCTCGACCGGATACTCCCGCCTGATTCCGTAGAGCGTGCTCCGCTCCGCCGCCGGACGGCGGGCGCGGTGGGCGGCTCCGATCAGGTCGTCCGGGTCGAGCTTCACCCCGTGGTAGGAGCCTGCCAGACGGCTGATGCTCTCCTCCATCAGCGTGCCGCCCAGGTCGTTGACGCCCCAGTCGAGCGCCTCGGTGGCGGCGTCGAGCCCCATCTTCACCCAGCTCGCCTGGAGGCTCCGCACCGTCCGGCCGAGCGCGAGCCGGAACGCCGCCGTGTGCGCCAGGTTGTCCTCCCGCGAGATCTCCTCGATGCCGTGGGTGCGGCCGAGCATCGTGTGGAACGGGATGAACGAGAGTGGGACGAACTCGTTGAACGCGCCGGTCCGCTCCTGGAGCGAGCGCACCACGCGCATGTGCTCGGCCAGCTCCCAGGGCTCCTCGATGTGACCGAACATCACGGTCACGCTGGTCGACAGTCCGGCCGCCGCGGAGGCCTCCATGATCTCCACCCAGCGCGCCACCGGCAGCTTGTTGGGCGAGATCCGCTCGCGGACTCCGTCGTGCAGCACCTCGGCCGCGGTGCCCGGCGTCGAGCCCAGGCCGGCCTCGCTCAGGCGCGCGAAGACCTCGTCCAGCGGCCGCTCGCCGGCCATGTAGTGAACCTCCATCGGCGAGTAGGCGTGGAGGTGGATGTCCGGCGCGACCTGCTTCGCCAGGCGCAGCCAGCCCTCGTAGTCCTCGAGCTCCCAGTCGGGATGGATGCCCGACTGCATGCAGATCTCGGTCGCGCCGAAGTCGACGGCCTCGCGCACCCGGCGGACGAACTCCTCCTCCGAGTGGTGGTAGGCGTCCGGCGAGCGCTTTCCCTGGCCGAAGCCGCAGAAGGCACAGCCCACGATGCAGACGTTGGAGACGTTGATGTTGCGGTTGACCACGAACGTCACCGTCTCGCCCGCCAGCTCCGCCCGCAGCTCGTCGGCGGCCTGGCGCATGTCCTCGACCGCCTCCGGCCGCCGCTCGGCGAACAGGGCGGTCAGCTCCTCCTCGCGAAGCGCCTCGCCGTCGCGAGCCCTGGCGATCGCCGCCGGGACGAGGTCGCGCCGGATCGCGCGCTCCTCGCGGCGGCCGGAGCCGCGCCGCGGGATGAAGCTCCAGTACTTGACCTTGATCACGTCGAGCACGCCCTGCTCGAGCCAGTCCGGCTCCATGTACTGCGGGTAGACGCAGAGCCGCTCGGTCAGGGCGAAGCCGCGCGGCTGGAGCTGCTTGCGCATCCGGTGCGGCGAGGGGAAGGGGTGCTCGGGCGAGATGTGGTCGCCGTTGGCCGAGAGACCGCCGAGGTCGGTGGCGCCCTCCTCCACGAGCGGCAGCCACCAGTCGGAGAGGTTGGGCGGGATCTGAACGCCCACGTCCGGCATCAGCCGCCGGCACTCGCGCACCAGCGCGCGCATGTCGTCGAGCGAGATCGGCGTCGCCCAGTCGGGGAGCGGCAGCCCGGCGGCCGGCGGCGAGTCACCGGCCTGCGCCTCGTCGGCGATCTCCGCCGGCTCGGCGCCGTAGTAGCGCGGGTGCGGGACGAAGTTCTGGAGGATCACCTCCTGGAGGTGTCCGTGCTCGGCGTGCACCTCGGCCAGCGCCTCGAGCGCGGCGACCCGCTCCTCCGGCGACTCGCCGATCCCGACGAGGATGCCGCTCGTGAACGGGATCCGCAGCTCGCCCGCCGCGCCGATCGTGTCGAGCCGCGCCTGCGGGTGCTTGGTCGGCGAGCCCCGGTGGACCTCGAGGTTCGGGTTCACCGACTCGAGCATCAGGCCCTGCGAGGCCGTGACCTCACGCAGCCGCGCCAGGTCCTCGCGCGGCAGCACGCCCAGGTTGGTGTGCGGCAGCATGCCGCGCTCGAGCGCGCGCTCGCAGGCCCAGGCGACGTACGAGGTGAAGCCGTCGTGGCCGTACCGGGCGAGCCGCTCGGCGACTTCCGGGTTGACCTCGGGCCGCTCGCCGGTGAGGACAAGGAGCTCCTTGGCGCCGCGTCTGGAGGCGTCGTCGAGCAGCCGCTCGACCTCCTCGGGTGAGTACAGGTGCGCCTGGTGCGTGGCGAAGGCGCAGTACTTGCAGTAGCAGCGACAGGTCCGCGAGAGCGACAGCGTGAAGTTGCGCGAGAAGGTGACGCGGCGCATGCCGCGATTCTATGCTCCGCCGCTCGGGCGGCCGGCGCCTGCTACCCGACCGGCTCCATCGGTTTCTCGCCGGTCGCGCCGGGTGCCGTGAGCACCCTCTCGTAGAGGAGCGCCGCCACCAGGCCGCCGATGATCGGCCCGAGCACGTATACGAGGAGGAACTTGCCGCCGCCGTCGAACTGGTGACCGACGAGCGCGGGCCCGAAGGCGCGCGCGGGGTTGAGCGCGGCGCCCGTGAGCGGTCCGATGATCATCACGCCCGCCCCGAGCGCGCCGCCGATCGCGAGCGCCGCCCAGTCCTTGAACGCGCGCGGGTTGGCCGCAACCCCCACCACCGCCCAGACGAGGAAGAAGGTGCCCAGGGCCTCGGCGACCATCCCCGGGAAGATGTGGCCGTCGAGGCGCGCGCCCACGATCGGGGCGCCGTAGTGGACCGTCCGGCCCTCGTCCAGCAGCAGCGCCTTGGTGAGCAGGGCGCCGGCAACGCCACCCGAGAGCTGGGCCAGGATGTAGATCCCGGCATCGGGCGGCTTGATCTGGCGCAGAGCCGTCATAGCGACCGTGATCGCGGGGTTGAAGTGTGCACCGCAGATCACGGCCAGGGTCTGGATCAGCACGAACAGCACCAGTACGTGCACGAGCCCGATAACCGACCAGTCGATGAAGGGCGCGGGGTTCTGCGGCGACGCCTGGATGACGAACAGGGACACCACCATCGTGATGAAGAAGACGAGCATCGTCGTACCGACGAACTCCGCGATGTATGCGGCTGGACCGCGATCCTGCACGAGACGACCTCCTGGGAGCGTTCGAGAGCCGCGGCAGTCTAGCCGCGGAGCTTCACGTCCATAGGCTTCGCCGCCGTGAGGCGCCCCCCTGCCCTTCTTGCCGCGCTGGCGGCCCTCGTGCTCTCCTCGTGTGGAGGTGGCGACAGCGGCGGCGACCGGGAGATGACGCTCGCGCTGGATTTCACCCCCAACGCGGTGCACGCGCCGATCTACGCGGCCGTCCGAAAGGGCTACGACCGGGAGCACGGGATCCGGCTGCGGATCCGGCCGCCCGGCTCCGCTCCGGACGCCCTCAAGCTGCTGGCCGCGGGCCGGGCCGACGTGGCGGTGCTCGACATCCACGACCTCGGCCTGGCCCGCGAGCGCGGCCGCGACTTCGTCGGGGTCGGCGCCCTCGTCCAGCGGCCGCTGGCGGCGATCATCACGCGGGACGACATCCACCGCCCGCGCGACCTCGAGGGCCGACGGGTCGGCGTCTCGGGCCTGCCCTCGGATCCGGCGGTGCTGCGCGCCGTGATGCAGGACGACGGCGGCGACGAGCGCCGCGCCAGCCTCGTGACCATCGGCTTCAGCGCGGTGCCGAGCCTGATCGACAAGAAGGTCGAGGGCGTCCCGGCGTTCTGGAACGCAGAGGGCGTGGTGCTACGGCGCCGCGGCGTGAAGACGCGGGAGTTCCGGGTCGACGACTACGGCGCCCCGCGCTACCCCGAGGTGGTCCTCTTCACCACGCGCAAGACGCTCGACCAGCGGCGGGCGGCGATCAGGGCCGTGGTGGCGGCGGTGGCCGACGGCGTCAGGGACGTCCTTCGCGACCCCGAGCCGGCCGTGCGCGACATCGCCCGCGCCGGCAACTCCGACGAGGGCCTGGTGCGGGCCCAGCTGAAGGCGGTCTCCCCCGCCTTCAGCCCGCCGCTCGTGCTCCACCGCAAGGCGCTGGAGCAGTGGGCTTCCTGGGACGCGCGCTTCGGGATCCTCAAGCGCAGGCCCGACGTCGACCGGGCCTTCGACTTCGGGATCGCGCGCTAGGCGAGCATGGAGTCGACGAGCGCGGCGGCCTCGCGCGCCATGCGGGAGCGCGGCACGACGCGGTCGATGCCCGCCTCCTCGGCCTTGCGGCGCACGTCCTGCTCCACGTGCGCGTAGAAGGCGAGCGTTGGCCCCTCGGCCGCGCCGGCCTGGGCAAGGCGCTCGTCGACTTCGGCGGTCAGGTCGACCACCAGCAGGTCGGCAGGCGCATCGGGCGCGACCACCTCGTGGCCCGCGTCTGCCAGCGCGCTGCGGAGCTTCGAGCCGAACAGCAGGTCGGGGCAGAGCAGCGCGACCCGGGCCACGCGGCTACTGGCCGCGGCGGCGGCGGAACTCCTGCCGAACCGACTCCGGCCGGCCCCACATCTGCGTGACCTCGACCCGCCCGACTCGGACCTCGCGCGGCACGAGCTCGCCGGCGATGCCCTGCTCATCGAGCAGCTGGAGCGCCCCGTGCACCGTGGGCCGGGCGGCCGCATGCCCGAACGTGTGGGCCACTCGCAGGCGGAAGTGCCAGTCGTACTCGGAGTACGGCATGGCGTTGATAACCGTCAGCAGGGTGGCCGCGTCGACGTAGCGGTCCTCGTCGGCGAGCCTGAGGTCGAGCTCGAGGGCAGTCCAGTCGGGCGGCAGCGAGTCGACGACTTGGTCGAAGTCCTCTGCCAGGCCCATGCAGGGAACCCTATCCGCGCTCAGCCGAGGAAGGTCTTGGCCAGCAGGAAGAGGTTGAGGGCGATGATCAGCCCGGCGACCACGCCCGCGGCCGCCGTCGTCCGGCGGGTGTTTACGAGCGAGCCCATCACCTCGCGATTCCGCGTGAGGATCACGAGCGGCACGAGCGCGAACGGGATCCCGAACGAGAGCACCACCTGGCTGATGACGAGCGACTTGGTGGGGTCGAGCCCGATCGCGAGCACGACGAGCGCCGGCGTCATCGTCACCAGGCGGCGCAGCGCGAGCGGGATCGAGCGGCGGATGAAGCCCTGCATCACGACCTGGCCCGCGTAGGTGCCAACGCTCGAGCTGGAGAGGCCCGAGGCGAGCAGGGCGATCCCGAACATCGCCGCGGCGCCCGGGCCGAGCAGCTGGTGGAAGCCGGAGTGGGCCTCCTCGATCGAGTCGACGTCGAGCACGCCGTGGAACAGCGACGCCGCCACGATCAGCATCGCCATGTTCACGAGGCCGGCGACCCCCATGGCGATCAGCACGTCCACGCGCTGGAAGCGCAAGAGCGAGCGGCGCTCCTCCTCGTCGTGCGAGGGCACGCGCCGCTGCGTCAGCGCCGAGTGGAGGTAGATGACGTGCGGCATCACGGTCGCGCCGAGGATGCCGGTGGCGAGCAGCACGCTCTCGGTCCCCTGGAAGCCGGGCACGAAGCCGCCCGCGACCCCGCTCGCATCGGCCCCCGACCGCACCATCTCGTAGACGAAGCCGAGCAGGATCACACCGAGCAGCCCGGCGATCGTGGTCTCGAAGCGCCGGTAGCCCTGCGCCTGGAGAGCGAGGATCGCGAAGGCCACGACGGCCGTCATCAGCCCGGCGATGAACAGAGGCACGTGGAAGAGCAGGTTGAGCGCAATGGCGGCCCCGACGAACTCCGCGAGGTCCGTGGCCATGGCGATCAGCTCGGCCTGCACCCAGAGCCCCATCGACACCGGCCGTGGGAAGTGCTCGCGGCACAGCTCCGGCAGGTTGCGGCCCGTGACGATGCCGACCTTGGCCGACAGGTACTGGATCAGCATCGCCATCAGGTTCGCGGCGAGGATCACCCAGAGCAGCAGGTAACCGTACTTGGAGCCGCCCGCGATGTTGGTGGCGAAGTTGCCCGGGTCGACGTAGGCGACGGCAGCCACGAAGGCAGGGCCGAGCAGGCTGATCCCGCCGCGCAGCCCGCCGCGGGCGCGGAGCCGCTGGAACGGGGTCGCCTCGATGACCGCGGTGCTGGTCGTGCCGTTGCTCACGCGTCCATCTCCGCCCGCATCGCCTCGGTGAGCGCACCGCCGAGCACGTGCACCTCGCCGCCGAAGCTGACCGAGAGCGGTCCGCCGAACGGCTCCTTGCGCACCACCTCGAAGTCGTCGCCGGGAAGGATCCCTCGCTCCGAGAGGTAGCGCAGCATCTCCGGGTCGGCGTCGGAGACCCGCACGAACTTCCCGCTGTCGCCGGGACCGAGCTCGGCGAGGGCCTTGGTGGGGAGGTCCTCGATGATGCCGTCGCTCGTCGGGATCGGATCGCCGTGGGGGTCGTGTGTCGGATTGCCGAGCGCGTCGGCGATCAGCTCCGACAGCTCTTCCGAGATCGCGTGCTCGAGCACCTCGGCCTCGGCGTGCACGCGGTCCCAGGACATGCCCAGCGCCTGCGCCAGGTACAGCTCGAGCAGCCTGTGGTGGCGGATGACCTCGAGCGCCACCCGCTCGCCTGCCGCCGTGAGCTCGACGCCGTGGTAGGGCTCGCGCGTGGCCAGGCCGAGCGACTCGAGCCGCTTGACCATCGCCGACGCCGACGCGGGCGAGACGTCGAGGCGCTCGGCGATCGCCGACGTGGAGACGGGCTCGTCACTGCGCTGCGCCAGCGACCAGATCGCCTTGGCGTAGTCCTGGACCGCGTTGCTCGAGTGCTTGGTCTCGGCCAACTTATTCATCTGCACACATTGAATCAAAGTTTAGGCATGCCTCAAAGTCAGAGAGGGGCACGACCTACAATCGAGTTGTGATCGCCGTCGGCGAGTACGAGCTGGTCTCCGAGTCCGTGGGCCTCGTCGAGCGGCCCGGACGCGCGCTGTTCGAGGTCGGCGGCGACGAGGCGGCCGACTTCCTCCAGGGGCAGGTGAGCAACGACGCCGAGGGGCTCGAGCCCGGCGAGGGCTGCTACGCGACGCTCCTCAACCACAAGGGGAAGATCCGCGCCGACCTGCGCGTGCTGCGCACGGCCGACGGCTTCATGCTCGACACGGAGCCGATCGCCCACCGCGTGCTCGAGCACATGCTCCAGACCTACAGCCTCGGCCGCCGGGTGAGCTTCCGCGACTTGAGCGGCGAGCGCGCCCTGCTGTCGCTGCTCGGGCCGGCCGCGAGGGAGCGGCTCGACACGGCGCCGCCGGAGCGGGAGCACGCGAACGTCGCGGGCGAGCTCGGGCTGTACGTGACCACCGACCTCGGCGTCGACGTCATCTGCGCGGACGCGGACGCGGCACGCCAGGCGCTGGGCGTCGAGGAGGTCTCGGAGGGAACCGCCGAGTGCCTGCGAATCGAGGCCGGCCGGCCGCGGCTCGGCTTCGACATGGACAACGACACGATCCCGCAGGAGGCCGCCCTCAACGAGCGCGCCGTGAACTTCGAGAAGGGCTGCTACGTCGGCCAGGAGACGGTCGCCCGCCTCTTCTACAAGGGCAAGCCCAACCGCCACCTGCGCGGGCTGCGCCTGTCGGCGCCGTCGGATCGCGGGCAGACGCTGCGGCTCGGCGAGCGCGAGCTGGGGCGGCTCGGCTCGACCTGCGTCTCCCCCAGCCTCGGCCCGATCGCGCTCGCGCTGGTGCGCCGCGAAGCGTCACCGGGAGACACGGTCGAGGTCGGCGACGACGGCGTTACCGCGGAGGTTGTCGACCTGCCCTTCCGGCAGCCGGACTAGCATCGGGCATGTGCCCCAAGGGAGGGACAGCACGCGGGACGCCGCGCGCAGGCGTCCGACCAGTCGCCGGGGCCTGAGCGAGGACAGCCCGTTGCTCGGCGGGTCGCTCTCCGTCGGGGCCGGCGCCGAGACGCCGCGAGCGCCGGCGAGGGAGTTCAGGCCGCGTGACGACCACCTCGAGCTGCCGCGCTCCCCGGAACCGGCGGAGCCGTCGCCGCGCGATCTCAACGAGCTGATCCCGCCCCCCGACGGCGCGCGCGAGCTCGACGACTGGGGCCGCTCGCAGCGCGTCTTCGACCTCATGGAGCCGCTGCTCGACTTCTACTACCGCTACTGGTTCCGGGTCGAGCAGGAGGGCATCGAGAACGTGCCCGCCGAGGGCGGAGCGCTGCTCGTGTCGAACCACTCCGGCGCGCTCCCGCCGGACGCGCCGATGATCATGCAGGCGATCCGCCACGAGCATCCCGACCCGCGCCCGCTGTACATGCTCGGCGAGCACTGGTTCAAGGGCTATCCCGGCGTCGGGATGCTGACGAACAAGCTCGGCCTCGTCGCCGCGCACACCGCCAACGCGCAGCGGCTCCTGCACGACGAGGGCCGGCTCGCGATCGTCTTCCCCGAGGGGCAGAAGGGATCGCGCAAGCTCTACTGGCAGCGCTACCGCCTGCGCCGCTTCGGCCGCGGCGGCTTCGTGCGCACGGCGATCAGGGCGGGCGTGCCAATCGTGCCGATCTCGGTGGTCGGCGCCGAGGAGGCGATGCCGATCTTCGCGCACGTCCCGTTGCTTCAGCGTTTGACCGGGCTGATCTACTTCCCGGTCAACCACGCCTTCCCCCATTTCGGCCTGGCCGCAGCGCTGATGTATCTGCCCGCCAAGTTCAAGATCCGCTTCCTCGAACCCGTTGATCTTTCGAGCTATGGCCCCGAAGACGCGGATGATCTTGCGCTCGTGCACGGGATTGCCGAGGACGTTCGCGGCCGCATCCAGTCGTCGCTCGACAGCCTGCTGGCCACGCGGAAGTCGGTGTGGTTTGGTTAGGGTTCGCGGCCGAGGGATGAGGGCGACAGGCAAGACTCGCTGGTCGGGTTGCATCGCCTTCCTTGTGGCAGGGACGCTCGTGACGGTCGCGTCTGGTTGCGGCGGGAAGGACTTCGAGAACAAACCGCGGCCGCCCGTGCCGATTGAGCTGACCGGCGTCATACAGCCGGCCAAGGTGACCGTGTCGCCGAACAAGGTCGGCGCCGGACCGGTCCTGATCACGATCTCGAACCAGACCAACGAGGCGCACACGGTGACGCTCGAGGGCGACACGGTGAAGGAGCGAATCGGGCCCGTCCAGCCCGAGGACACCGCGACGATCCAGAAGACGCTCGCCCGCGGCGACTACGAGGTGCGCGCCGGGTCGTCCGTGGCGGTGCCGAAGGAGATCACGCCCGCCAAGCTGCGCATCACGAACGAGCGGCGGGACTCGAACAACAGGCTGCTGCTGCCCTGATGCCGGACCCCGCGGAGGCGGCGCGGGAACAGGAGTCCGTCCGCAAGCTGCGGCCCGGGGATCGCGACGCGGTGATCGCCGCGCTGGCGCTCGCGTTCTACGACGACCCGGCCTTCTCGTTCCTGCTGCCGAACGACGAGCGCCGGCTGCGTCAGCTCGAGGGCCTGTTCGGGGTGCTCGGCGACCGCGTCTGGCTGCCGCACGGCGAGACGTACACGACGGACGGAGCGGTGGGTGGGTGCTTCTGGGTACCCCCCGGCGAGTGGCACGTCAGCATCCTCGAGCAGGCAAAGCTGATGCCGGGAACGATCCGCGGAGTCGGCTTCCGCGACATGCCGGGGCTGCTGCGCTCACTCGCGTTGATGGAGTCGAACCATCCGCGCGAGCGCCACGTCTATCTCCCCGCGATCGGCGTCGCGCCCGAGTGGCAGGGCAAGGGAATCGGCACCGCACTCCTGCGGCCGATGCTCGAGCGCTGCGATCGCGAGGGCCTGCCCGCCTACCTCGAGGCGTCGTCGGAGCGCAACCGGGCCTGCTACGAGCGCAACGGCTTCGTGGCCCGCGACGCACTCCAGCTTCCCGGCGGCGGCCCGCCGCTGTGGCCGATGTGGCGTGACCCCAGTAGCGCCTAGACGTCCAGCGCGCCCTGAGCCTGGCCGCCCTCGGCCACGAGCGTCTCGACCTCGGTGAGCCGCGCGCGCACGCGCTCGGCGATCCCCTCGATCAGCTCGTAGGCGTTGTCGATCCCGGACTTGGCACCGGTGAGCTGGCTCTTGACCTTGCGCACGTCCTCGATCTCCGCGAAGGCGCGCTCGACGGCCTCGCGCACGGCGCCCGCGTCGATGCCGTCGGCGCTGGCCCGCGTCATCAGCACGCGCGCCCGGGCGAGGCGGTAGCCGAGCTCGAGCGCCAGCGGCCCGTCCTCGGGCTCGTACGTCACGACGAGCTTGTCGCCCTCGTACTCGCGCAGCGTCGTGAGCTTGGCCGGGACCTTGTCCTCCGCCGGCACGACCAGCACGGCGAAGTCGGCGTCGCGCTCGCGCATGCCGCGTGAGAGCTCGCGCCGCGCCTCGGGCGAGCTGAGCTTGGCGTTCTTGGCCTCGAAGACCACGCGGCCGCGGGACGGCCCGTTGCAGGCGTCGATCGCGACGACGACGTCGCCCGTCTTGCCGGTGGCGCCCTTGAGGTCGCCCACCGCGTCGGCCACGTCGCCCTGGGCCAGGGCGATGGCGTCGATCGCCTCGGCTACCTCCTCCTCGAACGAGCGGCCCTTGGCCGAGCCGCGCTCGCGCTCGGCCTCGAGCTCCTCGAACTTCTCCTTCTCGGCGCGCAGCGCCACGACCTGCTCCTGCATCCCGGTGAGGACCTCGGCCATTCGGTGGAGCTCGCGGACCGTGCTCGCCTTGAAGTCGGCCAGCGGGTTGCTGCCGTCGGCGGCCGAGAACTGGCGCACCAGGTCCTCGCGCGACTTGGCCAGCATCTCCGCGACGAGCTCGCGCACGCGGTTCTGCACGGAGGCCGTGCTGCCGTCGGAGAAGAGCTTCTCGAACTCCCTGGAGAGCTGGCCGCCCTCCTCGTCGAAGACCTCGTCGACCTTCTTGCCGAAGTGCTCCGCGACCGTACGCGCCTTGTCCGAGAACTGGCGGTCGATCTCCTGGGCCGTCTTCTCGAACTCCGTCCGCACGTACTCCGCATTGGCGGCGGCCTGCTCGCGATCGAGCACACGGGCGCCGATCTCGATTGCGTCGGAGACCGTCTTGGCAGGGTCGTCGCCGGACTGCTCGCGCTCACGCACGAGCCGCGCGGCGGCCTCGTCCTCGACCGTGAGGTCGTGGATCGTGAGCCGGTCGCCCGCCGTGGTGACGTGGGACTGCCTGAGTGGAGTCGCAGCTTCCATGGTGGACTCCTGACCGTAAGGGCAGCCCCCGACGGAACGCACGAGGCCGCCCAGAGGCGGTGAACGTCCCGCGCTACCCCCTATAGGGGGCACTCCGGGACGTTCGGCGCGTCAGGCGGTGGCGGGCTGGTGCAGCGGCGCGAGCCAGTCGACCGGGAAGACCGGGTTCACCCGCCCCGGGAAGCTCGGCACCACGTCGAGCGCGAGCTGGCCCGCGGGCCGGGCGCCGAGCGGTCCCTCGAGGTCCTCGAGGGAGTTCAGCAGGCGCAGGCTCGTGGCTATCTGGAAGTCGGCCGCGTTCCGCTCGGGCGCGCCGATCACTCCCTCCGCGATCCAGCCGTCGACCCGGTCGAGGTGCGCGGGCAGCGCGGCGATGTCGGCTCGCGCCGACTCGTCGTTGGCGTCGTTCAGGCGGGCCGCGAGATGGATGAGCGGCGGCGCTGTCCCCACGGCCACACCGTGCGGCAGCCCCAGCCTGGCGCCCTCGAGGAAGGTCCCGATCGTCGAGTGGTCGCGCTTCAGGGCGACCCACGCGAGCCGGCGCGCGAGAGGCTGGAGCACCTCGTCGCCCCAGGCCTCGGCCTCCTCCACGGCGTGCCGCGCCTGCGGGTCGGCCGGGAACAGCGGCGGCTCGGGCCGAATCTCATCCAGTGCCCGCGCGATCTTGCGCGAGCCCTGAATCTTGCGCCCGTCGATCCGCAGTGCGGGAACCGTCCGCCCCCGGAAGCCGACGAGCCGGAGCATCCCCCGATGCACGGCCGGAGCGAAGTCGATCCGCCGGTACTCGATCCCCTTCGCATCGAGCATGAGCGCCGCCGCAACCGACGGATGCGAGCCGGGAACCATGAACAAGGTCGCCACGCCGCGGACCCTACCGCCCTACCACCTACCACCAACCACCGATTGTTTGTTGCCGATATACTTGCTTGCATGCAAGCATCTACTGCGACGAAGCAAGGATCTGAGACGAAGGAGCTGGCCCAGGGCCTAGGCGACCTGATGAAGCACCTCCTCACCTACACGGGGGGCGACTTCTTCCAGGCGATCGACGAGCTCCAGCTCTCGTTCACGCAGATCAAGGCCGCGCAGTTCCTGGCGGAGGCGAAGAAGCCGATGTCGCTCGGGGCGATCGGCGAACACCTCGGCCTCTCCCTCCCCGCCGTGAGCCGCGCCGTCGACGGGCTCGTCAAGCGCGGGCTCTGCACGCGCGAAGAGGACCCGAGCGACCGTCGCAGCAAGCGCATCGCCGTGACCGCCCACGGGCGGCGCCTCTACGAGCGGCTCCACGAGATCCGCGTGGCCGGCATTCGCGAGTGGGCGGCCGACCTCGAGCCCGCCGACCGCGACGCGCTCCTGGAAGCACTTCGACCGATTGCGAGAGAACTTCGATGACAGACCGACTCCGACTGAACGAGCACAACCGGCGCTGGTGGACGCTCGGCGCCATGTGCTTCGCCCTCTTCATGATCATGCTCGACAACACGGTCGTGAACGTGGCGCTGCCCTCGATCGAGGACGACCTCGGCGCCACGCTCTCCGGGCTCGAGTGGACCGTGAACGCTTACACCCTGACGTTCGCCGTCCTGCTCGTCACGGGCGGCCGGCTGGGCGACATCTTCGGACGACGGCGGATGTTCCTCGCGGGCGTCGTCGTCTTCGCTGTGTCGAGCGCGTCGATCGGCCTCTCGCCGGACCAGGGCTGGCTCGTGGCCGGCCGCGCGGTCCAGGGCATCGGCGCCGCCTTCATGATGCCCGGCACCCTCTCGATCATCTCCAACACCTTCCCGCGCGAGGAGCGCGGCAAGGCGATCGGCACGTGGGCGGGCGTCTCGGCCCTCGCGCTCGCGATCGGCCCGGTACTCGGAGGCGCGCTCACCGAGTACGTCTCCTGGCGAGCGATCTTCTTCCTGAACCTCCCGGTGGCCGCGGGCGCCGTGGCCGTGACGCTGTACGCCGCACCCGAGTCGCGCGACGAGAGCACGAAGCACCGGGTCGACTGGCCCGGCATCGTCACCCTCTCGGCGGGCCTGACGGCGCTGGTGCTGGCGCTCGTCGAGGGCAACTCCTGGGGCTGGGGCTCGGCTCGCATCGTCGCGCTGCTCGTGACCGCGCTGATCGGCATCGGCACCTTCCTGCTGCTCGAGCCGCGGGTCAAGGAGCCGATGGTCGACTTCGGCTTCTTCCGCTCGCGGACCTACCTGGGGGCAAACATCGTGGCCTTCATCGTCTCGTTCGCGATGCTCTCGATGTTCTTCTTCATGGCGCTGTACATGCAGAACATCCTGGGCTACAGCGCGCTCCAAGCGGGCATCCGCTTCCTGCCCTCCACGCTGATGATCGTCGTGGTCGCGCCGCTCGCCGGCCGGCTGGCCGACCGCGTCGGGCCGCGCCCGCCGATGGTCGTCGGCCTGCTGCTCGTGAGCTCCGCCCTCCTGCTCCAGACGCGCATTGACGTCGACACGGGCTACGCCCTGCTCCTTCCCTCGTTCGTCCTGATGGGCCTCGGCATGGCGCTCGTGATGTCGCCGATGTCCACGGCCGCGATGAACTCCGTCCGCGAGGACAAGGCCGGGGTCGCCTCCGGGATCCTCTCGATGAGCCGCATGGTGGGCGGCACGTTCGGCGTCGCCGCCATCGGCGCGCTCTTCCAGCACCTCGCCGCCAGCAAGCTCGCCGAGCTGCTGGCCGGCAGTGGGGTGACCGCCGCGCAGCGCGACGAGCTCGTGCACAACCTCGGATCGGGCGGGCTGACGAACGTCGACCCGCACACGGCCGCTGCCGCCAAGGAGGCCTTCATCCACGCACTCTCGAGCGGGATGTGGCTATCGGCCGGGGTGGCGCTGCTCGGCGCCCTCGTTGCCGCGGTGTCGATCGGACGGATCTCGAGCGCGCCCGCCGCGGCGCCCGTTCCCGAGGCCGTCTAGCCCGCGAGCTCGCGGACGAGAGCGCCGGCGGGCCGGACCTCGCCGATGCGCGCAACGGTCTCGCCCGCGTAAAGAGGACCCGCGTCGACGAGCGCGTCCGGCCCGTCGTCGTTGGCGGCCTGCGGGCCGAGCAGCGGCTGGGACGGGCGCGCGTACGGCGCCACCCGGGCGTGGAAGCTCTGGGGCGTGCGCCCGAGCAGCGGCGACGCGACCCGCTGAAGCGCGCCGATCCAGCCGGGCAGGGCGCCGTCGCCCTCGAGCCAGCGCTCGGTGGCGGCGTTCGGGAGCACACGGTGGAGCGCGGGCCAGCCGGCGCCGAAGAGCTTCGTCAACAGGGTCTCGCTCCCCGCAAGCGCCCGCCGCTTGTACTCGGGGTGCGCGCGACTCTCCTCGCTCAGGAGGAAGCGGGTGCCGGCCACGACGCCCTCCGCGCCCGCGTCGAGTGCGCTGCGCACGTCGGCGGCCTCGGCGATCCCGCCCGCCAGCCAGACCGGGTACCCCTCGGGCAGGGCCGTGCGTACGCGCTCGAGCAGCTCGAGCGCGGGCAGCGCGCCGCGGACGTGGCCGCCGGCCTCCACCCCCTGGACGATCACGCCGTCCGCGCCCGCAGCGCTTGCGGCCACGGCCTCCTCCACGGAGCCGCACTGGTGCAGCCAGGCACGGCCCGTCGGGCGCCGCGGAGCGCCCCAGAAGGTGACGACGAGGTCCGCCTCGGCGGCGACCTCGTAATGCCCGCGACGAGCGAACGGCAGCAGCAGGTTGACGGCCACCGGCTTGCCCGTCTTGGCACGGGCGGCCTCGAGCTCACGCCGCAGGAGCGGCGGGTCGAGAATGCCGATCGAGCCGACGCCACCGGCCTCCGAGACGGCCGCGGCAAGCTCGTGACGGGCGAGCCCGCCGCCCATCCCGGCCTGCATCAGCGGCAGGTCAATGCCCAGGCTCTCTAGCAACCGCACCTGAGTAGCATCCCGCGCGCACACGAACTGGAGGTTGGATGGCCGTTGACGTGAGCAAGGTTTCCGAGCTGGACGTCGAGCCCGGCACTCTGCCGGACACGATGGCGGCTTGGGTCATTCGCGAGGACCGCGAGGGCGAGCCCAAGGACGCGTTCCAGATCGAGGAGATGGAGGTGCCGGAGCCCGGGGCCTTCGAGGTGATCGTTCGCGTGATGGCCGCGGGAGTGAACTACAACAACGTCTGGGCCGCGCTCGGCGAGCCCGTGGGCGTGTGGCGCTACGGCGACCACCCGGAGTACGGCCACCACATCGGCGGCTCCGACGCATCCGGCGTCGTCTGGAAGGTCGGCGAGGGCGTGACCCGCTGGAAGCCCGGCGACGAGGTGGTCATCCACTGCAACCAGGCCTCCTACGAGGACCCCGAGGTCCACGGCCTCGACCCGCTCGCCGCGCCGTCGCAGAAGATCTGGGGCTACGAGACCACCTGGGGGTCATTTGCCCAGTTCACCAAGGTCCAGGCCCAGCAGCTCCTCCCCCGCCCCCAGAACCTGACCTGGGAGGAGGCCGCCTCCTACGGACTCGTCTACTTCACGGCCTACCGGATGCTGATCGACCAGTGCCTGCTCCAGGCTGGACACCGGGTCCTGATCTGGGGCGGCGCCGGCGGCCTCGGGGTGTTCGCCACACAGCTCTGCGCGATCACGGGCGCCGAGGCGGTCGGCGTCGTGTCGTCGCCTGAGAAGGGCGAGCTCGTCAAGCAGCTCGGCGCGGTCGACTACATCGACCGCAACGAGTTCGCCGGGATGATGCGCAAGGGCGGCGAGTCGCCCGAGGAGGAGAAGGAGCGCTTCAAGGTGTCGCGCGCCTTCTCGAAGCGCGTCAAGGAGATCCTCGGCGACCAGCCCGACATCGTCTTCGAGCACGTCGGCCAGGCCACCTTCCCGACGTCGGTGTTCACGGTCAAGCCGTTCGGCAAGGTCGTGATCTGCGCCGGCACCACGGGCTACAACCTGGACTTCGACGTCCGCTACCTGTGGATGCGGCAGAAGCAGATCATCGGCTCGCACTTCGCGAATGCCTACGAGTGCATGAAGGCCAACGAGCTGATCGAGCAGTCGAGGATCCGGCCCGTCCTGTGGCG
>DASXBA010000167.1:0-41466 GCA_036406475.1 Thermoleophilaceae bacterium | reverse complement strand
CTCCACGATCCGGTCGGACCAGCCGCGGAAGGCGGGCAGGTCCTCGCCCGGCACGCCGAGCACGCGGGCGATCACAGCCACCGGCAGCGGTGAGGCCAGCCGCGCGACGACGTCGGTCGAGCCGTCGGCCAGCATCTGGTCGACCGCGCGCCGGGCCAGCTCCTCGACGTCGGGACGCCAGCGCTCGACCGAGTCGCGGGTGAAGTCGCGTACCACCATTCGCCGGAGGCGCGTGTGCTCGGGCCGGTCGACAGTGAGCATCATCGGCAGCCGGGCGCGGTAGCGGGCCACGCTCTCGGCCGAGGAGAGCGCGTCGTGGGCGCGCGTGGCCGCCCGCAGCTCGTCGTAGTGACTCACGATCCAGAGCGCCCGCCGCCGGTTGTGGTGCAGCGGCGGCCCGTGGAGCAGCTCGCGGTAGGCGGGGTAGGGATCGGCCACCACCGCGGGGTCGAGCGGGTCGAATGCGGTGGGCTCGGCGCCGCAGGTGACGTCGCCCCGCAGACGCCGGACGGTTCGCGCCGCGCCGGCCCGCGCGTGCATGGCCGCCTGGCCCGCCGCCATGGACGTGAAGCGGATCGCCATGCGCGTCTGCGTGCTCGGCGCGACCACCCTCTGGATCTTACAAACGGTACGGTCTGTTTGTTGGTGGGCTGGGAGGTCGGTTCCCCGTTGTAGGCCGCAAGGGCGGGGGGTAGCTTTCCCGGCTCAGGTCAGGGAGGGAGGAGCCTAGGTGCGGCAGACCAGGCAGGCGCTCGCGCGCCTGTTGACGATTGCGGGCTTGGTTGTGGCCGTGGCCGTGGTAGCGCTGCTGTTGTTCCATTCGGGCAGCGACTACGAGGTCACGCTCGACCTCGAGAACGCCAGCCAGCTCGTCAAGGGGAACGAAGTCAAGGTCGGCGGGATCCCGATCGGGACGATCAAGTCGATCGACCTGAGCCCCGATTTTCACGCGCGCGTGAGGGTCCGCATCACCGACGACGAGTTCCAGCCGCTGCACGAGGGCACGCGGGCGTCGGTGCTGTTCGACTCCCTCACGGGCATCGCCGGCCGCTACATCGCGATCACGCCGGGCCCCTCGAACGCGGCCAAGATCCCTGACGGCGGTCAGATCGACTCGGACCACACCAAGGCCGCGATCGACCCCGACCAGGTCCTCCAGACGATCGACTCCAAGGTCCAGGGCGACCTGCGGGTGGTCCTGCGCCGCTCGCCGACGATCTTCGCGGGCAAGGCGGGCGACCAGGCCAATGCCGGCTTCGAGGCGCTCAACCCGGCGCTGTCCCAGAGCACCGCGCTGGCCGGCGAGCTCAACAAGGACCAGCGTTCCCTGCGGCGGCTCCTGACCCAGTCGGCGGACGTGGTGTCGGCGCTCGCGTCGCGGCCGGACGACCTCGAGCAGCTCACCGGCAACGCGCTCCAGGCGACCAATGCCGTGGCCGACCACACCGTCGCGCTCGACTCGATCCTCGGCCAGCTGCCGCCCACCCTGCGGCGCACCAACACCACTCTCGTGAACCTGCGCGCGACGCTCGAGGACCTCCAGCCCCTCGTTCACGACGCGCGACCCGCGGCCAAGCCGCTCGCGCAGGTGCTGATGCGCCTCAGGCCGATAGCGGGCTCCGCGCGGCCCACGATCAGGCGGCTGCTGAGCACGGTCCGCCGGCCGGGGACGCACAACGACCTGCTCGATGCCCTGAGGGGGATCCTCCCCGTGGCCCGCGAGGGCGTGCCGGCCTTCCAGTCCACCACCCGCCTGCTGAAGGAGCTCGGGCCGATCGTCAACGAGATCCGGCCCTACACGCCCGACCTGGGCGGCCTCCTCAGCGGCTTCGGCGGCACGAGCAACGCCTACTACGACGCCAACGGCCGCTACATCCGCATCGGCTTCTACGGGAGCCTCTACTCGCTCAACGACAACGGCACGCTCGTGCCGATCCCCGGGACCAACGGGCTCACCGGCACGCGCAAGCACATAAACCGCCGCTGCCCCGGCGCGGCCACGCAGCCGCTGCCGGACAACTCCAACCCGTATATCGAGAACCCCAGCGCCTGCCGCAAGGAGGACACGCCCAAGTGAGGCGGCTCGTGGCACTCGGCACGCTGCTCGTGGTGGGCGCCGCCGTGCTGGTCGGCGCCTCGGGCGGCAACGCCTCCAAGCGGAGCTACCGCGTCGACGCCGTCTTCGACCGGACAGCAGCGCTCATCCCGGGCCAGCAGGTGAAGGTCGCCGGGGCGCCGGTCGGGACCGTGACCGACATCAAGCTCACCCCCGAGCGCAAGGCGCGCGTCCAGATGCGGGTCCAGGAGGGCTTCGCGCCCTTCCGCGCCAACGCCCGCTGCATCATCCGGGCGGAGGCGCTGATCGGCGAGAAGTTCGTCCAGTGCGATCCCGGCACGTCCAGCGCCCCGCCGCTCGAGGGCAAGGACGGCGAGGCGCCGACCGTCCCGCTCGAGCGCAACACGACGCCGGTCGAGATCGACACGATCCTCTCCACCTTCCGCCGTCCCTACCGCGAGCGGCTGCGGATCGTGCTGAACGAGCTGGGCATCGGGCTCGCCGGCCGCTCGGACGACCTGAACGCGACGATCCGGCGCGCGAACCCGGCCCTCAAGGAGGCCAACGACCTGCTGCGCGTCCTCGATCGCGAGAAGAGCAGCCTCGGCGACCTCGTGGACGGCACGGACGCCGCCCTCGCCGAGCTGGCCGCCCGCAAGCGCCACGTGCAGGGCTTCATCACCCACCTGAACACGGTCACCCAGGCCACGGCGAGCCGCCGCGGCGACCTCCAGGAGGCGATCCACCGCCTGCCGCCGCTGCTCGACCAGCTCGAGCCGTCCGCCAACCAGCTCGCGAGCTTCGCGCGCCAGGCGACCCCGGCCGTTCGCCAGCTCCACGAGGCCGCGCCGGCGGTCAACGCCCTGCTCGGCGACGTGCAGCCGCTGGCCGACGCCGCGGTCCCGGCGCTCCAGCGCCTCTCCCGCACGTCCAAGATCGGCCGCCGCGCGGTGCGCTCCGCGACACCGGTGGCCAAGCGGCTGGCCCCGGTGGCGCACGAGCTCCCGGACATCGTGCGGACCACGGCCCGCACAACGGAGTCGCTGCGCGACACGGGCGGCATCGAGAACCTCCTGACGTTCGTCTACTACGCGGCGGCCGCCAGCGCCCGCTTCGACTCGACCTCGCACGTCCTGCCGGCGTTCGCGCTCGTCAACGACTGCATCCGCTACGAGACGACGCCCGACCCCAACTGCAACGGGCACTTCCCCGGAGCACACATCACGGCGGCGCGGAGCAAGCCCGCGAAGAAGAAGAAGACGCGGCGCCGCAGGCAGGCGCGCAGGCGTAGCTCGTCCGGAGCGCCGCAGCCGGCCGCGCCCGGCGTGCCCCAGGCCCCCGTCGCGCCGGGGCAGGGCCCGCCGTCCTCGCGCAAGCCGCTCCTGCCCAAGCTGCCGCTCCCGCACAAGCCCGGCGCGAACAAGCCCGACACCGGGATCCCGCTCCTCGACTACCTGCTCGGATGAACCGCCGCCGCCGAGAGAACACCTTCATGAGCCCGGTCCTCACCGGTGCGGTGATCGTGCTGGTCTCGGTCATCGGGATCTTCGTGACCTACAACGCGAACAAGGGGCTGCCGTTCGTCCCCACCTACAGGGTCACGTTCGAGGTCCCGGACGCGGGCGGCCTGGCGGCGGGCCGCGAGGTGCGGATCGCCGGCAAGCGCGTGGGGATCGTGGACAGGGTCCGCTCGGTGCCACTGAAGGGCAGGGCGCCGGTGGCCCTCGTCGACGTCAAGCTCGACGAGCTGCTTCGCCCGATCCGAAGCGACTCCGTGGTGGCGGTCAGGCCGCTGTCGCCGCTCGCCGCCAAGTACGTGGAGCTGCGGCCCGGCCAGCACGGCAAGCCTGTGCCGCAGAACGGCTTCCTGTCGGTCAAGCGCGCGCGGTCGACGGTTGAGCTCACCGACGCCCTCAATCTCTTCAACGCGAAGACGCGGCGGGCGATCCAGGTGACGAACCAGGAGCTGGGCGAGGGGCTGGCCGGGCGCGGCACGGAGTTCAACGAGCTGCTCGGCGACGCACCGCCGCTCGTCGCCCGCTTCCACAGGATCGCGCGTGACCTGGCCGCGCCCAGCACGCGGCTCGACCGCTTCGTGAACGGCGGCGGCCGCACCGCGTCGGAGCTCGGCTCGGCGAGCCACGAGCTCGGCTCCACGGTGGCCGGCGGCGACGTGACCTTCGGCGCGCTCGGGAACGCCCGCGACGAGCTCCAGCAGGGGATCTCGGAGGCCCCGCCAACAGAGCTCGCCGGCACGCGGGCGCTGCGCGCCACGCGGCCGGTGCTCGCAGACGCTCAGGTCTTCCTCCGCGACGCCGAGCCGGGCCTGCGCGTCCTGCGCCCCGCCAGCGAGCAGCTGCACTCGGCCATCCACGAGGGCACGCCGGTGCTCCGCCGCGCCACGAGCCTGGCCGACGGCCTCTCCGACGCGCTGCGCTCGGTGGACCGGCTCGCGCGCGACCCGGCCACGCTGCCGACGCTCACAAAGCTGCGCCACCTCGCCCGCTCCAGTCGGCCGGTACTCAACCTGCTGGCCCCGGCGCAGACGGTCTGCAACTACGTCTCGCTGGCCACGCGCAACTTCGCCTCCGAGCTCTCGGAGGGCGACCAGTCGGGCACCTGGGTGCGCTTCGCGCCGATCGTCAACCGCGTGGCCGAGTCGATGCCGCAGGCGAAGCCCCAGCCCGACCTGCACATCAACCCCTACGGCAACGCCGGCCAGGACGGCGACTGCGAGGCCGGCAACGAGCCCTACCTGCCGGGCCAGCGCATCGGAACGGTGCCGGGCAACCAGGGCGGCACAGAGTTGACGCGGCCGCCGGCGGAGGCGGGCCGATGAGGCGCGGGCAGCGCCGCATCCCGGACCCGGTCTTCGGGCTGATCACGGTCGTCGCGATCGCGGTCTTCGTCTATGTCGTGTTCATCGGCCTGCCGTTCCGCGGCGGCTTCGAGGTCAAGGCCGTCCTTCGCAACGCGCCTGAGATCCAGCCGGGCTCGCGCGTGCGGATCGCGGGCGTGAACGTCGGCAAGGTCACCGGCACCGAGCGCGGCAAGGGCACGCTCGCGGTGATCAAGATGAAGATCGACAAGTCCGCCCTGCCGCTGCACGAGGACACGACGCTCAAGGTGCGGCCGCGCACCTTCCTGGAGGGCGGCATGTTCGTCGACGTCCATCCGGGCACGCCGGGCAAGCCGGACCTGCACGACGGCGACACGATTCCGGTCTCCGCGACCTCCAATGCCGTGCTGCTCGGCCACGCGACGGCCGACCTGCGCTCGGCCACCCGGGACAACCTGCGCTACCTGGTCCACGCCGCGCGCGAGTCGCTCGAGGGCAACGCGCCGCAGGCGCTCCACGACGCCCAGCCCTACATCGCGCCTGCGTTCCTCGGGATCGCCCAGGTCGCCGAGGCGTCGCAGGGCGAGGAGCAGGGCGACCTCTCGGGCGCCGTCCGCTCCACCAGCAAGACGATGGCGGCGCTGGCCGGCCGCGACGAGCAACTGGCCGACCTGCTCACCGGGCTCAACCGGACGACCCGGGCTCTCGGCAACCGCCGCGCCGAGGTCGGCCGCTCGCTCGAGGAGCTCAACCCGCTCCTGGCCGAGGCGCGGCCCGTGCTCGCGGACCTCAACCGCCTCTTCCCGAGCGCCCGCTCCTTCGCGGCCGAGGCGCGCCCGGGCATCCAGGCGGCGCCGGCCACGCTGCGGCTCGCACTGCCCTTCCTCGACCAGGCGGAGGGCATCCTGCGGCCGAGCGAGCTGCCCGCCCTCGAGACTCAGCTCGACCCCGCCGTGCGCTCGCTGGCGCGCCAGGAGCCGCCGCTCGCCACCACGCTCAGCCTGGTCACGCCGGTGATGGACTGCCTCCACCACAGCGCCTACCCGACGCTGACGGCCAAGATCAACGACCCGCCGCTCAGCACCGGCGAGCCGGTCTACCGCGACCTGATCCACGCGCTGCCGGGCGACGCGAGCGTGGCCCAGGACTTCGACGGCAGCGGGCCGCAGGTGCGCTACCACGCCGGCTTCGGCGACCGCACGGTCTCCACGGGCCTGCCGGGCCTCGGCTCGCCGATCGTGGGCCTCACCTCCGAGCCGCTGCTCGGGTCGCGGCCGCGCTACACGGGCCAGGTGCCGCCGTTCCGGCCGCGCGCCAAGTGCGCCGACCAGAAGGCGCCCAACCTGGAGGCCGAGACGGGCCCCGCGCCCACCACGGCCTCGGCCAACCGGCCGGCCCTGCTGCGCACGCTCCGCCAGCTCGCCCCGAAGCTCGAGAGGAGAGGCCGCCGATGAGCCGCCGGCTCGAGCTGCTCATCCGCCGCTACGGCTTCGTGATGGTCGGCGTGGCCTTCTTCATGCTGGTCGCCGGCGGGGTCGCCTACTACATCCTCGACCACGCCCGCTTCGCCTGGCCCTGGAAGAGCGAGATGGAGCTAACGGTCGACTTCCCGCACTCGCAGGCGGTCACGCCGGGCCAGGGCCAGCAGGTCACGATCGCCGGAGTCGAGGTCGGCCTCGTCGGGCCGGTCAAGCTGGAGAACGGCCACGCCGTGGTCAAGCTCGAGCTCGACCCCGGCAAGGTCGGGCCGGTCTACCGCAACGCGACGCTGCTCCTGCGGCCCAAGACGCTGATCCAGGACCAGTCCGTTGCGCTCGAGCCCGGCAAGCCGGATCCGGACCTCCCCAACCGAGGGCTTTTGCACGACGGCTCCCACCTGGGGCTCCAGGCCACCGAGCCCAACGTCAACACGGACGAGCTCATCGCGATGCTCGACACCGACACGCGCGACTATCTGAAGACGCTGCTCGACGCGGGCGGCCAGGGGCTCCGCGTGCGCGGCAAGGACCTGCGGGAGATCCTCGAGACGAGCGAGCCCACCTTCCGCCAGACCAAGGACGTCGTTCGCTCCCTGGCCCAGCGCCGGCACATGGTGCGCCGGCTCGTGACCAACCTGCGCCGGCTCTCCGACGCCACGTCGGAGAAGGACCACGAGCTTGCCAGCCTGGTCGACGCCTCCTCGGCCACCTTCAACGCGATCGGCGACCGCGAGGCCGACCTCGACGCCTCGCTCGCCCGACTGCCGGGCGCGCTCTCCGCCACCCGTGGGGCGCTGCGCGCAGGCCGGCCGCTCATCCAGGAGGCGGGCCCGGCGCTCCAGGCGCTCCGGCCCGCCGCGCGCCGCCTCGGCCCGGCGCTGAAGGCGGCCCAGCCGCTGCTCCGCACCGGCACCCCGATCCTGCGCAACGACCTGCGTCCGCTGGTGCGCGAGACGACGCCGCTCGTCCGCCGCCTGCGCCCGTCGCTACGCGACCTCAACCGCACCACGCCCACGCTGGTTCGCGTCGGCCACGTCCTCAACTACCTGGGCAACGAGCTCGGCTACAACCCACCCGGTTCGGACGAGGGCTTCCTCTTCTACCTCGCCTGGTTCGCCCACAACGCCAACTCGCTGGTGTCCGTCGACGACGCCAACGGGGCGGTCGTGCGCGGCCTCGTCCAGTTCAGCTGCTCGACGGTCGGCTCGCTGGCGGGCATCCCCTTCTCCGGCCTGATCGGCGCCTCGGGAGCGTGCCCGTGATCAAGCAGGCGCCCTCTCTCGGCCGGATCCTGGCGATGGTCGTCTTCGCCCTGTCGTGCTTCTCGATCCTGCTCTTCCTCTGGATCAACTTCGGCGGCTCGGTGCCGCTCAAGCCCAAGGGCTACCGCTTCTCCGCCGAGCTCAGCGAGGCCACCCTGCTCGTCAACGACGCCGACGTGCGCATCGCCGGCGTGAACGTCGGCCGCGTGGTCAAGACCTCGCGCGCGGGCCGGTTCGCGCGCGCGGAGATCGAGATGGACTCCAAGTACGCCCCGATCCCGCGCGACACGAAGCTGACACTGCGCCAGAAGACGCTCGGCGGCGAGACCTACGTCGAGCTCACGCCGGGTCACAGGTCCTCGGGCAACCTGCCCGACGGCGGCCTCCTGCCGGCGTCGCACGCGCGCGAGACCTCGGAGATCGACGAGATCCTGCGCAGGGTCTTCGACCCCGAGACGCGTCGCCGCACCCAGGAGCTGCTCGCCGGCCTCGACCGAGCCGTGCGCGGACGCTCGCAAGACTTGAGCGATGCGCTCGGCAACACGGGCCCGTTCGCCGACGAGGGCGGCGACCTGCTGAACGTCGTCGACCAGGAGCGGGCCTCGCTTCGCCGCCTGGTGCACGACGGCGGCTTCGTGCTCGCCACGGTGGGCAAGCGCCAGGGCGAGCTCTCGGGTCTCGTCCGGGCGGGCGACCGGGTCCTCTCCACCACCGCGCGCCGCAACGCCGACCTGGAGGAGACGGTCCGCATCCTGCCCACCACGCTGCGCGAGCTCCAACCCACCTTCGCCAGGCTCGAGTCGTTCTCGAACGAGGCCCGGCCGGTGGTGCAGGCGCTCCGGCCCGCCGGCCGCGCGCTGGGGCCGGCGCTCGTCGACACGGCCGCGCTCGCGCCCGACCTTCGCAAGCTGTTCAGGGAGGTCAACGTGGTGATCGACGTGGGCAAGCGCGCCCTCCCGGCCACCACGAGCACGGTCAACGCGGCGCGCCCGCTCTTCGGGCAGCTCCACTCCGCGCTCCGCGACCTGCTGCCGGTCGTCGACCTTGCCGCGATCTACAAGAAGGAGACGGTGAGCGCGTTCGCCAACGCGGCGGCAGCCTTCCAGTACAGCGACATCTCGAGCGACGGCAAGCGCCGCCACTACTTCCGCTCGGTGATCCCGTTCGGGCCGGACTCGTTCGTGATCGCGAACAAGCGCCTTGGCACCAACCGCCACAACCCCTATCCCAAGCCGGGCTGGCTGAACGACATCGGCACCGGGCTCGAGGCGCTCGACTGCCGCAACGCGGGCAACACCTCGATCCCCGGCACCCAGGCGCCGCCCTGCAAGCAGCAGAAGCCGCTCCGCTTCCGCAACCTCTCGACCCTGTACCCCCACGTAAGGAAGGACCCGCCCTGATGCGTCCGCGCTGGGTATCACTGCCATGGGACTGGCTCGGCACCCTCGGAGCCATAAGCCGCTTCTGCACGCGGGTCGTCGGCTTGATCGTCTCGCTGCGCGTGTTCCGCTTCTTCGGCGAGGCGCTCCGCCAGACGGGGATCCTGATCGTCGGCTCCGCGGTCGTGATCTGGGGAATGTGCTTCTTCCTCGGCCTCACCTGCGGGATCGAGGGCGCGTACCTGTCCAAGGGCTTCGGGGCCTCCGCGCTGACGGGCGCCTTCGCGGCCTGGTGCGACCTGCGCGAGGTGATCCCCTACGCGTTCGGCTACATGATGGCCGCCAAGGTCGGCACCGGCCTGGTGGCCGAGATCGGCGCGATGCGCATCTCCGACGAGATCGACGCGCTCGAGGTGATGGGCATCGACTCGCTCGTCTTCCTCTGCGCCACCAAGCTGCTGGCCGCCTGGCTGGTGCTCCCCTTCATGTACATCGGCGGCGTCGGCGTCGGCTTCTTCGGCTCCTACTTAGCCGTGGTCCAGCAGGTGGGGGAGGTCACCCAGGGCCAGTTCTTCCAGGTCTTCTGGATGTTCCAGAACCCGCCCGACATCTTCTACTCGACGATGAAGGGCATGGCGATGGCCACGGTGATCGTGCTCGTGGGCTGCTACTACGGCTACACGGCCTCGGGAGGCCCCGTCGGGGTGGGGACCGCGACCGCGAAGTCGATGGTGCTCAACACGGTGATGGTCCACCTCGTGGGGATGACGGGCACGGCGTTGTTCTGGGGCAAGGACCCGAGATCGCCGGTGGGGGGCTAGCCGCTGATCGTCGTCATCGAGCGGAACTGCTCGAAGCGCTCGTCGATCTCCTCGCGGCTCAGCCGGCGCACGCGCTCGGTGCCGAACTCCTCGACGTTGAACGAGGCCAGCACCGAGCCGTAGGTCATGGCGCGGCGCAGCGCCGGCTCGTCGGGGTCGCCGCCCTGCGAGGCGACGTAGCCGAGGAAGCCGCCGGCGAAGGAGTCCCCGGCGCCGGTGGGGTCGACCACCGTCTCGAGCGGGTACGCCGGCAGCGCGAAGAAGCTCTCGCCCGTGAACAGCGCCGCGCCGTACTCGCCCTGCTTGGCGATCACGGCCCGCGGGCCCATCGCCATGACATCCCGGGCCGCCCTCACGAGGTTGGGCTGCTCGGTGAGCATGCGCAGCTCGGCGTCGTTCATCAGCACGACGTCGACGCCGCCGATGGTGCGCACGAGCGAGTCGCGGGCGGTGTCGATCCAGAGGTTCATCGAGTCGAGGCCGGCCAGCCGGGCGCCGTCGCACTGCTCGCGGACCTCGCGCTGGAGGTCCGGCTGGATGTTGGCCAGGAAGAGCACGTCGGCCTGCTTCGACGCGTCGGAGAGCTGCGGCGCGAAGTCGCCGAACACGTTGAGCCGTGTGTCGTCGGTGTGCGCGGTGTTGAGGTCGTACTCGTAGTGGCCGCGCCAGAAGAAGGTCTCGCCGCCCTCCACGCGCTGGATGTCGTCGGTGATCACGCCGCGGCCCTGGAGCACTCCGTACTCCTCGTCGCCGAAGTCGTCGCCGACGGGGCCCACGACGCGGACCTCGTCGAAGAAGCTCGCCGCCAGCGAGAAGTGCACGGCGGAGCCGCCGAGCATGCGCTGGCGCTCCCCGAAGGGCGTCTTGACCGCGTCGAAGGCGATCGAACCGACCACGACCAGGCTCATGAGCGCGCGAACACTAGGCTACGGCGCCCGTGCGCGCCGTCCAGATCCAGGAGTTCGGGGGGCCGGAGGTCCTTCAGGTCGTCGACCTGCCCGACCCCGAGCCGAGCGACGGCGAGGTGCTGATCGAGGTCGCCCGCGCCGGCCTCAACTTCGGCGACACCCACCAGCGGGAGAACACCTATCTGGCGAAGTTCGAGGTGCCGCTCGTGCTCGGCGGCGAGGTGGCCGGGACCACTGAGGACGGGCAGCGCGTGGTCGCGATGGTGCCGAGCGGCGGCTACGCCGAGAAGGCATTGGCGCCGAGGGAGACCGTCTTCCCCCTGCCCGACGGGCTCGACTACGACGCCGCGCTCGCACTGCTGGTCCAGGGCCTGACGGCCTGGCACCTCTACCGCACTTCCGCCAAGCTGGCGGAGGGCGAGAGCGTGGTCGTGATCTCCGGCGCCGGCGGCGTGGGCAGCCTCGCTGTGCAGCTCGCCAAGCCGTTTGGCGCGGGCCGCGTGATCGCCACCGCGAGCTCGGAGGAGAAGCGCGCCCGCACGGTCGAGCTGGGCGCCGACGCCGCGGTCGACACCGGCGCCGAGGACCTGAAGGAGGCGATCCTCGAGGCCAACGGGGGCGAGCGCGTGGACGTGGTGCTCGAGATGTCGGGCGGCCGGGTCTTCGAGCAGACCATGGAGACGCTGGCGCCCTTCGGCCGAATGGTCACCTACGGGATCGCCAGCCGCGAGCAGAACGAGCTCCAGACCGGCCGCCTCATGCGCAAGAGCCGCGCGGTGATCGGCTTCTGGCTGATGCACTGCCTCGGCCGCCGCGACATGATGGAGGAGCCCCTTACGGACCTGTTCGAGCGCGCCGCCCGCGGCGAGCTCCGGCCACAGATCGGCGCCACCTATCCTTTGTCGGAGGTGCGCCGAGCTCACGAGGACCTCGTGGGTCGCGGCACGAGCGGCAAGCTGCTGCTCGACCCAACCACATGATTAGCCCCGCGGGGCATCCTGCCCCTCGGTACCGACCAAACGCTCCGCCTCCGGCTTCGCGATGACATGACCACCTTCGCCGATCTCGGGCTCTCGAAGCCCATACTCGACGCGCTCGCCCACCTCGGCTACGAGCACCCCACGCCGATCCAGGAGCAGGCGATCCCGGCGATGCTCGAGGGCCTGGACGTGATGGGCCAGGCGCAGACCGGCACCGGCAAGACCGCCGCGTTCGGGCTGCCGATGGTCGAGTACGTCGATCCGGAGCTGCCCGAGGTCCAGGCGATCGTCCTGACGCCCACGCGCGAGCTCTGCATCCAGGTGACGCAGGCGCTGCGCGCCTACGGGGAGCCGCGCGATATCGACGTCGTGGCCGTGTTCGGCGGCGCGCCGATCCGTGACCAGGCCTCGCGCCTCAACCGCGGCGGGCAGGTGGTAGTCGGCACCGTGGGCCGGGTGCTCGACATGATCAACCGTCACCACCTGATCCTCGACGGCGCCCGCTACGTGGTCCTCGACGAGGCGGACGAGATGCTCGACCTCGGCTTCCTCGAGGACGTCGAGACGATCCTGGCCCGCTGTCCACAGGGACGGCAGACCGCGCTCTTCTCGGCCACGATCCCGCGCGAGATCCGCAGCTTGGCCGAGAAGTTCATGCACGACCCGGTGGAGATCCAGGTCAAGGCGGCCACGCTGACGATCGACACCGTCGACCAGTTCTACGTCGAGGTTCCCGACCGCGAGAAGCCGGACGCCCTGACGCGGGTGCTCAAGGCCGAGCGCCCCGAGCAGGCGATCGTCTTCGTCCGCACCAAGATCGGGGTCGATCGCCTGGCCCGGAAGCTGGGCGACGCCGGCGTGCGGGTGAAGGCGCTCCACGGCGACATGAGCCAGGGCCAGCGCGACGGCGTGATGATCGCCTTCAAGGGAGGTCGCGAGCGGCTGCTCGTGGCCACCGACGTCGCGGCGCGCGGCCTCGACATCACGGGCGTCAGCCACGTCGTGAACTACGACATCCCGAACTCTCCGGACGTCTATGTCCACCGCATCGGCCGCACGGGCCGCGCCGGCGAGGCCGGCCGCGCGATCACCCTGATCAACCCCAAGCAGCGACGCGACCTCGAGGCGATCGAGCGCCACGCCAAGACCGACATCGACGAGTGGTCCCCGAACGGCGATCGGCCGCGGCGGGAGCGCCCCCGGCGCGAGGCGCGCCGGCCGCGGCACACCAAGCCGCAGAGCCGCGACGGCGTGCCCTACGCCAAGCTGCTCGTGGGCGCGGGCCGCAGCTCGGGCTTCGAGCCGGCCGACGTGGTCAAGGCGGTGGTCGACAACTCGCACCTCGAGAACAACGACGTGCGCAACGTGCGCGTGCTCGAGCGCTTCAGCTTCGTGGAGGTCCCGGAGGAGCGGGCGCCGGAGGTGGCGGACAAGGTCAACGGAAAGCGAGTCCGGGGCGCCGAGCTCCGGGTGGAGGTGGCTAAGCGCAGATGAGCCAGGCAACCCTGCACACCAACCGCGGAGCGGTGGTGGTGGAGCTGTTCGACGAGGACGCTCCCAAGACGGTCGACAACTTCCTGAAGCTGTCGCGCGACGGCTACTACGACGGGCTGATCTTCCATCGCATCATCAAGGACTTCATGATCCAGGGCGGCTGCCCGGAGGGAACCGGCACCGGCGGGCCCGGCTACGAGTTCGAGGACGAGATCAACGAGCACAAGATCGTCCGCGGGGCGCTGGCGATGGCCAATCGCGGCCCGAACACCAACGGCAGCCAGTTCTTCATCGTCACCACCGAAGAGGCTCCCTGGCTCGACGGGAAGCACACGGTCTTCGGCCGCGTCGCCGACGGCATGGACTCGGTCGACGCGATCGAGGGCGTGGAGACCGGGGCGCAGGACAGGCCGACCGATCCGGTCGTGATCGAGAAGGTCGAGGTCGGTGAGGGTTGAGCTCCTGTGGTGGGACGGCTGTCCGTCCCATCCGGAGGCGCTCGAGGACCTGAGGGCCGTGATGGCCGAGGAGGGTCTCGATCCGGAGGCCGTCGAGCTCGTCGAGATCGTGAGCGACGAGCAGGCGGAGAGCGAGCGCTTCTTCGGCTCACCGACGATCCGGATCGACGGCAAGGACGCCGTGCCGCCGGGCGACGGCGACCCTGTCGGCCTCAGCTGCAGGGTCTACCGGCTCCGCGACGGGCGGCCTTCGCCCACGCCCGATATCGATGACCTGAGGGAGGCCGTGGCCCATGCGACCCGGTGACGGCGTCCCCGACCTGACGCTGCCCGACACCGGCGGCGAGCAGCACGGCCTCGGCGGCGACGGCGTCACGGCCGTCGTCTTCACCTGCAACCACTGTCCCTACGCCCTCGCCTGGCACGACCGGATCGCGGACGTGGCCCGCGACTACGCCGACCGCGGCGTGCGCGTGCTTGCCGTGAACCCCAACGACGCCGAGCGCTACCCGGCCGATTCGCTCGAGGCGATGAGGGAGCGGGTGGAGGCGGACGGCGGCTGGCCCATGCCCTACCTGCGCGACGAGAGCCAGGAGGCCGCGCGCGCCTTCGACGCGAAGACGACCCCGGACGTGTTCGTCTTCGACGCCGAGGGCCGGCTGCGCTACCGCGGCGCGCCCGACTCCGACCACCGCGATCCGTCGCAGAACGCAGTCTGGATGCGCGACGCCCTCGACGCCGTTCTCGCCGGCCGCGATCCCGACACGGTGGAGACCGACCCGGTGGGCTGCAGCATCAAGTGGAAGCCCTGAAGTGCTCGCCATCGCCCTCGGGCTCGCCGCCAGCGCATCCTGGGGCTGCTCGGACTTCCTAGGAGGCCTCAAGAGCCGGACGCTCCAGCTGCTCACCGTCCTGCTGATCTCGCAGGGCGCGGGGCTCGCGCTCGTGGCCGTCGTCGTGGCGGTCCGCGGCGAGCCGGTGCCGGACGCGAAGTACGTGGCCTACGCCTGCCTCTCGGGCGTGGCCGGCGCGATGGGCCTCGCCGCCTTCTACCGCGGCCTCGCCGTTGGGGCGATGGCGGTGGTGGCGCCGATCGCCGGCACGGCCGCGGTCATCCCGGTGGCGTTCGGGGTGCTCACCGGCGACCGTCCGAGTGGCGTCCAGGCCGTGGGCATCGCCCTGGCGATCGCGGGCGTCGCCATCGCCTCGCGGGAGCTTCCCGAGGAGGGCGGGAGCGCGCGCGTCGCGGCGGGCGCCGGCCTGGCTTTGCTGGCCGCTGTGGGGTTCGGCTCCTTCTTCGTCTCGATGGACGCGGCCAGCGACTCCGACGTGTTCTGGGCGATCTTCTTCAATCGCGTCACGAGCATCGCCGTCCTTGGGCTGGCCGCGCTGGTCGCGCGGCCGCGGCTGAAGGTCGCTCGCGCGGACATGCGAGCCCTCCTCGCCATCGGCGCGCTCGACATCTCGGCCAACGCTCTGTTCGCGGCCGCCTCCACGGAGGGCCTCGTGAGCCTGGTGGCCGTGCTGGCGTCCCTCTACCCGGTGGTGACGATCCTGCTCGCCCGGGTGGTGCTGGGCGAGCACGTGCGCCGCGTCCAGCAGGCGGGCATCGCCTCCGTCCTGGCGGGGGTGGCGCTGATCAGCGCGGGCTAGCGCTGTTCGCCTTGATCTAGTCGTCCAGCTTGTCGCGCTCGGGCGGCTCGACCGCCCCGGCCTCGATGTCCTGGTGGGGGTTCGGCTCGCTGGTGCTGCGGGCGCCGGTGGGCGTGTGCGGCTCCTCGCCGAACGGCTCGCCGTCCGGGTCGGGCGGGTCGCGCGGGTCGGGCCGCTTCTCGTAGGGGTCCGGGTACTCCGTCGGGTCTGGCTCGCCGACGGGGTTGTTCAGCGCGTGGTGTGGCTCCGGGTCGCGGGAGCGGTCGCCGTGTTCCTTGTCCATGTCCGCCGCCTACCCGGTGACGGCAGCCACGACACGCTCGGCGTCGCGCAGGTCCTCCAGCACCGCGTCGGCGCCGGAGTCACGCAGTTCCGGCACGCCGTACGGTCCCGTGGCCACCGCCACCGCGCGAGCGCCGGCCATGTGCGCGGCGCGGACGTCGAGCGGCGTGTCGCCGACCAGCACGATCCCGCCCGGCTCTCCGTACTTCTCGCGCGCCCGGCCGCGCGCGACCTCCACCAGGTCCGCGCGCTCGACGTGCGGGTCGGAGCCGTAGCCGCCCACCTCGAAGTCGAGGAGCGGCTCGAGCCCGAACGCGCCGACCTTGAGCGCGGCGTTCGTCTCGAGGTTCCCGGTGAGCAGCGACTGGACGACGCCGTCGCGCTCGGCCAGGGCCTCCAGCGCCTCCCGCGCGCCCGGAAAGGCGCGCCCCTCGGCGCGGATCGCCTCCTCCCGCTCCGCCAGCGCCGCTGCCAGCTCCTCGAGCATCCCCGGCAGCCGCCCGTGCTCTTCTCCCAGCATCGCCATCGCGATCTGGTGATCGGTGCGGCCCGCCATGACGATGCTCTCGGTGAACGGCCGCCCGAGGACCTTCTCGTAAGCGTCGTCGAAAGCCTGACGCCCGTGGCCGGCGGCGTCGACGAGCGTCCCGTCGATGTCCCAGAGGACCAGGAGCATCAACGGAGCTCGACGTTCAGCAGCCGCTCGAGCTCCGGCAGCGTGGTGTCCGCGCCGCGGTGGAGCACAGCGGTCATCCCCACGGCCTCCGCGCCCTCGCAGTTCTCGCGCAGGTCGTCGACGAAGACGCACTGCTCCGGCTCGAGGCCGATGCTCTCGGCGCCCATCCGGAAGATCTCCGGCTGCGGCTTGTGCAGCCCGACCTCGCCGGAGATGACGACGCCGTCGAAGAGCTCCGGGAAGGCCGCGCGGTCGTAGCGGCCGGACCCGAGCGAGTTGGAGACCAGGCCGGTTGGAATCCCGGACGCCTTGACCCGCTTGACGGCGCCGACCATGGCGCCGTCGGGCCGCATGCCGGCGAACAGCCGGTCGATGAAGCCGTCGGTCCGCTCGAGGCCCAGCCGGCCGCAGATCCGGCGGGCGAACTCGTCCTCGTCGATCTTGCCGACCTCGACCAGCCGCAGGTCGGCGCGCGCGTCGGCGTCCTGCCGGAAGAGGTTGAGGAAAGCCTCCGGGTCGAGGCCCTCGCTCTCGCAGAAAGCGCGGAACGACTCGAAGACGTTGGTGGTGAGGACGCCGCCGAAGTCGACGAGCAGGCCGCGGCTCACGTCTTCGGGGCCGGCATGTTGGCCGCCTCCCAGGCGGCCTCGGCCAGGCGCGGTACGCCTTCGTCGAACAGCCCCAGGTACTCGTCGTCCGTGCTGCCGGACATGAAGCGCTTGTAGTTGCCCTCCATGAACACCGCCGCCTTCCAGAGCGCGAGCGTCTGGTACCAGCGGAGGTCCGACATGGACCTGCCCGTGCGCTCCTCGTAGCGGGCGATCAGCTCGTCCCGATTCGGGAAGCCCTCGCGCGTCGTGACCGCGGTGAGCGCGCTGAACATCGTCGCCTGGTCGTCCTCCGGCTCGACCCAGGTGATCGTCAGGTAGCCGAGGTCGGCCAGCGGGTCGCCGATCGTGGACAGCTCCCAGTCGAAGATCGCCACGAGCCTGGCCGGCGGCTCGTTCGCGACCATCGTGTTGCCGAGCCGGTAGTCGCCGTGCACGATCGTCGCCGGCGGCGACTCCGGCATGTGCCCGGCCAGCCAGTCGGCGATCTCCTGCACCCGCGGCAGCTCACGCGTCTTGTTGTGCTCCCAGAGGCCGTTGAAGCGGCGCAGCTGGCGCTCTAGGTAGCCGCTCGGCTTGCCGTAGCCCTCGAGCCCGCACGCCTCCCAGTCGACCTCGTGGATCTCGGCGAGCGCGTCCACGAGCTCGCCGGCGATCAGCCCGCGCTGCTCGGGGTTGTCGAGCGGGTCCGGGATCTCCGTGGTGATCACAGTCCCCTCGATCTCCTCCATCACGTAGAAGGGGACGCCGAGGATCGACTCGTCGTCGCAGGCCGCCAGGACCGTGGGCGCGCGGACGGGCGTGTCGCCGACGCCGCGCAGGACGCGTGCCTCTCGGAGGACGTCGTGCGCGGAGGGAGGCAGCGGCGGCCTGGGCGGCCGGCGGAGCACGAAGCGCTCCTCGCCGCGCCGGATCAGGAAGGTCAGGTTCGAGTGGCCCTCGCCGATCCGCTCGGCCTCGATCCGCCCCTCACCCAGCCCGCAGCCGTCGAGGTAGGCCTCGAGCGGCTCGCGCACGATCAGCGGCGCCTGCTCCTCGGCTGCCGCCTGCTCCGGCGTGTCGACGATGTCGGGAGATGCCACCGGCGCGGAATCCTGCCATGAACCTGCGCCGCGCCGCGCCCGTACACCGAATCGTTTCCCCGATCGAGGTGTCTATGGTTCCCGCGATGCGATTCGCGCTTGCTTCCGTCCTCTCGCTCGCCGCGCTGGCCGTGGCGGCACCGGCCCTCGCGGACTCGACCGTGAGCGTCGGCGACGACTTCTTCGACTCGGACGCCGTGAGCGTCAATCCGGGCGACACCGTCAACTGGGACTGGAACTCCGACAGCACCAACGACCACACGGTCACCACGCACGCGAAGCAGATCGATCGCTTCAACTCGGGGCTCAAGTCGGGCGGCTCCGCCAGCTTCAAGCACAGGTTCAAGTACGCGGGCAAGTTCCGCTACTTCTGCGAGAACCACCCGGAGACGATGCAGGCCACCGTGACGGTGGGAACCGACGACAACGTCGCTCCCAAGATCACGAAGGCCAAGGTCAAGGCCTCCGGAAAGACCGCGAAGTTCACCTTCAAGCTGTCGGAGCGGGCCGTGATCACGGTCAAGGCCGGGAGCAAGTCGGCGTCCAAGGCGTTCGCCGCCGGGAAGCACTCGCTCAAGGTCAAGCACCTGAAGGCGAAGCGCTACAAGGCGTCGTTCAGCGCCAAGGACGGCTTCGCCAACAAGAGCAAGACCGTCAAGAAGCGCTTCCGGGTTCACTGAGCGCGGCGGAAGCCGAGCTCACGAACATCCGCCGCGCTTTCTTCAGCGCGGGAGTCTCGCCGCGGTCGAGCCGCTCGAGGGCGAGACCCTCGATCCCGGCGATCACGTAGACGCTGGCGGCCTCCGAGCCGTGCAGGAGGTCGCCCACGACCTCGCGCCAGAACGCCTTCATCTCCTGCATCACCGAGCGCACCTCGGGCTCGACCACCGATACGGCGGCCAGGTCGAAGTAGAGACGGGCGAGCCGCTCGTCGCGGTCGAGGATGCGCCAGAGCCCATCCATGAGGCCGCGCACCACGTCCTCGACCGTGTTCTTCGCCTCGAGCCCGCCGATCACCTCGGCGGTGATCGACTCGGCCACCTCGCGGCCGACCGCGGCCACCAGTCCCTGCTTCGAGCCGAAGTGGTAGCCGATCAGGGCCTTGTTCTCGCCCGCGCGCGCGGCCACCTTGGCGGTCGTCAGGCCGGCGTAGCCCTCCTCCTTGAGGACCTCGAGACCGGCTTCGAGAATGCGCTCGCGGGCCCCCGACGGGGGCCGCCCGGGACCTGGCCGGCGCGGCTCAGGCCGCGACGCCAATGGGCTCCATTCCCATGGCTGCCAGCTTCTTCGAGAGCGACTTCATCGCGTACTCGTAGATCTCCGCCGAGCTGTAGCCGAAGGGTGTCTCGAAGTTGTACGGGTCCTCGGCCATCGGCGGCGCGAGCGCCAGCGTGCCCACCGGCAGCGTCTCCTCGAGCGTCTCCTGGATCGTCGCCTTGTGGCCCTCGTCCTCCTTGATCGAGTCGGCGAGGAACTTCACGCCGAAGCCGACGTGCCTCGACTCGTCCCGGTTCACCGCCGTGAAGCCCTGGCGGAAGCCGGGGAGCCAGTCGTTCTGCTTGAGCGAGCGGATGATGAAGCGGGCGCCGGTGAGGGCCAGCGTCCCCTCGATCACGACCATGTAGACGGTCACCCCGCGCACGAGCGCGCTCATGTCGCTGGGATCCCTCCGAAGCGTGTCGGCGCACTCGGCGAGGATGCCGTCGAACAGCTCGCGGTACTCGTCGTTCATCTTGGGCCGCTGGGCCTCGACGTTCTTGGTCAGCGTCTCCGCGTCCACGCCGAGGACCTCGTGGTAGAAGCGGTCGAAGAAGACCATGTGCTTGGCCTCGTCCGAGATCTGGGTGGCGAGGAAGGCGCGGGCCTCATGGCTCGGCGCAGCGATCGCAAACGGGAGCAGCTCGGTGGTGACCCTCTCCTCGCCGAGGAAGAACGAGCTGAGCGACCACTCCATCCACTCCTTCTGCTCCGCCGTGAAGGTGTCGCCGTCCCACTGCTCGCGATCGCCGGCGAAGTCGAACGACTCGCTGTTCCACTGCTGGTTCTCCCAGCGCGAGAACAGCTTCTTGTAGGACGGGGCGGCCTCGACGATGCGGTCGAGCCCCGCCATGACCTTGTCGATGTCGGCGTCCAGGAGAACCTGAAGGGCGTCGTCTTCCGTCTGCACTGCAGCCTCCGCTGATCGGGTTCAATAATTATTACCCGATCGGTCAAATAATGCAACCTAGGGCGTGCCGGACGCCTTCTCCAGCACGACGCACGCCGACGTGAAGGTCGATTGCCGGAAGCGCAGCAGGACGTGCGGGTGGAAGGAGCCGGTGCGGGGCTCGGGCTCGCGGCCCGGGCGCAGGCGGGTGAGGTTGTCCCAGCTGCGCTCCGACAGCGACATGTCGAGCGGCTGGAGCATCCGGAGCCCGGACGGCTCGACGATCTGGGCCTCGATCTCGTCGGCGGTCAGGACGTCCACGCCACCGCGGCGGTCTCGTTCGGCGCGACTACGCAGCCGGCCGCCGGAAAGCCGCTTGAGCGCGTAGTCCACCGGCGCCGTGTTCAGCGGATGGAGGCGGACCCAGCACTCCGTGATGACGACCGCATGGCCGCCGGGCCGTAGCACCCGTCCCAGCTCGCCAGCGGCCTTGGCGATGTCCGCCGGGCCGCCGAAGTGCTCGAACGCCGAGACCGAGAATGCCACGTCGAACGACTCGTCCGCGAAGTCCAGCTCGCGCGCGTCCATTCTCCGCACCTCGAGCTTGTCCTCCCGGTACGGAAAAGGGGCGCGGGAGGCCGGATCGGCGAGCATCGAGGCGCTCGCCTCCTGCTCCGCGAAGGTGCCCTGCCCGTAGATGTCCGTTGCCACGACGCGGCCTACGCGGTTCGCGAGCCAGAAGACGATGCGCTCGTCGCCCGCGCCGATGCCGAGGGCCTCGGTCTCCTCGTTGAGGCGCCCGGCCTCCTCGAGGAAGAGCGCGAGCATCGCGTACTCCCACGTCTTGCGTTCGATGTGCGAGCGCGGATCGCGCTCGGGGACGATGTCCGCGATGGCGCGAAGGAGCTCCCGATCGTCGAAGTCGCCGAGATCGCAGAGCTTCGCGTACTGGCGGGAGAGCCCGGTCAGATCTCGTCCACGTGGCGAATGTTCGCGGCGTCGTCATCGTCCGGGCTGGGCGCGCCCTCGAACCACGCGTCGAGGATCTCCTCCAGGAGCGCCTCGCTGGTCGAGCGCAGCGACAGGGCGAGCACGTTCGCGTCGTTCCACTTGCGCGCTCCGCCCGCGGTCTCGGCGTCTGCGCAGAGGGCGGCGCGGATGCCGGGCACCTTGTTGGCGGCGATCGACGCGCCGGTGCCGGTCCAGCAGGCCACGATTCCCTGGTCGGCGCGGCCGTCGGCCACGTCGCGGGCGGCGGCCTCGCTCGCCCAGGCCCAGTCGTCGCGCTCCTCCTCGTTCAGCGCGCCGTGCAGCAGCGGCTCGTGGCCGCGACGGCGAAGCTCGTCCACCACGGCCTCGGCGACCCCGGTGCGCTCGTCTGCGGCCACGGCGATCCTCACCGCGCGCAGGTTAGTCCCGCCGCTTCAGGCGTGGGAGACGACGGCCGCCGGCCGCGACGGCCACTCGGCCTCGGGGCGGTAGGTCACGATCTCCGTCTCCGGCCCGTCCTCGCCCCAGGACACGCGCAGCAGCGAGTGGCCGGTCAGCGAAGCTTGCTCCGCGGCGCCGCCCGCGAGCTCGGCCGCCTCACGCGGAGCGAGACCACAGGCCACGAGGAAGGAATGCGCGGCCGCGGTCTCCTCCTGCGTGAGAACCAGCTCTTCCACGTGCCGCGGCGGGCCGACGGCGGCGACGGCCGCTCGCACGAGGCAGACGATGACGTCGCCCGTGCCGGATCCCCGGCGCAGGTGGGGGAGCACGACGTCGGCGGACGGCTCCTCGAGCTCCTCGAGCGCGTCGTGGTCGACGGCGACTCCGGCGCCCGGCTTCCAGCGGATGCCGTCGCTGAAGAGGCAGGCAGTGGCGCCCGGCGGCAGCGAGATCTCGGTCTGGCGGCGGTCGCAGTCGACGCCCGCGCCCATCGGCGGCGAGAACCCCCCGACGGGCACCAGCAGCTCGGGCGCCGGGGCGAAGACGAGCGGGGTCGGATGGCCGGCGCAGCTGTATGTGAGCGAGCCGCGGGCGCCGTCGTAGATCGCGACGGTCGCCGAGGTCGCGCCGCCATGGAGATCCTCGCTGCGCAACTCGTCGGCGCGGCGCAGGACCGCGCGCGGCGGCAGGCCGAGCTCGAGGTGCGCGCGCAGCCTGTGGCGCATCAGGGCCGCCTGGGCGAGCGGCGCGGGCCCGGCCTGGGCGACCTGGCCGATCAGGATGCCGGCGCGGTTGCGGCCTAGCTCGAATACGTCGTGGAAGCCCTGCTCGGCGCCGGGGTCGTCGGAGCGCTCGCCCGCCACCGAGCAGAGCAGCGGGCCGATCCGCCCGTCCGGCTCCGTGAGCAGCGTCTGCTTCATCAGCCCCGCGTCGCGGACGAGCACGCCGCTCTGCCGGCGCAGGCGCCGGCCGCGAAGCTGGTTGACCGCCCAGATCAGGCCGAAGATCAACGTGAAGAAGCCGAGCACGCCGAGGGCCGCCCGGACCCAGCCCGGCAGCACGGCCACGACCGTCGACAACACGTTCCTGTGCGGCTTGTCCGCCCGCGGCTTGGGAGCCGGCGTTGCGGAGGTAGGCGCGGACGCCGGGCTTGTCGGCCGGACGAGCGGCGGCGCGTCGGGTACCCGCGACCGCCTCGCTGAGTTATTTGAACGGGAGGAGGCCGGCGCCCCGGAGCGTGTCGGCGCCCGCACGTTGGCGGGCGCCGACAGCGCTCCCTCAGCCCGCGGAGGCGCGGTGCGGGCGGGGGATTGGGGGGCGGCCTGTACCGGACTGCCCGTCCTTGGTTGCAGCTGAAGTCCCGGCTGAAGGTCCTGGTGGACCGGCGGCACGAGCTTCGGCACCGGCTGTGGCAGGGGAACCCGGACCTGCGTCTGCGGCAGCTGCGGAAGCGGCTGCAGCGTCACAGAGACGTCGTCGCCCACCTTCACGGAAACGGGGGGCGGGGCCGCGATGGCCGTGCCGCACGGCAGGGTGGCGGCAACGACCGCGATCGCGCATACGGCCAGGCGGTTGCTCACGCCGCCAGCCGCTTTCTCATCCTCATGATCGTGCCGTTGTCTCCGGGGAGGAGCTCAACCTCGTCCATGAGGACCGATATGACCGCGATCCCGCGGCCCCGCTCGGGGAGATCTGCAGGCTCGATTCGGGGCGGCACGAAGTTGCCGCAGTCGGACACGCAGAGGGTCAGGTAGCCGGGCCCCTCCTCGTGCACGCGCATCCCGATGCAGCCGTCGGCGCACGGGCGGCCGTGCTCGATGGCATTTGCGACCGCCTCGGTGGCGGCCAGCTTGAAGTCGTAGCTCTCGGCGTCACCGAGCCCGCAGGCGCTGGCGGCCTGCTCCGCCGCGTCGCGCGCCACGCGCAGCGACGCCGGCGTGGCGTCAAGCCGGAGCATCTGGTCGATCCGCGGAACTGCGCTTGCCGCTACGACACCCATCAGACAGGCTCGACCTCGTCGGGGACGGTCGGCAGCGTCAGGGTCACTTCGAACAGCCGGTCGACCCCCGCGATGGCGAAGATCCGCAGCACGTTCGGGCTGCTGACGCTCACCTCGAGCTTGCCGCCGCGCTCCTTGACCGCCACCGCGGCGCGGACGAGGACCTTGATCGCCGTCGAGTCGATGAAGGCGACATCGGTGAAGTCCAGCTCCAGGGTGTGGGCCCCCGACGCGACCGCCCGCTCGAGCGCCTCGGCGAGGCTTGGCCGTGCGGCGAGGTCGAGGTCGCCGCCGCCGCTCACGCGGTAGGCCGTGCCCTCCAAGCCGCCGTCAAGGACCCAGTATTGGTGAGCTCTCAATCCGAGCATCCGTCAAACGCCTCCACAACTAGGGGATCGAACTGGCTTCCTGCGCAGTCTTCGAGCTCCGCCATCGCCACCTTGTGCCCCAGCGACGGGCGGTACGGCCGGTCCGAGGTCATAGCCTCGAAGCCGTCGCAGACGCTGAGAATGCGGCTGGCGAGCGGGATCCGGTCCTCGCTGAGGCCTGTGGGGTAGCCCTGGCCGTCCCAGCGCTCGTGGTGATAGCGGACGATCGTCGCCACCGGCTCGAGGCCGGGGGTCTGGCGGAGGATCTCCGCACCCACGACCGGGTGCCGCTCGACGATCTTGCGCTCGCGCGGTGTGAGGGGCCCGCGCTTCGAGAGGATCTCGCCCGGCACGGAGACCTTGCCGAGATCATGGAGCAGGGCGGCCAGCTCGAGCTCGAGCAGGCAGGCCGTGCCGAGGCCGAGGCGCTTGCCCACCGTCAGGGCGCTGTCCATCATCGCCACCGAGTGCTCGCTCGTGCGCTGGTCGTGCCGGGCGAGCCGGTCGAGCGTGCGCTTCAGCTGGTCGCGGATGCCGCCGTTGGCGAGCCGCGTGCGCGCGTTGGCGAGGGCGTCCGCGGCCAGTGCCGCCAGCTCCCGGAGCAGCCCGATCTCAGCGTCGCTGAAGCGGTGCCGGCTCTCGGAGCAGGTGGCCGAGAGCGCGCCCCTCACCTCGCGGCGCGAGCCGATCGGCGCGCAGGCCGTGAGCGGGGCGCCGTCCCAGCGGCCGCGCGCGCATGGATTCGAGTCGGGCCCTCGGCCCGCGGCGAAGCGGCCGAACGCGAATGCGTGTCCCACGGCGCCGCGGTCGAGGACGACCCGGCTCCCCAGGACGTCTTGACCCATCCCGTAGCCGGCGGCAGCGATGGCCACCCCGGGGTTGCCGGGGTCCCTGACCATGATGCAGCTCTGCTCGGCGCCCACGACCTCGCAGGCCTGCCGCGCCAGCCGGTCGAGCACCAGCCCGGCGTAACCCGTCGGATCCAAGGGCAGATCCGGGCTCGAAAACTCCTCGGTGAGTGGAATCGTCGTGGCGTCCATGCCGTTGACGGTGAAGGCCTAGGCGAGCGAGAGCCTGCCCGTGACCTCCCCGTTGCGATCGCCCACCAGGCAGTTCTCCACCTGGCCCAGCATGTATGCGACCGACTGAAGCGTGGTCGCGGCGTCGAGCACTTCCGGTGCCATCCCGGAGGCGCTCGCCTCACGGGACAGCGACTCAGCGAGGCGGAAAGCCTCGTCGCGAAGTCCTATAACCCCCTGCCGCATCTCGACGGATCCCATAGCCGACTCCTTTCCCGGCATCCGTGTGACCTGCTGGAGGATCGCCAATAGCGCTATTTGCGTGAATACCTCAGACGGAGTAGGCCCGCTTATTGCATAGCGGGCCCTGCGAGAACCCATGCAAAGCGACCTCGGTTGGATTAGGCCGGCGGTACGCTTTTGCCGAGGGGGAGTCTGTGACCCAGGACGCAGGTCGCCACGGCAAGACGATCGTCATGGTCGACGACCATCAGGCCGTCGCGCGCGGGATCGAGCTTCTGCTGCGGCGCTTCGGGCATCACGTGGTCGGCGTGGCCGAGGACCCGGCGAGGGGCTTCGCCATGGTCACGTCCCGGCGCCCCGACGTCGCGATCATCGACCTCCAGCTTCCGGAGGAGAACGGCGCGCAGCTCACCCGCCGCCTCATCGAGGCGGAGCCCGGGCTCGGCGTGCTGCTCTACACCGGCGCCACCGAGCGCGCGCTCCTGAGCGACGCCCTTGACTGCGGCGCGCGCGGCTTCGCGCTCAAGACCTCGCCGCCGAGCGACCTCGCCGACGCCGTCTCGGCGGTGGCGACCGGCGGCACGTACATGGACCCGCGCCTCGGCGCGATGGTCCTCTCCTGGGAGACCACCGAGGGCGTCGGCCTGCTCTCTCCCCGCGAGCGGGAGATCCTCGACGGCGTCGCGCGCGGACTCAGCGGAGAGCAGATGGGCGAGCAGATGGGCATCTCGCCCGAGACGGTTCGCACGCACATCCGCAACGCGATGGAGAAGCTCGAGGCGCACACCCGTGCGCACGCCGTCGCGATCGCCCTCCGTCAGGGCGAGATCGCGCTCTAGCCGCCCTCACCCGGCGCGCCGACGTTGCGCACGGCCGCGCGCAGATCCTCCGGGGTGAACGGCTTGTGCAGCAGCCGTGGGCCCTCCCGGCCGCTCTCCGGGTGCCCCGACATGAAGAGCACGGCCGTCTCCGGCCGGCGCTCGCGAACCCGGCGAGCGAGCTCGGAGCCGGACAGCTGCGGCATCACCATGTCCGTGAGGAGGAGGTGGATCGGCCCGTCGTGGCGCTCAGCCATTGAAAGCGCCTGCACCGGGTCGGCCACCTCGAGCACGCGGTTGCCGGCCTCGGACAGGATGCGGGCGGCGAGCGTGCGGACGATGTCGTCGTCCTCCACCAGCAGGATGGTCCGGCCCGTGACCTCCTCCCGCGCCTCGGCCGGCTCGGAGGTGACCGCGGCGGGTGTCGGCATGCCGCTGGCGCGAGGCAGCTGCGCCGTGATCGTGGTCCCGCCGCCGGGAGCCGACGAGAGCCCGACCCGGCCGCCCGACTGGGTCACCACCCCGTAGACCGTCGCCAGGCCCAACCCGGTGCCCTCGCCGGGGGCCTTGCTCGTGAAGAACGGCTCGAAGGCCCGTGCGGCCACCTCGGCCGACATTCCCTCGCCGTCGTCGCGCACGCGCAGGGTCACCTCCTCGGGCGTCGCGCCGGGCTCGGTCTCGATCTTGACCAGGCCGCCGGTCTCCGGGAGCGCATCGCCGGAGTTCACGACCAGGTTCAGGAGCACCTGCTCGATCTGCGACGGGTCCGCCTGGACCACTGCGGGGCCGTCGCCGAGGTTCAGCTCGAGCTTGCCGGCTTCCGGAAGCGCCCTGCGCAGCAGCGGCTCCATGCCCCGGATGAGGTCGTTGATGTCGACCGCCTCGCGGCGCACCGACTCGCCGCGGCTGAACATGAGCAGCTGCTGGGTGAGCGACGCGGCCCGCTCCGCGGCCCGGCGGATCTCGCCCACGTCCTCGCGTGAGGGGTCGCCCTCGGGCAGCCGGTCCTCCGCCAGGACCGCGTAGCTCAGGATCGCGGCCAGCAGGTTGTTGAAGTCGTGGGCCACGCCGCCGGCCAGGCGGCCGAGGCTCTCGAGGCGCTCGTTCTGACGCAGCCGCTGCTCGAAGCGCTGGCGCTGCTGCTGCGCCCGCTCTTCCTCGGAGCGGTCGCGGAAGATGAGGACGCCGCCGGTCACCTCGTCGTCCTCGCGGATCGGGGCTCCGAAGTACTCGACAGGGAAGGCGGTGCCGTCCCGCCGCCAGAAGAGCTCCTCCTTGCTGTGCGTGACCTCGCCGCGCGAGAAGGCGGCGACGATCGGGCACTCCTCGCGCGGGTAGGGGCTCCCGTCGAGGTGCGTGTGATGGAACGTCTCGTGGGCATCGCGCCCGAGGGCATCGCCGGCGCTCCAGCCGTGCATGCGCTCGGCGGCCGGGTTCATGAACGTGATCCGGCCGGCGGCGTCGACGCCGGTGATGCCCTCGCTGGCCGAGGCGAGGATCAGCGCGTGCTGCCGGTTGAGCCGCTCGAGCGCCGCCTCGAACTCGCGGATGTCCGTCATGTCGTGGCTCACCGCGCGCAGCCGGCTCGGGTAGCCGTCGGCGTCGCGATCCACCTGGCCGCGGCCCTGAAGGACGCGGACCTGCCCGTCCGGGCGGACGACGCGGTACATGAACGGACCGGCGTGGCCCCTGCGCAGGGCGTTCTCCACGTACTCCACGAGGTTCCGCCGGTCGTCCGGGTGCACCGCCTCGAGGAACTGCTCCCACGAGGGCGGCCCCGCCTGGCCGTCGCTCAGCCCCAGGATGGCCGTGAGCTCCGGCGACCAGTCGAACTCCCCGCTCGCCATGTCCCACTCCCAGCTGCCGAGGCGCGCCAGCGCGTGGGCCTGGCGGAGCGCCTCCTCGCTCTTCCGGAGCGCGTCCTCGGCCTCGAGCCGCTCCGAGATGTCGCGCAGGAGCGCAGTGAAGTAGGTGCGGCCGGCGACCTCCCAGCTCGAGACGGACGTCTCGACGGGGAAGGTCGTGCTGTCCCGGCGCGTGGCGCTGAGCTCTACCGCCCGGCCCGCCCGCTGCGCCTCGGCGAGCCCCTCGGGCAGCAGGCTGGTGACCGGCTGTCCGCTCAGCTCCTCCTCGCGCCAGCCGAAGATGGCGTGGGCGGCGGGGTTGGCATAGACGATCCTGCCGTTCTCGTCCGTCGAGACGATGGCCTCGCCGGCGGCCTGGGCAACCGCGCGGAAGCGCAGCTCGCTCGCCCGCAGCTCGCTCTCGACCCGCTTCCCCTGGAGGAAGCCGCCGAGCGGCCCGGCCACCGCGCAGGCCACGTCCATGAACGCCTTGTCGTCCGGGCTCGCGCGGCGGGCGAAGAACTGAAGCACCGCGACCAGGTCGAGCCGGGTGAGCACCGGCACCGCGTAGGCGGCCTCGAAGCCCTCGTCGAGCAGCGCACGCGCCCTGGGGTCGTCGGCCTCGGCGAGGAGGTTCTCGATCCAGAGGGGCCCCTCCCATGCCGCCGCCAGCTCGAGCACGCTCTCGGCCTCCCGCTTGGTCGGCCAGGTCGGCCCCGCCACGAGCCGCGCCTCTCCCGGGGGCTGCATCCAGGCCAGGCCGAGATCCCAGCCGCCCTCGCTCCCGACCACCTCGAGAGCGCGCGCGAGGCCGTCGTCGAAATCGCTCGCGCGCGAAAGCGAAAGCGTGAGTGCCCGGGTCAGGCGTAGTTCCTGGTCTGCGGCAGCGGTTCTCATGCGAGCCTCCACCTGCCGCGCCTGAAAGGGACCGGGGGCCCAGCCGGAGCTTCCTGGGGCGGTACAAGGGCCGAGGGCTGTCTCCGATTGTGCGCCGGGAGGGGGGATTGCGCAACCCGACTACCGTTTCAGGCAATGCCCGAGCTTCCCGAGGTGGAGATCAGCGCGCGCCGTCTGGACCGGGCGCTCGCGGGCGCGCAGGTCGAGTCCGCGCTCGCGCCCGGAATGGTCACGATGAAGACGTTCGATCCGCCGCTCGACGCTCTCGCCGGAGAGACCGTGAAGGGCGTCCACAGGGCGGGGAAGATGCTCGTGGTGGAGATCGGCGAGCTGGCGCTGCTGGTCCACCTCATGTCGGCGGGCCGGCTCCAGGTGTGGGACAAGCGGGCCTCCCTGCGCGACAAGGCCTCGCGGCTGCTCGTGCGAATCGGCGACGGCCGCGAGCTGCGCCTGCGCGAGTTCGGTACCCAGCAGCGGGCGTGGGCCAAGCTGCTTCCGGCGGGTGACGTAGAGAAGGACGAGGCCGTGGCCACGCTCGGGCCGGACGCCTACCCGCCGCCACCGGTCGACGAGCTGGCGCGGATCCTGGACGAGCCACGCCACCTCCACCCGCTGCTGCGCGACCAGCGGGCCATCGCCGGCATCGGCCGCTCCTGGGTCGACGAGATCCTCTGGACGGCGCGCCTGTCGCCGTTCCAGCGCGCATCCGACGTCGAACCCGAGGAGGTCGCGGCCATCCACGATGCCTGCGAGCAGGTGATGGGAGCGGCGCTCGAGCACTACGAGGAGGTCATCGGCGACACCGTGCCCGACAAGCTGCCGATGCCGCTCCAGGTGCACCGGCGCGCCGGCGAGCCCTGCCGGCGCTGCGGCACGCGCATCGAGGCGATCCACTTCAAGGACTACGTGATGTGCTACTGCCCCGAGGAGCAGACGAGCGGCCGCGTGCTCAAGGACCGGCGCCTGTCCAAGCTGCTGAAGTAGTGGAGCTCCCCGAGACCCTGGCCGACTTCGAGCGCCTGGCGGCGGAGCGGCTCGACGCGGGCCCGCACGGCTACTTCGCGGGCGGCGCGGCCGACGAGCTCACGATGCGGGCGAGCGAGGAGGCGTGGCGGCGGATCCAGATCCGCCCGCGTGTGCTCGTCGACGTGAGCGAGCGCGATCCCTCCACCACCCTGCTGGGCGAGCGCCGGCCGCATCCGCTGATCGTCGCCCCGATGGCCTTCCACCGGCTGGTCCATCCCGAGGCCGAGCCCGAGACCGCGCGCGGGGCGGCCGCCACCGCCACTCCCTTCTGTCTCTCGACGCTCGCCACGACGTCGCCCGCCGACCTGGCCGCCGCCGTGCCCGACGTGCCGCGCTGGTTCCAGCTGTACGTGTTCAAGGACCGCGGGGTGACCTCTGCCCTCGTGGAGGCGGCCGCCGACAGCGGCTTCGAGGCGCTCGTCGTGACCGTCGACCTGCCCGTGCAGGGCCGGCGCGAGCGCGACCTCCGCAACGCCTTCCGCATCGACGCCTCGGTGCCGAGCGTGGGCGGCCGCTCGGGCCTCTCGCTGCCGGAGATGGTCGAGCAGTTCGACGCCAGCCTCACCTGGGACGATCTCGGGCGGCTCGCGGACGAGAGCCGGCTGCCGGTGATCGTCAAGGGCGTCCTCACGCCGGAGGACGCGCGCCGCGCCGTTGCCGCCGGCGCCGCCGGGGTGGTCGTCTCGAACCACGGCGGCCGCCAGCTCGACACGGTCGCCGCAGGCGCCGAGGCCCTGCCCGATGTGGCCGAGGAGGTGGGCGACGAGGTGGACCTGATCGTCGACGGCGGAATCCGCCGCGGCACCGACGTGCTCAAGGCGATGGCGCTGGGCGCCCGCGCGGTGATGGTCGGGCGGCCCGCGATCTGGGGCCTCGCCGTGGGCGGCGCCGAGGGCGTGCGCCGGGTGCTCGAGGTGCTGCTCGCGGAGCTCGACGTGGCCCTCGCTCTCACCGGGACCCCCGTCGCCGCCGAGCTGGACGCGACGAGCGTGCAGCGGCCGTACGGTTAGGGCAGTGCTGCCGACGGCCGACCTGGGCGACTCGTTCCGCTCCTTCTTCGACGCGGTCGACGACTTCATCTCGAACCTCGCGGACCTCAGGCTCGTCCCGTTGCTGCTGGCGCTCGTGCTGTTCACGATCTACCTGAGCTTCCGCGCGCGGGCGTCGTTCAACATCCTCCGCGCGGCCTACCCGGACGAGCCGATCCGCTTCCTCAACATCTGGGGCGCCTACTTCGCCGGCTACGGCTTCAACGCCGTTATCCCGGCCCGCGGGGGCGACGTCGTTCGCCTCTTCCTGACCAAGACGTCGGTGCCGAACTCGAGCTACCCGGCCGTCGCGGCCAGCTTCGCGGTCGAGCTGATCTACGACGTCTGCATCGGCACGCTCGTCCTGCTGTTCGCCTTCACGCAGGGCGTGTTCCCCAAGCCGCCGGACTTCGCCAGCCTCGACGCCTTCGACCTCTCCTACTTCGCCCAGCACCCGCGCTTCACGCTGTTCGCGCTCACGGCACTGGGCGTGGGGGTGCTGGCCGGCTTCGCGCTCCTGTCCGTGCGGGTCAAGGCGTTCTGGCAGCGCGTCAAGCAGGGGCTCACGATCCTGCGCGACCGTGAGCGCTATTTCCGCGAGGTGTTCGGCATGCAGTTCGCGGGCTGGCTGTTCCGCTTCGCGGCCTTCTGGATGCTGCTGGAGGCGTTCCGGGTGGGGGGCTCGGTGAAGAACGTCGGGCTGGTGCTGGGGGTCAACGCGGTCTCCGCCGCGGTGCCGTTCACGCCGCAGGGTGCCGGGGTGCAGCAGGCGCTGCTCGTCAAGGTCTTCAAGGGCACGGCCTCGGCCTCGACCGTCGCCGCCTACTCGGTGGGCCAGCAGATCGCGATCGGCGCCCTGACCTTCGGCATCGGCTTCGCCGCCCTCGTGGGGGTCTTCAAGGTCCGGAGCTTCAAGGAGGCGATCAGGCTGGGCCGCGAGGACCGCGCGGCGGAGCAGGCGGCTCGGGCGGAGCCGGCCTAGGTCCCGAAGCCCTCGCGCGCTTCGCGCACGAGGATGACGGCCTCCGGGAAGAGCGTCCGCATCGCCTGGAGCAGCTCCTGCGACTGCTGCTCGGCGTTGCCCTGGAGGTTGAGCCGGTTGAGGCCCGCGACGGTCATCTCCACGGCGAGCTTGATCGCGTTGTCCGCCCAGGCCACGCGCTGGGCGCCCTGCATCTGCTCGCCCAGCTCCTCGAGGCGCCGGCGGAACTCCTCGGGATCCCCGAACAGACCGCCGAACGGATCTTCGGATGACATGCCTCGCATGGTAGTGGCGGGCCGGTAACCTGCGCGGCCGCCATGGCCTTGCCGCAGCCGTCGCCCGACTCGACCGCCCTGGTCACCGGTGCCTCGTCCGGAATCGGGGCCGACATCGCCCGCTCGCTCGCGAGCCGCGGACACGGGACGGTGCTGGTCGCGCGCCGAAGCGAGCGGCTCGAGGAGCTGGCCGAGGAGCTCCGGACCCGCCACGGGGTGCGGGCCGAGACGCTCGCCTCCGACTTGAGCGACGCGAGCGCGCGCGACGGCCTCGTGAGCCGGATCGAGGAGCTCGGGCTGACCGTGGAGGTGCTCGTGAACAACGCCGGCTTCGGGAGCGGCGGCCTCTTCCACGAGCTCGACCAGGAGCGCGAGCTGGAGATGGTGAGGCTCAACGTCGAGACGGTCGTGGCCCTCTGCGGCGAGTACGTGCCGCGAATGGTCGGGCGCGGCCGGGGCGCGCTGCTCAACGTGGCGTCGACCGCCGCCTTCCAGCCGCTTCCGCGCCAGGCGACCTACGCCGCCACCAAGGCCTTCGTGCTGGCCTTCACCGACGGCCTGCACGCCGACCTGAGCGGCACCGGGGTGACCGCCACCTCGCTCTGCCCGGGCCCCGTGAAGACCGAGTTCGCCGACACGGCCGGGATCGCCGCCGAGGCCTCGGGCGTGCCCGAGCTGTTCTGGACGGACTCGGATTTCGTGGCCGAGGAGGCCGTCAAGGGGCTCGAGCGCGGAAAGCGCGTGGTCGTGCCCGGCAGGTTCAACCAGGCCGGCGCCTTCGGCGGCCAGCACGCACCGCGCGGCCTGTTCCTGCGCTTCGGCAGCAAGCTGACGCCGGTCGGGCGCTAGCGGCGGACGATGCTCTGGGCCCGGGAGTCGATCTCGGCTCCGGTCTCGGGATCGGTCCAGGCGATTCGGACCACTCCCGAGCCGGGCGGGTGGATTCGCTTCAGCAGGTAGCCGCGTGGGTTCGTGACGGTCACGGACGCGAGCGTCCGCCAGTTGCCGTCGCGGCCGGCGAACTCGATCCGGGCGGGCAGGGGCGTGTCGTACGGGGCGGTGCGCAGGAGGCCGAAGACGCGCGCGGCACGGCCGCGGCGGGCGCGGCGCGGGGTGATGTAGATGGGGTGCCGGAATTCTTCGAAGGCGGGTTTCTCCCTGTGGCCGGCGGTCATGAAGCCGGACTGCCACGTGACCCATCGACGCTTGTCGTTGCGCCGGAACCCGCGTCTGGGCTTGTCGTCCACGAGCAGGAAGTTGGCGAAGGCATCCACGCGCGGGTTGCGGTAGGCGAGGTACTCGGCCCAGCTCATCCAGCTCGCCTGGCGCCTCCAGCTCACGCCGCGGACCGGGTCCGGAGGCAGGGTCTGGTAGCCGTACTCGGTGAGCCAGATCGGCCATTCGGCGCTCTCCGCCCCCCAGCGGAACTGCGACCGGTCGAGCACGCGCGTGAGCCGGTAGAGCGCCCCGAGCGGAGCGGCGTCCGTGCGCCGGCCCTTGAACGTCGGTGCCCTCGTCAGGCTGTAGCCGTGATGCGCCCAGCCGGTCGCCTCGAACAGGGCGGGGTGCGTGGTACGAAAGCGACCCCGCGATTTGGCGGTGGTGGGACATGCGCGCACCCGGGCCTGGTGGCCGTGGTAGGGCCGGTAGCGTCGGTTGAGGCAGTAGAGCTCGCGGACGAACGTCGGGATGGACATGAGCCCCTTGACGCCCGGGCGCTTCGGGTTGTGCGGCCCGTACGGCGCCGTCTCGCCGAGCAGGATCACGTCACCGGAGTGCCCCGTGCTCTGAAGCCCCGACCAGGCGGCGTCCGCGAGGCGCCGGTAGAGCGTCGGGGTGATCGGGCGGTAGCGGCGGCCCACCCGCTTCCACTGGGGCCCGAGCCAGAAGGGGAAGTTCGGCTCGTTCCAGATCGACCAGCGATCCACCCGCGGGATGACCGCCGAGCTCTCTTCGGGAGGATCGGTCGACACCGGCAGCGCAGGCGTTACCGGTGTCGTCGGGGTCGACGATGACGGCGGCGGCGCGTCCGGGTCCGGGTATGAGCCCGAGTAGCGCTTGCCGACGGCCGTTACGAAGGCGCGGAAGTCGCGCGCGTTCGGCCGGGTGTTGTTGATGTCCCGCACGCGACTGCCGCGGGTGGCCCAGAGCGGCGCCGGTCCGGTGATCGAAAAGTAGACGTTGAGCCCGTTCTGGCCGGCGAGCTTGACGATCCGGTCGTAGCGCCGCCAGCGGTCCTGGGGGTAGGAAGCCGGGTCGGCGGGCCCCTTGTCGCCGAAGTCGGGCCGCCGCCTGTGCGTGGGGTCCGGCGCCACGAGGTGCCAGTAGAGCGAGACGCGCACGGTGTCGATCCCCAGCGACTTGATTCTCGCGAGGGCCTGGTCGAGACGCTGTGGGTCGTCCTGGTAGACGATCTGGTTGTCGTCCTGGAGGACGGTCTCCATGTCAGCCGACGCGTGTGCCGGCACGGCAGCAAGCAGCCACGCCGCCGCCACCGCTCCGCAGGCGGCGACGATCGCGCTCAGCTTCCCCCGAATCTCCATCCGCGCGTTTTCAACCCGGCCGGCGGGCAACGGTAGCGGTCTCCAGCCTGGGGTAGAGCCGATAGATTCCTCCGCCGTGCGTATCCGGGACGTGATGACGCAGGGAGTTGTGACCGCCGACGCCGAGGACAGCCTCCGCGCCGTCGGCAGCCTGATGCGCGATCGCAACGTCGGCTCGGTGGTGATCTGCGAGGGCGGCCGGCCCGTGGGCGTGATCACCGACCGGGATCTCGCCCTGGCGGTCGTGGCGGATGGGGTCGACCCCGACGATGGCGCGGCGGCCCAGGCGTCGCGCCCGCTCGTCACGGGCGAGGTGGAGATGGACATCGAGGAGGCCGTGGCCCTGATGATCCAGCACCGGATCAGACGGCTTCCGGTGACGGACGGCGACGAGCTGGCCGGGATCGTCACGATCGACGACCTCGCCGTACGCGCCGGCGACCTCACCGCCGCCCAGCAGATCACGGCGGAGGTGGCCAAGGCCGCGCTGCCCGAGTTCTACTTCCACCAGAGGGGTGGCTGAGGTGACTCCGCTCACCCCGGACCAGGTGCGAATGCGCGAGCGGGTGGAGTCGCTGATCAGGCTCGCCGCCCCCGCGCTGGATCTCGTCCTCACGGTGGGCGACCGCGTGTCGCGGTTCGTCGAGCCCCAGGACAGCGAGTACTACCCGCCGCGCGCCGGCCGCGACGGGCCGCCGCCACGGCCCGACGGCACGGAAGGCTGACCCGGCCCGAACGTGGATAACCAGGCCCAGCTCTCCTGGGAGGCGCGCTTCGGGCGCATGGCGGCGGCCAGCGCCTTCCTCTCGATCGTCGCCGAGGTCACGAGCTCCGCGCTCCAGATCTCGGCGAGCAGCGGCGCGCCCAGCCGGGACGATCCGCTCCGCTACAGCGGCACCCTGCTCAACTTCCACGACCACTCGGGCACCGTCCTCGCCTCGGCGATCGCCCACGGCGTCGCGGCGATCTTCGCGGCCGGCGCGCTCTTCTACCTCTTCCGGGCAACCCGCCACCGGCGGGCCCAGCTGCCGCAGATCGTGCAGTGGCTCATCCCGCTCGCGCCGGTTCTGATCACCGTCGCGGCGATCGCCAACTGGAGCGGCCTCAACGACGCCGCCGACAAGTACGAGAGCCCGTCGGCCAGGGCCGCCATCAAGGCGACGCCCAACAAGGACCAGCGCGAGGACATCGCCAAGTACTGCCGCGACCACGCCCGCGGCACCGATGCGATCAAGGCCTGCGAGTCGACGCGCGGGCGTCAGGAGGCGGTGGCCAAGAAGCTCGTGCAGGACAACCAGGGCGCGCTCGGTGCGGGCGCGCTCTTCGCCGGCACCGTCGCCCTGGCGTTCGCCTTCGTGATCATCGCGCTCAACGCGATGCGGGCGGGGCTGCTCAGCCGCTTCATGGGCATCCTCGGCATCATCGCGGGGGCGCTGATCGTGCTGCCCCTGATCCCGGGCATCCCGGTGGTGCAGATCTTCTGGCTCGGCGCCGTGGGCGCTCTCTACCTGGGCGTCTGGCCCGGAGGCCGCGGCCCCGCCTGGGAGACCGGCGAGGATGACCCCTGGCCGACTCCACAGGCGCGGATCGGGCTGCCCGAGGACGAGGAGGAGGGCTCGGACGAGCCCGATCAGGCCGAGGAACCGGAGTCCGAGGAGGAGCCCGCCAAGCCCCACCCGGCGTCGAAGAAGCGCAAGCGGAAGCGCAAGCGCTAGGCGATCGCCGGCGCCTCGGGCAGCCGCTCGAGAGCGTCGTTCATGTCGGACTCCGAGAACTCGGGGTCGTCGAGCTTGCCCGCGAGGTAGGCGTCGTAGGCCGACATGTCGAAGTGGCCGTGGCCGCAGAGGTTGAACAGGATCGTGCGCTGCTCGCCGGCCGCGTCGGCGGCCTCGGCCTCCTCGATCACCGCCCGGATCGCGTGCGCCGGCTCCGGCGCCGGGAGGATTCCCTCGCAGCGGGCGAAGCGCACCGCGGCGGCGAACGTCTCGTTCTGCTTGTACGCCCGCGGCTCGACCACGCCCGCCTTGACGAGTCCGCAGAGCATCGGCGAGTCGCCGTGGTAGCGGAGCCCGCCGGCGTGGACCGGGGGCGGCACGAAGTCATGGCCGAGCGTGTACATCGGCAGGAGCGGCGTCATTCCGACCGTGTCGCCGAAGTCGTAGCGGTAGGCGCCGCGCGTGAGCGTCGGGCACGCTGCCGGCTCGGCGGCGACGAAGCGCGTCCCCGCGTCGCCTTGGAGCACCTCGCGCACGTAGGGGAAGGCGATCCCGGAGAAGTTCGAGCCTCCGCCCACGCACCCGACCACGACGTCCGGCTCCTCGGGCAGCTGCGCGATCGCCTCCTGGCCGATCACCGTCTGGTGCAGGCAGACGTGGTTGAGCACGGAGCCGAGGGCGTAGTTGGACGAGTCATCGCCGGCCGCCACCTCCACGGCCTCGGAGATCGCGATGCCGAGCGACCCGGTCTCGTGCTCCGCCTGCGCCTTGCCGGCCTCGGTCGTGTCGCTGGGGGAGCGGATGACGGTCGCTCCCCAGGCCTCCATCATCGAGCGCCGATAGGGCTTCTGGTCGTAGCTGACGCCGACCATGTAGATCAGGCAGTCGAGGTCGAACAGCCGGCAGGCGAGCGCGAGCGCCGATCCCCATTGGCCGGCGCCGGTCTCGGTCACCAGCCGGCGGACGCCGGCCTGCTGGTTGGCATACGCCTGCGCCACGGCGCTGTTGGGCTTGTGGGAGCCGGCGGGCGAGACGCCTTCGTACTTGTAGTAGATGTGCGCGCGGGTGCCCAGCTCGCGCTCGAAGCGGTGGGCGCGGAAGAGCGGGGTGGGCCGCCAGAGCTTGTAGACCTCGCGGACCGCCTCCGGGATCTCGACCTCCGGCTCCGGCGAGACCTCCTGCTCGATCAGCGACATCGGGAAGATCGGCGTCAGGTCCGGCGGCCCGGCGGGCTCCATCGTGCCCGGGTTCAGCGGCGGCACCGGATCGCCCGGCAGATCGGGGAGCAGGTTGACCCAGTGCGTGGGGATCTCCGACTCGGCCAGCAGGTACTTCGTGATCTCCTCGCTCATGGCGCCCGACCCTACTCCGCCCCGGCTGCCGCGGCGATCTCGCGGTAGGCAGCGGCCGGGTCGGGCTTGCCGAAGATCGACGAGCCCGCCACGAACAGCGTGGCGCCGGCCTCGGCCACCGGGCCGGCGGTGTCGGCGTCGATGCCGCCGTCCACCTGGATCGGCATCCCGTCGGGGAGCAGCTCGCGCAGGCGGGCGACCTTGGCTGTCGACGTCTCGATGTAGGGCTGGCCGCCCCAGCCGGGGTTGACCGTCATGCAGAGCAGGTGGTCGTACATGTCGGCCAGGCCGACGACGTGTTCGGGCGGCGTACCGGGGTTGATCACTAGGCCCGCGTGCAGCCCCAGGTCGTCGATCAGCTTGAGCGCGTAGTGGATGTTCGGCGTGGCCTCCCAGTGAACCGCGATCGAGTCGGCGCCGGCCTCGGCAAATGTCTCGATTCGGCGCTCGGGCCGTTCGACCATGAGGTGCACGTCGAGCACCCCGCCGGCCTCATGGACCTGGTCGCGCAGCGCCCCCACGATCAGGTCGCCGATCGAGATCGGCGGAACGAAGTGCCCGTCCATGACGTCGACGTGGATGACCTTGGCGCCGGCTCCCATGACGGCCTCCACCTGCTCGCCCAGCCGCGCGAAGTCCGCGGCGAGGATGGAGGGCGCGATGCGCGCCGCCTGCATCAGCTCCTCGGCCAAGGCAGGCGACGCTACCGCAAAAGACGGGATCCGGGGGGCGGCGTCTTGCCGCCCCCCGGAGGGAACTGCAGCTGGCTACTACCAGCTAGCTACTTCTCCTTGGAGTCGTCCTTGGGCGACTCGGTCTTCTTCTCGGCCGAGTCGGACTCGTTGGAGTTACGCACCACGTGCTCGCAGGAGCCGTTGGCGTCGTTCGGCGTGGCGTCGGTGATGATGTCGTACTGGTCGGCAAAGACGCGGTCGTTGCCGGGACCGCACGTGATCTTGTCGACCTCACCGTCACCGGTGTGGAAACGATCGTTGCCGTTGCCGCCGATCAGGGTGTCCCCGACCGGGTCGCCCGGCGCCGTGACGTCCGCTCGCGCGAGCGCCCACAGGTTGTCGTTTCCGTTGCCGCCGTAGGACGTGTCCACGCCGCGATTGGCGTAGATCAGGTCGGCTCCGCCGCCGCCGTACTGCGTGTCGTTGCCGGTGCCGCCGGACATCTTGTCGCGGCCGGCGCCGCCCACGGACACGTCGTTGCCGGGACCGCCGTGGATGCGGTCGCCCTTGCGGCCGCTGCTGCGCCGCGAGGGCGCCACGACGAAGTCGCCGAACAGGTGGTCGTTGCCAGAGCCGCCGAACACCTTGTCGCGACCGCGGCCGCCGACGACGGTGTCGTCGCCCTGGTTCCCGGCCACGAAGTCGTAGCCGTTGTTACCGCGGACGTCGTCGTTGCCCTTGTTGCCGAACAGGGCATCCCAGCGATGACCCGGCCGTCCGCCGCTGCCGCCGCGGATCTTGTCCGCGTCGTCGCCGCCGAGGATCAGGTCGCGGCCCGAGTTGCCGTTGAGCGCGTCGTCGCCCTTCCCGCCGCGGATGACGTCGGTGTTGCGGCCGCCGTTGACGGTGTCGTTCCCGTCGCCGGCTGTCGCCCGGTCACGGCCCTTGCCGAGATCGACCGTGTCGTTCCCTCCCAGAGAACTGACGCGATCGTTCCCCGCAAGCGCCTTGATGGTGTCGGCGTCCGGAGTACCAGTCAGCTTGTCCTTGCCATTGGTCCCGGTGATCGAAGCCGCCATGGCAACTGCCGCGGCCAGCATTGATACCGCCAGGCCCGCTGCCAGGGCAAGCAAAATCGTGTTGCTACGCTGCCTCAAGGGGCATCCTCCTTGGTCGGTGGGTGCCCCTTTAACTGCGCTAGTGCGCTGAAGTTGCGGCCTGGCGCCGCCCGTGCGTCCGAATCTCGGACAGGATGCGCTCGAGCCGGGGCTCCGTGTCCCCGTCCACGTGCGTCATCGCCGCTGCGACCGCCGGGTGCACCTGTGCGATCTCCCAGTGCAGGGCGTGGGCCACGGCCCGGTAGGTGGGATGGCCCTCGCGTCCGGAGCGCAGCTCGATCAGGTGCATCGCCTCGCGCGCGTTCATGTCGAGCACGTAGCGGATGCGGTAGCCGAGGCAGAGGGCGTAGGGCGCGAGATCGGGCCGGCCGGAGTCGACGAGCCGCTGGTGCTCCGCCCGCGAGCGCTCGAGCCCCTCGCGGTAGGCGTCGGCCACGCCGGCCGCCTCGAGCTCCTCCGGCACGCCCGCGCCGAGGTCCGGGCTGAGTGTCTGCCACTGGATCGTGAGCATGCGATGGCGCTGGAGGTCCCGGAAGGCGCCGTAGTCGGAGACGACCTCGAAGCGGTAGCGGAGCGCCTCCAGCCCGCGGCCTGGACGGTGGCGCCGGTTGCGCCGCTCGCCGACGAGCTCGGCGAGCATCGTGGCTCGTTCGTCCGGGGGCAGCGCGCGCACGGCCGCGACCGCCTCCTCCTCCGAGCACGACGCCGCCTCGTACAGGAGCGCCGCCAGCAGCCGGTCCTCGTCGCCTTCCACGGCGAGCAGCCGGACGGCGGGCCCGCTGCCCTCGCCCGGCCGCGGCCGGTCCAGACCGATGCGTGAGGTCCAGCGCCGCGCCGCGTCCTCGCGCCGGCGCAGGTACTCGATCCACTCGCCGCCCCGGTCCGGCCGCTCGACGCGCGCGACGAAGCTCGGCATCACCGATTTGAGCTCGCCGAGGATCATGTCGGCGTAGTCGCGCGCCTCGGGCAGCGGCGATGTGTATAGCCGGAGCAGCAACTGCTCGTAGGCCTGGCCGGTGGCGAAGATGCCCATGTGGGAGAGCGACGCCGCGGGCAGCAGGCCGCGGAGCAGGTCGAGCGCCTTGGCCTTGATCGAGCGGGCGTGGGCCGACTCCGGCTCGTCGGGCGCGCGCGGGAAGCGCTCGGCCGCCCATTCCATGACGCGCGGGAGGCTCTTCGAGTATGTGTCGAAGAGGAAGTCCATCGCCGCCTCGTACTCCGGCCCCAGCGACGGGTCGCGCCAGTAGCGGTAGCCGCCCGACGGCAGCGGCGTGTCATAGGGGATGTAGCGCGTCGACTGCTCGAGGTAGGCGGCCAGGCGGCCGCGCTGGAGCAGCTTGGTCATCACGTTCGAGACCCACTCGCAGGCGATGTGCGCGCCGCCCAGCTGGCCCACCGAGTCGTCGCCGTAGCCGAGGAAGATCCGCTCGTAGAGGCCGCGGGCGCGCTCGCCCTCCTGGCCGTCGAAGGCCCGCGCCGCGCCGCCCTCGAGGTCGCCCGCGAACTCGTCGAGGAAGAGCCGCCGCAGTGTTCCCCGGTAGCGCGAGTAGCGGGCAAAAAGTGCGCCCTTGACCGTCTCCGGCAGGTTGACGAGCCCGAAAACCGGCCTGTCGAGGTTCGTGAAATGGGGCGCGAGGGCCTCGCGCTCGGCTTCGGTGAAGGTCTCTACGGGGTAGTCCATGGAGCCGGGCCAGCGTACAACCCGGCCCGGCGCGTGAAAGAAAGGGGACGGGGCCCTTTTTTTCAGCGGACGCGGATGAAGGCGCTCGCGCCGTGCAATCCGCTCCGAGCGGCCCGGACGCGGTAGCGGGTCCGGCGGTGGAAGCGGACCTTGAGCGAGGCGAGCCCGCGCCGGTTGGTGCGTGCCCGCTTGCGCCCCACCCTGACCCGCACCCGGCGCTCCAACACGCGGCGGCCGTCGCGCACGACCCAGGCCCGGACGCGCACCCGCACGAGCCTGCGCGCCTTGACCCGGCGCGGCCGGACGCGGATGTGGAGCGTGCAGCCCGACG
>DASXBA010000166.1:0-2265 GCA_036406475.1 Thermoleophilaceae bacterium | reverse complement strand
ACATCCGCAGCAGCGTGCCGTCGGGCACCGACCTCTACTCCATCCTCCAGGGCGTCGACCGCGACGCCTCCGGCGGCGTCAGCGTGAAGGTGCTCGTGAACCCGGCCGTCGGGCTCGTGTGGCTGGCCGGGGTCGTCTTCCTGCTCGGCGCGCTGATCACGCTGTGGCCGGATCCGCGCGAGGCCCGCCAGCTCGCCCGCCGCTACGGCGAGCTCCTGGCCCGCAGCGGCGCATGACCGCTGCCGCAGCGGTGGCCGCCGCGGCGGCCCTGGTGATGCTGGCCGTCGTGGTCGTCGCGTGGCCGTTCGTGTCGCCGGAGCGCGAGCAGCCCGAGGAGCGCCTGTCGGACGAGGACCGGCGGCGGCTGGCCCTCGCCGAGGCCCGCGATGCCGCCTACGCCTCGCTCCGCGACCTCGAGCAGGACCTGCGCACCGGCAAGGTCACCGAGGCCGACTACGAGGCTGAGCGCGACCGCCTCCGGGCCGACGCCGCCAGGGTGCTGCGCGAGCTGGATCGGCTAAGGTAACAACGGGTTTTCCGCGGTCTCCAGGAGGGATTCATGGCCGGTCTCATGTCGCGTTTCACGACGCTGTTCAAGGTCAAGGCGAACACCATGCTCGACAAGGCCGAGGACCCGGGCCAGACCCTGGACTACAGCTACCAGCAGCAGCTCGAGATGCTGCAGAAGGTGAAGCGCGGCGTCGCCGATGTCGTCACCGCGAAGAAGCGCCTTCAGCTCCAGACGGCCAAGCTCGAGGAGAGCATCGTGAAGCTCGACGGCCAGGCCCGTCAGGCGATGGCCGCAAACCGCGAGGACCTGGCGCGCACGGCGCTCGAGCGCAAGTCGCTCATCCAGGGGCAGCTTCAGGGGCTCGACACGCAGATCAGCGCGCTCGAGCAGCAGCAGCAGAACCTGGTCGACCAGGAGCGGCGGCTCTCGGCCAAGGTCGAGTCCTTCCGCACCCAGAAGGAGGTCGTGAAGGCCCAGTACTCCGCCGCGGAGGCGCAGGTGCGGATCGGCGAGGCCACGACCGGGCTCGGCGAGGAGATGTCGGACGTCGGCCTGGCCCTCCAGCGCGCGCAGGACAAGACGGAGCAGATGCAGGCCCGGGCGGCGGCCGTGAACGAGCTCGTCGACACCGGGGCGATCGACGACCTGACGGCTCCCGCGGGCTCGGACCTCGACGCGCAGATCGCCGCGCTCACGGCGGGCAACCAGGTCGACGCCGAGATGGCCAAGCTGCGCGCCGAGGTCGGAAGCGGCACGCCCGCCCCCGAGCTCAGCCAGGGCGCGGCGGAGCCGGCCGAGTCGCAGGGGGAGTCCAAGTGACCGTCGTTCGCATCCTGGGAAGCGGGCAGTTCCGTCTCGACGACGGCGAGGTCGGCCGCCTGAACGAGCTCGACAACGCGGTGGCCGCCGCGGTGGCCGCGGGCGACGCGGCCGGGTTCGAGCAGTCGTTCCGCGCACTCGTCGCCCACGTCCGCGAGCACGGTGCGGCCGTCCCCGACGGCGAGATCGTCACCTCAGACCACGTGCTGCCAGCCGAGGACACCACGCTCGACGAGGCCCGCGAGGCCTTCTCGGGTGAGGGCGCGATCCCTGGTTAGGCCTGGGGCCACTCCGACCACGTGACGACGCCGGCCTCGGGTCGGGGCGGCTCGTCGAGCATCGCCAGGTACTCGAGCATGTGGCCGTCCGGGTCTTCGAAGTAGACCGCCGCCGCCGGCATCCACCCGATCACGCTCGGCTCGCGGGTCTCCTCGCGGAAGAACGAGCGCGGCACGACGCCGGCGGCGGCCAGCGCCTCGGGCGCGCGCAGCACCTCCTCGAGCGCCGTGGTGAAGGCGACGTGCAGGCGCATGCCCATCGGCGCCGTCCCCAGCGACCACAGCCCCAGCATCGCCCCGCCCGGCTCGCCGGCCCAGACGAAGGCCAGGCCGCGCGCGGCGTCCTCGTGGGCGACCTCGAGGCCGAGCACGTCGCGGTAGAACGCCACCGACCGGGCGACGTCGGCCACCGGCAGGTGGGCCTCGAAGAGCGAGGTGACCCGGACCGGGCCGGCGGCCGTCACTCGTAGACGACCACGTCGGGACGCGGGATGAGCCGCAGCACCGACCGCGGCCTCATGAGGCCCGTGTCCTCGTGGAAGAAGAGCTTGAAGCCGTTGTAGCGGCCCGGCTTTCGGCTCGAGAAGTAGTCGTACTTCGAGACCTTGTTCTCCTGGTCGCCGTAGCCGTCGACGTTCACGGTGAGGGCCACGCCCG
>DASXBA010000165.1:0-17411 GCA_036406475.1 Thermoleophilaceae bacterium | reverse complement strand
ACCTACTGCGTCCACGATCCTGCTTGCCCCGCCGGCGGGATCGCCAAGAGCACGCTCCAGGACGCCGTTGAGACCGCGGACATGGACCCGGCCCTGGACGCGGTTCGGATCGGCCCGGGCAACTTCACCTCGCCGTCGGTGACCGCGGACACGCCCATCCACGTCATCGGCGCGGGTATGACGCGAACCCGCTTCACCGACAGCTCCGCCGGCTCGCTCCTGTATTTCCTGAACAGCGCCCAGTCCTCCGTGTCGGACCTGTCGGTCAACAAGCCGAGCAACGGCGATACCGTGATCCGCCTCGCCGCCGGCGCGGATGCCACGCGCGTGAAGGTGTCGGCACCCGACAGCGCGCCGAACGCGGACGGCTTCATCCTGGAAGACCCCGGCTCCGTGCTGCAGTCGGTGGTCACCGAGCTCGGGCCGATGCCCAACGGTTCCGGGGTGTTCACATTCAGCGGCGGCAACAGCGTCCTCGACTCCACCGTTACGGCCGGTATCGGGATCACGACGGGCGGCCCGAGCCTGACGGTCCGCCGCGTCAACCTCAGGGCCACCATCGGCCTTGAGGCTTTCGGCGGCTCGATGACGGCGGCCAACGTGCTGATCCGTCCGCACCCGCGGATCGCGAGTACCTTCGAGGGCGCATTCGTGACGGACGCAAATTTCCCCTCCGCCAGCACGAATGGGAGGCTCGACGCATCCCACCTCACGATCGTCGGAACCGGCACCGGCTTTGGGATCAGCGCTGACAGCAACAGCTCCGGGCCGCCGGCCGGCACGGCCATCGCCAACGTCTCGAGCAGCGCCATCAGGAACGTGGCGACGGACCTCGATCGGTCGGGCCTGCCCTCGCCTCGGAAGGCCGACCTCAACATCCGCTACTCGGCCTACGACGGCACGAAGGTGGACAGCAGCGGGAACGGCTCCCTCACGGACACCGTCGGCAACATCAAGACCGACCCCAACCCGCGCTTCGTATCGGCGACCGACTTCCGGCCCAGCTATAACTCGCCGCTGCTGGACAAGGGCGAGCCGGTGGAGTTCGTCTCCGGCGAGAACCCGGACCTCGCCGGCAAGCCGCGCGTGCGGGACTCGGACGGCAACGGGGGCGCCCGGGCCGACATCGGCGCCTACGAGTACCAGCGGCTGCCGCCGCTCCCCTCGCTGAGGATCTCGCCGCTCACCACCCTCTTCGGGTCGGCCACCGCGTTCAGCCACTCGGCGACGGATCCCGACGGCGACCCGATCGTCGCCCGGCACCTGTTCCTGCCCGGCGGGGTCTCCACGACGAGCCCCGGCATCTCCCGGACCTTCCTGACCCCCGGCACGCTCGTCGCCCGGGCCACTGCGACCGACATCACGAACCTGAGCGGGTCGCTGTCGAGGAGCTTCACCGTCGCCCTTCGCACCGGCAAGTGCGCCAACAAGCAGACGGGCGGAGCCGGCGCCGACGTCCTCACCGGTTTCGCGCTGGGCGACCGCCTCAACGGCCTGGGCGGGAAGGATCGGCTCAAGGGCCTCGCCGGGGCCGACTGCCTGAGCGGGGGAACCGGCAACGACCGGCTGAACGGCGGCAAGGGCAAGGACCGCCTGACGGGCGGGTCGGGGAACGACCGGCTGAGCGGAAGCTCCGGCAACGACCGGCTGAACGGCGGCAGCGGGAGGGACCGGCTCGACGGCGGCTCCGGTAACGACCGCATCGACGGCGGCAAGGGCAAGGACCGGCTGAAGGGCGGCAAGGGCAAGGACCGGATCAAGGCGGGCGCCGGCGACAGCGTGGACGGAGGATCCGGCAACGACCGGATCAGCGCCGCCAACGGGAAGCGCAACCGGATCAACTGCGGGAAGGGCGTCGACAGGGTGACCGCCGACGCCAAGGATCGCCTCAGGGGCTGCGAGCACGTCCGGCTACGCCGGCGTCGCTGAAGCCTCCTCCAGGGCGTCCGCGGCTACCGCCGCCCCGTCGTGCCGCTCCGCCCAGTCGCCGAGCCGGCGGGCGCCCGAGGCGTAGCGGGGGTCCGCCAGGACGCGCCGCACCGCCGTCCGCACTCCGCGCGGGGTCACGAAGCGCCGCGGCAGCGAGACTCCCACCCCGGCCCAGCGCACGCGGGCGGCGTTCTCCGCCATGTCGCCCGCGGCTGGGCAAGCCACCACCGGGACGCCGGAGGCGAGCGCGCGGGCGACCGTGCCGTGGCCCGCATGGCAGATCACCGCGGCGCAGCCGGGCATGGCGCTCGCGTAGGAGACCCAGTCGACCAGGCGAGCGTTGGGCGGCACGGCGAGGGGCTGCGGCGGCTCGCGGCGGTTCTTGGTCGCGAGGACGCGCACCGGCTCGCCGGCCAGGCCCTCGAGCGCCGCGGCGAGCATCCGCTGCTCGGGGTCCTGCGAGGTGCTGGGAGCCACGAGCACGAGAGGATCGTCGCCGGGCGGCGCCTCCACCTCGGGAAATGGCTGCTCCCACAGGAGCGGGCCGGTGACGCGCGCCCACGGTTCCCAGTCCGAGCGCGGGTACTCGAGCTGGGGGAAGGTGGCGATCAGGGCGAGCTCGCGCGAGATTCCGCCGTGCACGTGGTCGAGCGGCGGCAGGCCGAGCCGCTCGCGGGCTCCGTTCAGCTCGTGCATCCCCTGGCGCTCGCCGCCCATCAACACCGGCTTCGCGAGCGACCAGAGCTGGCGCCCGACCGGCGTGCGGGGGAGGACCGCCCCGATCGAGTAGGGCGGCAGGCCGCGCTCGAACATCGGCAGCACGTGCGGGACGAGCGTGACCCAGCGGCGCCCGTCGAGCTCCGCCGCCATCCCTGCGGCGACCGTGAGGATGTCCGCCACCACGGCCTCGGGGTCGACCGAGCGGATCAGCGGCACCGTCTCACGCGCGGCCCGCACCGCCGCCACGTAGGGCTTCAACGGCCGCTCCCGGGTGGGGAAGACGTCGTACTCGGGCGAGGCATCGAAGCGCATCCCCTCGCGCTCCACTTGCTCCTGCCAGCGGCTCCAGGTCTGGAGCGTCACCTCGTGGCCGCGCGCCGCCAGCTCGCGCCCGAGGGCGATCGCGGGAAAGGCGTGGCCGGGGTCGCCGAAGGCGGCGAGGAGGAAGCGCCTGCTCAGACGATCTCCGCCAGCTCGCGGATGATCCGCTTGCGCTCCTCGGGATCGAACGCCACCGGCGTGGTGATCAGCGTGCCGACCCCGGCGTCGCGGTAGACCTCGAGCCGGTCCCTGATCCGGTCGAGCGGGCCGCAGAGCGAGGTCTTGTCGATCAGCTCGGCCGGCAGTGCGGCGGCCGCCTCGTCCTTCTTGCCCGAGAGGTAGAGCTCCTGGACCTCGTCGGCGGCGTCCTCGAACCCGTAGCGGCGCACGAGCGCGTTGTAGAAGTTCTGCTTGCGCGAGCCCATGCCGCCCACGTAGAGAGCGAGGAACGGGCGCATCTGGTCGCGCGCCCGGTCGACGTCGTCGTCGACCGCGATGTTCACGTTCGGCGCGATGTCGAACCCGTTCAGGTCGCGGCCGGCGCGCGTCGCGCCCTCCTCGAGCAGCTCCTTGAACTCGCCGACGTGCTCCGGCGAGAAGAAGGTGGGGATCCAGCCGTCGGCGATCTCGCCGGTGAGCTGGGTGTTCTTCGGCCCGATCGCCGCGATGTAGATCGGGATCCGGTCCTGGACCGTGCCGATCATCAACTTCAAGGCCTTGCCGGGGCCGTCGGGGAGCGGCAGGGTGAACTGCTCGCCCTCGTACTCCAGCCGCTCACGGGCCAGGGCCTTGCGCAGGATCGCCACGTACTCGCGCGTCCGCTGGAGCTGCTTGGGGAAGCGCTGGCCGTGCCAGCCCTCCGCCACCTGGGGGCCGGAGGAGCCGATTCCGAGGATCATCCGCCCGTTCGAAAGGTGGTCGAGCGTCGCCGCGGTCATCGCCGTCATCGCGGGCGAGCGCGCCGGGATCTGGAAGATCGCCGAGCCGATCTTGATCCGCTCGGTCTGCGCCGCGATCCAGGCGAGCACCGTCGCCGTGTCCGAGCCGTAGGCCTCCGCCGCCCATACGGAGTCCCAGCCGGCGGACTCGGCTTCCTTGACCAGCTCGAGCTGCTGCTCGGGCGTCATTCCGAGCCCCCAATAACCGACCTGCAGCCCCAGGCGCATGCAAGTCTCCTTTCGGGTTGGAGGATCGGACTTGAACTCGCCGACGGGCGTCCCTAGGTTTCCGGAACCCCGTTCGGGGGATTGAGCATCCTATGAGACGACGTCGCCCCGCACACGAGCTCCGCATCGCGGTCGATTGCATGCCGCTCGCCACGCGCAGGGCGATGCTCCAGGGCATCGAGGCCAACCGGATCATCGTCGGCGCCTACGTCGACCGCCAGGGCGGCGTCTGCCCGATGCTGGCAGCGCACCGCAACGGCGGCCGCACGAGCCTCGCCAGCTTCGCTCGCGCCTGGGACCGCTACACGCGCGCCGGCGGCCGCGCCCGGCCCGCCACCGACCGCGAGCTGCGCACGCTCACCGCGATGCTCGAGGCGAGCGTCGCGCTCGACGAGGCCGGCGACAGCGAGCTGGGCGAGGCGATCGCCGAGCACACCGCGGCCGTCGAGCGGCGCGAGACGCGCACATTGCGCGACACGGGCGAACGCGACCGGACGAAGGAGCTGGCAAGGACCGAGGGCTGGGCGTGGCTACGCCCGTTCAAGCGCCTCGACGAGTACGAAGTCGCGATGGCCCAGCTCGAGGAGCTGGGCCATGAGAGGGAGCGCGAGCTCGTCTAGAGGTTGTCGCCGGGCCGGATGAACTGGATCTCCGGCACGATGCAGTTCGGCGACGTGCGCAGCAGGTAGCGCACGGCCTCGGCGATGTCCTCGGGCTGGATCATCTCCTCCTTGGGCACCTGCCCCTCCACCCAATCGGTCATTGCGGTGGCGACGAAGGCGGGGCAGAGAGCGGTGGCCTGGATGCCCTCGCCGGCCAGCTCCTTGTGCATGCCCTGCGTAAGGCCGACCACGCCGAACTTCGTGGCGCTGTAGGCGGCCAGCCAGCCCTCGCCGCGCTTCCCCGCGATCGAGGCGGTGTTCAGGATCAGCGCCTTGCGGTGCTCGGCGCCGGCCTCCTTGAGCAAAGGGATCGACTCGCGCGTCATCAGGTAGACGGCGCGCAGGTTCACGTCGAGCTGCATGTCGAGCTTCTTCGTCTCGGCGTCGGCGATCATCCCGCCGATTCCCACACCGGCGTTGTTCATCAGCACGTCGAGGCGGCCCCAGCGATCCTTGTGGGCCTGGGCCAGCTTCTGGATGTCCTCCTCCTGGGCCATGTTGGCCGGAACGGCTTCGACGTCGATGCCGTCGGAGCGCAGCTCGTCGGCGGCGGCCTCGAGCTTGTCGGGCCTGCGTGCCGAGAGCGTGATCCCGTAGCCGTCCTCGCCGAGCGCCCGGGCCACCGCCAGCCCGATGCCGCTAGACCCGCCAGTTACCAGTGCCGCGCGTTCCGCCAAGAAGACCTCCTCGTAGGGCGCGGGAAGGCTATTTGAACCCCGCGTTAAGCATCCCCTCCACGCGGCGCCCGGCCGGGATGCCTTCCCTAGCCTTACGAGCGCGTGAGGAACCACCGGACCTGGATCGCCGTGTCCTTGGCGGCCGCGGCGCTGGTGGCCGGCGGCTGCGGAAGCTCGAGCGGTAGCGACAACGGCGGCAGCGACAAGCCGCCGCCTGTGGCCAAGCCGGAGGACTTCCCCAAGGCCGGCGGCAAGACCATCAACGACCTCGTGCGCAAGTACGGCTCGGGCGGGCCCGTGCTCGCCCCGTCGGTCTCGCAGCTCACGATCGGCCGCAACCGCTTCGGCTTCGGCCTCTTCGACCGCTCCCGCAACCAGATCACCGACGTACCCGTGGCGCTCTACATCGCCCGGTCCGGCGGCCCGGTCAAGGGCCCGTTCGTGGCGCGCTGGGAGTCGCTCAAGGTCGAGCCCCAGTTCCAGAGCCGGACGGTCGCGTCAGATCCGAACGCAGCCAAGTCGGTCTATGTCGCGGACGTCAACTTCGACAAGCCGGGCGACTACCAGATCCTCGGCCTGGCGCGGTTCGACGACCGGCTGGTGGTGGCGACCCCGGCCGAGCCGGTGGTGCGGGTGTCGCGCAAGGACGCCGTGCCGGCCGTAGGCGAGAAGGCCCCGCTCATCCACACCCCGACCAAGGCGTCGGTGGGCGGCGACATCAAGAAGATCGACACCCGCAGCCCGCCGGACGACATGCACGACGTGGACTTCGCGAGCGTCCTCGGCAAGAAGCCGATCGCGCTCGTATTCGCCACGCCGCTCCTCTGCCAGAGCCGGGTATGCGGCCCGGTGGTGGACATCGCCGAGCAGGTCAAGGCCAAGCGGGCGAACGATGCCGCCTTCATCCACATGGAGATCTACACGGACAACCAGGTGGAGAAGGGCTTCCGGCCGCAGGTGCTCGCCTATCACCTGCCGACCGAGCCCTGGCTGTTCACGATCGACCGCCACGGGATCATCCGCGCGCGGCTCGAGGGCGCCTACAGCGTCGACGAGTTCAACAAGGCCCTCGACGCGGCCGTGAAGCGCTAGCCGGTCGCGGTGATGATTCGGTCGCGCCCCGCGCGCTTGGCCTCGTAGAGCGCCTCGTCGGCGCGGCCCACCAGCGTCTCGGGCGATTCCGTCCCGTCCCAGTACGCGATGCCCGCGGAGCAGGTCTGGTCCTCGGGAGTCGAGGTGCGCAGGCGCTCGAGGATGGCGAGCGCCTCGTCGCGCGGGCAGTCGGGGAGAATCAGCGCGAACTCCTCGCCGCCGTAGCGGGCGATGAAGTCGGTCACGCGGATCCGCATCCGCCAGGCGATCGCGGCGTCGCGCAGCAGGGCATCGCCGGCCTGGTGGCCGCGCTCGTCGTTGAAGCGCTTGAAGTGGTCGAGGTCGAGCAGGACCACGCAGAGGCTGTGGCTGCTCCGCGCTGCGCGCGCCAGCTCGCGCCGCAGCTCCTCGTCCCAGGCACGGCGGTTGGCCATGCCGGTGAGCTCGTCGGTGCGGGCGATGGCCTCGACCCTGTGCAGCAGCTCCTCGAGGTCGGACGCGGTGCGGACCCGCTCGCTGATGTCACGCACCACGCAGGTGAAGAGCGACTCCTCGCTGCTGCGCCAGGTGACGAGGCAGAGCTCGAGCGGAAACTCGCTCCCGTCCTTGCGCCTCCCGATCAGCTCGATCGTCCGGCCTGCGCTGGCAGCGTCCTCGCTCGAGAAGAGCTTGTCGAGCTCCAGCCGGTAAGGGGCGTGGCAGCGGTCGGCGAGCAGGATCAGGAAGGCCTGGCCGACAGCCTCCGCGGCGGTGTGGCCGAAGGTGCGCTCGGCGGCCGGATTGAATTGTGTGATCCGTCCACTCGCATCGGCGGATACGACGGCGTTCACGCTCAAGCTATGTGGCTCCCCCTGGCTAGGCCTTGTCCCCGCGCGGGGGAAACTAGCTGATCGCCGCGCGCTCGGGCGCAGCCGCACGAATCATCTCGGCCGCGCGCTCGGCGACCATCGTGGCCGGCGCGTGCGTGTGGCCGCGGTTCAGGTGGGGGAGCACCGACGCGTCCACCACTCGCAGGGCCTCGGTGCCCCTGACCCGAAGCTCCGGGTCGACGACGTCGCCGATGGCGCAGGTGCCGACCGGGTGGTAGATCGTGTGCGCGTTCGAGCGGATCCACTCCTCGATATCGGTATCGGCCGGCGCCCGCTCGCTCTCGAACCAGGGCTCGAGCGCGCCCTCCCGGGCCAGCCGCTTGGCGATCTTGGTGCCCTCAACGAGCACCCGCAGGTCCTCGGGGTCGCTCAGGTAGGCGGGGTCGATGTCGGGCGAGTCGAGCGGGTCCGCCGAGCGCAGGCGAACGCTGCCGCGGCTGCGCGGCTGGAGCGCGATGGAGGCGATCGAGAAGCCGTGTGCCGGCGGCGGCGCCAGGCCCTCCTCCACGTAGAGCACCGGGCCGAAGATGAGCTCGAGGTCGGGGGCGGTCAACTCCTCGCGGGTGCGCAGGAAGGCGGCACCCTCGCCGACGTTGGAGGTCAGAAGGCCGCGCCGCCGCAGCAGCAGGCGCAGAAGCTGGATCGGCTTCTCGGCCGCGTACAGCGAGTCCTTGCCCTTGGCGTCGAAGAGCGAGATCGCCAGCGGGTGGTCGGACAGGTTGCGGCCGACGCCCGGGAGGTCGACCGTCGCCTCGATCCCGTGCGCCCGCAGCTCCTCGGCGGGGCCGATCCCGGACAGCATCAGGAGCTGCGGCGAGCCGATCGCGCCGGCGCAGAGGATCACCTCGCGTGAGGCCTCCGCCGTCTCGCCGTCGAGGCGAACGCCGCTCGCCCGGGTGCCGTCCAGTTCCAGACCGAGCACGTGGGCGTCGGTCCGGACGCTGAGGTTCTGGCGGCCGCGGGCGGGCTTGAGGTACGCATCGGCCGCGCTGCAGCGAAGGCCCTTCCGCTGCGTGACCCGCACCAGGCCCGCGCCGTCGACGTGCTCGAGGCCGAGATCGCTGTGCTCCGCCACACCCGACTTGGTGATCGCCTCGAGGAAGGCACGCGTCATCGGGTTCGGGTCGCGTGGGACCGAGACCGTGCCCGGCCCCTTGTCGATCCGCTCGAAGTAGGGCTTGACCTCGCCCCAGCTCCAGCCCTCGGGCCAGTCGGCGAAGTCCTCGGGGTGCCCCGGAAGGTACATCTGGGCGTTGAGCGCCGAGGAGCCGCCCAGCGTCTTCCCGCGGGGGAAGAAGATCCTGCGCCCGTCGAGCTCCGGCTGCGGCGTGGTCTCGTAGCCCCAGTCGAACTTCGACTTGAACAGCTTCGAGAAGGCCGCCGGAATGCGGATCTCCTTGGCCTTGTCGGGCGGCCCCGCCTCGAGGAGGAGGACGCTCGTGCCGGGATCCTCGCTCAACCGCGCCGCGACGGCGCAGCCCGCTGAGCCCGCGCCGACCACGACGTAGTCGTAGGAGGCCATGGCCGCGACCCTAACCGACTTGCGTCCCGCCCTCGACCGGAGGATCCTCGCGAGTCGTGGCCGAGAATGGCTGGTCGGGAATGTTCTCGACTGCCTTCAGGCAGTCGCGGAACGGGATGATCCTGCTCGACGACGGTCGCCGCCTCGTCGACGCCAACGGCGCCTTCCTGAAGCTCGTGGGGCATTCGCGCGAGCAGCTGGTCGGGCAGCCGATGTGGCAGCTGGTGGTGGGCGGACCGCGGGTGTCGCCCAGGCGCTGGCACGACGCGCTGGCAGGCGGGGACTTCACCGGTGAGACCGAGCTGCGGCGCGCGGACGGCAGCACCGTGGCCGTCCAGTGGGGCGCGCACCCGGAGCTGGTCACCGGCCGCCGCCTCGTCCTCATGGTCGCGCTCAGCACCTCACGCTGGGGCCCGCACTTCCGCCGCGAGGCGTCGGCCGAGCCGGAGCGCGGGCCCCTGTCGGACCGTGAGCAGGAGGTCGTCCGGCTCGTGGCCCTGGGAGCTACCGGTCCCGAGGTTGCCACGGAGCTCCAGATTGCCCACGACACGGTTCGCACGCACGTGCGCAACGCGATGACCAAGACCGGGGCGCGCTCGCGCGCGCACCTCGTGGCGGTCGTCCTCGGCAACGGCGACGTCCTCCACTGAAGATCGTCCATCTGCGGTATCGATTTCGCGCCTGACGTCAGCCACCATGCAGGCGAGTGGACTCGCTCGTGCGATACGACGCGCTGGACGTTGGCACGGAGGTCATGGTCGAGACCACGCACGGCACCTACCGCGGCGTCCTCTCACAGACCTATCTCAAGGGCTCACACGTGAAGCTTCGCTGCCTCGGACACGACATCTGGTTGCACAACCGGTCGGTGTTCGGGGTGCGCGCGACCCAGAACTGAAGCTGTGCAGGGGCCCGCTCGGCGTGGCCGGCGAGCCGCCAGGGGCTCGCCGGCTCGCCACCCTCAGGCGGGCGCCTTGGCGCCCTCGACGAAGCCGCGGACGTCGCCCGCGGGCTCGCTGTATGCCTCGCCCAGAGCCTCCTCGACCGCGCTCATGTACTCGGTCGCCCAGCCCCGGAAGTCGTAGTCGATCGCCTTCAGGAACTCGAGCGTCGCCGCCAGCCGGATGTCCGCGATCGTCGGGCTGTCGCCGCCGATGAACTTCCTGTCGCCGATGAAGAACGTGTGAAAGGCCTCGAGCGGCTGCTCGATCGCGGCCTCGGAGTCCTTGGCGGCCTTGGCCTTGAGCTCGTCGTCGGCGTCAGAGGTGGCGACCTCGCCCGCGTACTGCGGGAAGCCGAGCGTGGGGTAGGTCGCGCGCGCGACGTACGGGTAGAGCGTGCCCACGAGGTAGAACATCGCGCTGTCGTTCATCGCCCGCTCGGCCGGATCGGTGGGGTAGAGGTGGTCCAACCCGTGCTTGTTGGAGAGGTACTGCATGATCGCGCAGCTCTCCCAGAGCGAGCCGCGGGGGAGCCCGGACTCCTCGAGCATCGGGGTCAGCTTCGCCGGGTCCTTCTGGACGAAGTCCGCCTCGTCCTTCTTGCCCCAGACGTCCTTCTCCTCGAAGTCGAGCCCCGCGGCGCGCACGAAGATGCGAGCCGTCAGGTTGTTGACGCTCGGCGTAAGGATGCTCAGCGTGTGGTCGGCCATCAGTCCTCCTCGTCTGAAAGGGACGCCCGCGATCGCCTGACGAGCGTCTCGATTGCGTCGGCCAGGTGGACCTGGTCGATGTTGCCGTCGTCCCGTTCCACCCTGATCTTGTGCGCCTCGAGCAGCACCTCTGCGTGCGTGAACCCGTGCGGCGGCTCGAAGCGGTAGGAGGCCAGCTCGATCAGCAACCCGAGCGGGTCCTCGAAGTAGATCGAGTCCATGAAGCCGCGGTCCTTGGGGCCGCTGTGGTCGATCCCGCGCTCGCCCAGCCGTTCGACCGTCTGGTTGAAGGTGGCCTGCGACACGGCGAAGGCGATGTGGTGGACGGCGCCGACGTCGGTCGACGTGCGCGCCGGGTCCACCTCCCGGCTCTCGTTGGTGAAGATCGTGATCAGGCGGCCGTCGCCGGGATCGAAGTAGAGGTGGCTGTCCTCGGGGTGGTCGAGGTTGGGCTGCTCGAAGACGAACGGCATGCCGAGGGCGCCCTCCCAGAAGTCGATCGACGTCTGCCGGTCGGCGCCGACGAGCGTGATGTGGTGGACGCCCTGGGTCTGGAGTTTTCTCATCGCCGCTCCACGAGTCGTGACTTGTATTCGCTGCGGTCGAGGCTGCCCCAGGGGACGAGGTCCACCCGGGTCTGTACGACCAGAGCACTGCGGAGTCTCTCTCTTATCGCCTCGGCGAGCGAGGGAATCTCCGGCGCGTCGCGGGCCAGCTCGACGGCCACCGGCAGCGGCGGCTCCTGCTTCACGCCCTCGGCCGCCGGCCTGAGCAGGATGTGCCCGCTCACGTCGGGCACGAACTCCGCTACGACCTCGCGCACAGCCGAGGGGAAGACGTTGACGCCGCGAACGATGAGCATGTCGTCGGTCCGGCCTACGCAGCGGATGCGCGGGCCGGTTCGACCGCACGCGCACGGGCTCATCCTGACCTCGACGTGGTCGCGGGTGCGGAAGCGCAGGAGCGGCGCGGCACGGTGCTTCAGGTGGGTGAGGACGAGCTCGCCGCTCGCGCCGTGGTCCATCGGCAGCGCCGCCTCGGTCTCCGGGTCGATCAGCTCCGCGTGCACGAACCCGCGCGCGCCCAGGTGCATCCCGTCCTGCTCCTCGCACTCGCCCCAGAGCGACACGCCGATGTCGCCTATCCCCATCGCCTCGGTCACCGTCGCGCCCCAGCCCTCCTCGAGCTGGGCCCGGAACGCCGGCTCGCCGCCGCCGGGCTCGCCCGCCACGAGGACGCGCCGAACGCTTGACCGATTGAGGGACGGGGCCCTTTCTTTCATGTGGGCGGCGTAGGACGGCGTCAGCACGGCGGCCTCGGGTTTCAGGAGCTCGATCGCCTTCAGCAGCCGATCCGTGTTGCCGGTGCCGACCGGGATGTGGGTCAGCCCGATCTGCTCGAACGCCTCGAGCGCGGCTCCGGCGGCGAAGGGGCCGGCGTTGTAGGTGCTGACGATCCGCTGTCCCGGCTCGACGCCCGACGCCGCGTAGCTGCGGGCCGAGCCGGCCACCCAGTTGTCCACGTCGCCCTTCGTGAGCGGGATGTAGCTGGGCGTCCCGGTCGTGCCGCTCGTCGAGTAGATGCGGGCGATGTCGTCCGTGCAGAGGTGGGCGCCGAATGGGTCGTCGGCGCTGGTGGTGGCCTTGAGCTCGGCCTTCTCGGTGAGCGGCAGCTCGGCGATGTCCTCCAGGGCGGGCGGCGCTTGCCCGGCGAGCTTCTCCCTGTAGAACGCCGAGTGCTCGAGGAGGTAGGCGAGCTGCTCGCGAAAGGACTCGTCGTCGAGGGCGAGCTGCTCCTCCCACGGGCGGGTCTCGACCTCGGGCGCGAGAATCACGCCGGTCTGTACCCCACCGCCTCTTCGGCCGCGGCCGCCATCGTGAAACCGGTCGGCTCGTTCTGCTCCTCGGCCAGATGGGCGAGCAGCCCGGCGGTGCGAGCGAGGATCGGCACCGCCTTGACGGTCGCGCTCGAGAAGCCGAGGTCGAGCATCACGGCGGCCATCGGCATCGAGACGTTCATAGTCAGCGGCCGCTCCCAGATTTCCGCCACGGCGTCGCGGAACGCGCGCGCCTTGGCCACGTGCTCGCCGCCTATGCCGCGCTCGTCGGCCAGCTCGAGGATGCGCTCGGCGCGCGGGTCGAGCGGCTTGTGGACCGGATGGCCGAAGCCGGGCAGGCGCCCGCCGGCGGCGTGGACTCGCCGGGCGATGTCGTGCGGATCCTCGTCGCGCTCGAGCAGCTTGGCGCACTCCTCCGCCGTGCCGAGAATCACCGGCCCGCAGCCGAGGATTCCCGCCGCGACCGCGCCCTGGAGCGATCCCGGATCGGCCGCGAGCGTCATCCTGGCTGCGACGTTGGTCGGCATCATTCCGTGCTCGGCGATCGCCACGAGCAGCAGGTCGAGGAAGAAGCGCTGGTCCTCGGTCGGCTCGCGGCCGGTGAGCAAGAGGTGGAAGTAGTCCGTGAAGCCGAGCCGCCCCATCAGGTCGCCGGTGAGGTCGCGCCCGCGGACCTCGATGCGGTCGGGATGCGCCTGGCTGATGTGGCTGACGGGCTCGCGGGCCACGGGCGACCGACCCTAGCTCAAGTGCCACAGTTAACCGGTGAGCCCCAGCCGGCCCAGCTTCAAGGTCGTCGGGCGGCGACTGGCGCCGCCGGACCATCGCCTGCGCGACTTCCTCACCCGCGCCGCCCAGCCGTTCGAGTGGGTCGAGGCCGGGACACCCGAGGCCGAGCGGCTGCTCGAGGGACGCGAGGTCGAGCTCCCGGCGGTGATCGACGGCGACGAGGTGATCTCGGGCGCGACGGTCGAGGGACTGGTCGAGGCCTGGCGCCTGACGGCGCCGCCGTCGAAGCGCGAGTACGAGCTGGTGATCATCGGCGCCGGACCCGCCGGCCTTGCCGCTGCGGTGTACGCCGCCTCGGACGGCCTGTCGACCCTGCTGCTCGACATCGACGTGCCGGGCGGCCAGGCCTCGCACACGTCGATGATCGAGAACTTCTTCGGCTTCCCCGAGGGCATCGGCGGAGCGGAGCTGGCGCGGCTGGCGGGGCGCCAGGCCGAGCGCTTCGGCGCCGAGCTCGCCTTCCTTCACGGGGTCACCGGCGGCCACGCCGATCCCGGCGGCTCCTTCGTGATGGAGGTGGCCGAGAAGTACGAGGTCACCGCGCCCACCTGCATCGCGGCCCCGGGGATGCTCTGGCGGAGGCTGGAGGTCGAGGGGCTGGACGACCTGCTCGGGCGAGGCGTCTACTACGGCGCCGGCCGCAGCGAGGCCGCCCGCTGCGCGAGCGACGACGTGGTGGTGGTCGGCGCCGGGAACTCTGCCGGCCAGGCTGTGATGAACCTGGCGAGCGCCGGCGCGCGGGTCGTCATGGTCGTCCGCGGCAATCGCCTCGGCAAGTCGATGTCCGGCTACCTGGTGGACCGCATCGCGGCCAGCCCGCTGATCGACGTTCGCCTGCAAACCGAGGTCGACCGAGTGGAGGACGACGGGGCGGGGCTCGCGGCCGTCCTCGTCCGCTCCGCGGACGGCTCCCGCAAGCGCCTGCCGGCGAAGTCGCTGTTCCTCTGCCTGGGCGGCCAGCCGCGAACGGAGTGGACCGCCGGGAGCCCGATTCGAACCGACCCGGCCGGCTACCTGCTCACCGGCCCGGACCTGCTGGTGGACGGCCGCCGCCCGGAAGGCTGGCCGCTGGCCCGCGATCCGCTCGCCCTCGAGACCTCCGTGCCGGGCATGTTCGCCGCGGGCGACGTCCGCCACGGCTCGGTCAAGCGCGTCGCCGGCGCGGTGGGCGACGGCGCCATGGCGGTCTCGCTCGTGCACCGTTGGCTCGACGAGCGGCTGGCGACGGGCGTGGAGTGAGCAGGTTCCGGCCGATCAGTCCACGAGGCCCTGACGCATTGCGTACAGCGACGCCTCCGCTCGGGTGGACACGCCGAGCTTGGTGTAGATGCGCTCGATGTGGTTGCGCGCCGTCTTCTCCGCGATGACCAGCTCACCGGCGACCGCGCGACTCGAGGCGCCGCGGGCCACCAGCAGCAGGACCTCCAGCTCGCGCGCGGTCAGGCCGGCGGGGCGGGCGCGCTCGCGAGTGCCCGCGCGGCGGTGGCCGGCGGCTGTCAGTACGTCCTCCGCCGCGTCGCCGTCGATCCGGCCCGCCTTGACCTCGGCCCGCAGCTCGGCCGCGGCTTCGTCGGGCCCGAGTGCCGCCCGGTGCGGTCGGGCCTCGGTCATGGCCTGGTAGACGTCGGCCGCGGCCAGCATCCGCGCGGCGGGGGACAGCGCGGACCCGGGCAGCGAGCGGTGGTAGCCGGAGCCGTCCAGGCGCTCGTGGTGGCAGGCCGCGATCGCCCCGAGCTGCGCAAGGGCCTCGGGCCGGGCGAGCATGCGCTCGGTGAGGTACGGATGCAGGCGCACCCGCTCGCGCTCCGCGTCGGTGAGCGGGCCGGGCTTGTCCCAGATCGTGTTGGGCACTCCGGTCCGGCCGAGGTCGTGCAACAAGGCGGCGCGCCGAAGCTCGGTGGCCGCGTCCTCGGCAAGGCCCGCCTCCTTCGCCGCCGCGGCGGCCAGCCGTGCGACACCGCGCGAGTGGCCCGTGAACCAGGGTGACTTGAGGTCGCCGAAGTCGGCCACCGCCTCGAGCGCCGCGTCGAGCTCGTCTCCCGCCAGGGCCTTGGCCAGGCCGGGCTCGGCGGCTATCACCGCATCCCAGCTCGATTCCTCGTCGAGCCCTTCCAGCAGCTCGCGGGCGTTGGCGGCGAACGCCTCCACGAGACGCGGGTCGAACTGACCGCCGGAGCGATCGCGGGCGACCGCGATCGCCGCGTCCAGGCCTCCGCTCTGGTGATGCACCTCGGCGATCGACGCTATGTGGGCGAGCCTGATCGCGAGCGGCAGCTCCTCGCCGCTCGCGCCGCGCGGGATGCCCTTGCCGTCCCAGCGCGCGAACACGTGGAGCAGCGGCTCCTGGACCTCGGGCCCGAGTCCCAGGCGGCCCGCGATCGTCGAAGCCACGTGGCAGTGCGCGGTCATGGCCTCCGTCGCGCCGTGGCCGCGGGTCGCCACCAGCGTCGCCGCCATCCGGGCTCGTCGCAGCGGCGGCCGGCCCGACCCGACGCGGCGCAGCATGAACCCCATCATCGGGGGGCCGGCCAGGTCGACCCGGTGGGCGTCGGCGCGCAGCGCGATCTCGTCGCCGAACTGGGCCGACAGCTCGTGCGAATCCGCCGTGCAGCCGACCCACGCCAGCATCGCCACGTAGTAGAGGGCGGCGCGGTCCGCCTCGTCCAGCCCCAGTCGCTCCCCGAGCCCCAACGCGATCCGGCATTGCCGGAGCACGTGCTCCTGCGGCAGGCCGAGGCCGAGGTCGGTGGCCAGTGACAGAGCGGCGATGAGCTCCGCTAGACGCAGGCGCATCGCGCCGAACCTACCGCGCCGCGCCGGTCCGCTGAGCGGTCAGGGACCGCCGGCGATTCGGTGTGGCAGCGGTGCGGGCCTCCCGGAGTCCGCGTCGAGGCATACGTAGCGCGAGCCGGCCTCGGCGACGGGCGTTTCGCCTACGGAGGCTTGGTAGCGAACCTGGATCGAGCGCTCCGAGATTCGATCGAAGCTGACCTCGATCTGCACCTCGTCGTCGGCCCGCACCGGTGCGAGGTAGCGAACGTCGACCGCCGCGACCGTCAGCCGGCGGTCGGGTCCCAGGCTGGCGTCGAGTGACCCGAAGCGCGCGCGCCAGCATTCGATGAATGCGGCCTCGAAGAACTCGAGGTAGCGAGGGTGGCCGAGCATCGTGCTGGCCGCGCACTCCTGCGGACGGACGCGCTGGGTGTAGACGAACGGCGCCGTGTCTTCTCAGGCTACCGGCGGCCCCACGGTGTCCGGCTCCAGGGCCGGCGCTCGCGTGGAGCCGGTGATCAGGCGCGAGCCGCGCCCGCGGGTCACGAAGCTGAACCCCCAGCGGATGAGGACGAGCAGGCGGTTCTGGAAGCCGATGAGGTACCAGAGGTGGACCAGGAGCCAGGTGGCCCAGGCCGGGAAGCCGCTGAGCCTGAGGACGTGCAGGTCGGCCACGGCGCGGGCGCGGCCGATCGTGGCGAGGTTGCCCTTGTCGCGGTAGCGGAAGGGCGGCAGCTCCCGGCCCGCGAGCCGCGCGCGGACGAGCTTGGCCGCGTAACGGCCCTCCTGCATCGCCACCGGCGCCACGCCCATCAGCTCCTGCCCGCGCACGCGCACCATGTCGCCGAGCGCGATCACCTCGGGATGACCCGGGAGCGTGAGATCGGGCTCGACGGTCACGCGGCCGGCGCGATCGACCTCGCCGAGCTGGGCCGCGAGCGCGGAGGCCTGGACGCCGGCCGCCCAGATCACGGTGTGCGTGGGAATGCGCTCGTCGCCGTCGAGCGTCACGCCTTCCTCGTCGATGTCGACAACCGTGCGGCCGAGCAGCGGGGTCACACCCAGGTGCTCGAGGGAGCGAGCCGCCTTGCGCGACAGGGACTCCGGGAACGAGGTGAGAACCCGGTCGAGCATCTCCACGAGCAGGACGCGGCCGTCGCGCGGGTCGATCGCGCGGAAGTCGCGTCGCAGCGTGTCGCGGGCGAGCTCGGCGATCTGACCGGCCATCTCGACGCCGGTCGGTCCGGCCCCAACGACTACGAAGGTCAGGAGCGCCCGCCGCCGCTCGGGGTCCGGCTCGACCTCGGCCTGCTCGAACGCCGCCAGCAGGCGGCCTCGCATCTCGAGCGCGCTCTCGAGCGACTTGACCTCCGGCGCCAGCTCGCGCCATTCCTCGTGGCCGAA
>DASXBA010000164.1:0-25302 GCA_036406475.1 Thermoleophilaceae bacterium | reverse complement strand
CTGGAACGAGCGCCGCCGCGGCGCGGCCGACGCGTACGCGGCGAGCGATCTGGGCCAGGAGCTGCGCCTGCCGGTGCCCGGTGCCGGGGTCGACCACGTCTACCACCTGTACGTGGCGACCGCCGACGACGCCGACGAGCTCGCCGCGCGCCTAGGCGACGCGGGCGTGCAGGCGCGCGGCTACTACCGCGTGCCGCTGCACCGCCAGCCGCCGCTCGCGCCCTACGCGACCGGCGAGCTGCCGGTCACTGATGAGCTCGCGCGCACGAACATCGCGCTGCCGATGGGGCCCGAGCTGACGCAGGAGCAGGTGGCCGCGGTGGCGGACGCCTGCGCGCGCACGGTGACTGGATGAGCGATCCGCTGGGCGTCGCCGTGGTCGGCCTCGGCTACTGGGGCCCCAACCTGGCGCGCAACTTCGACCGGCTGCCCGACGCGGAGCTGGCGTGGCTCTGCGACGCCTCCGAGGACGCGCGCGCCCGCCAGTCGAACGAGTACCCGTCCGCCCGCGCCACCGGCGACTTCGACGAGATGCTCGCGGACGATTCGCTGGACGCGGTGGCGATCGCCACCCACGTGCCGAGCCACCCGGACCTGGCCGAGCGGGCGCTCGACGCCGGCAAGCACTGCTTCGTCGAGAAGCCCCTGGCCCAATCGGTGGCGGAGGCCGAGCGAGTGGTGGAGGCGGCGGAGCGGGCCGGCCGCGTGCTGATGGTGGGCCATCTGCTCGAGTACCACCCGGGTGTCGAGAAGCTCAAGGAGCTGGTGGCCGCCGGCGAGCTCGGCGACATCCGCTACATCTACGGCAACCGGCTCAACCTGGGCAAGCTCCGCGCGGACGAGAACGCGCTCTGGAGCCTCGGCGCCCATGACGTCTCGGTGGTGCTGCGGCTGGCCGACGAAGAGCCGTACGAGTGCCGCGCGGTGGGCGAGAGCTACATGCGCGAGGGCGTCGAGGACGTGGTCTTCTGCTACCTGCGCTTCCCCTCCGGGCTCGCCGCGCACCTGCACCTGAGCTGGCTCGATCCGCACAAGGAACGCCGCTTCACCGTCGTCGGCTCCAAGCGTATGGCCACGTTCGACGACATGGAGATCGAGCGCAAGGTCACGGTCTACGACAAGGGCTTCGACCAGGACTTCTCCTCCTACGGCGAGTACATCGCCCGCTCCGGCGACATCCACAGCCCCCGTATCTCCAACGAGGAGCCGCTGCGGATCGAGTGTCGCCACTTCGTGGACCGCGTGCGCGACGGCGCCGAGCCGCGCTCGGGGGCCGAGGCCGGCTTGCGCGTGGTGAGGGTGCTGGAGGCCCTCCAGCGCTCGCTCGAGGAGAGCTCGCGTGCTGCACCAGTCTGACTGGGCGCCGGGCCTTCTCCTCGGCGAGGACGTCGAGCTCCCGGACGATGTGGAGATCGGCGGCAACGTCGTGATCCACCCCGGGACGGTGATCGGCGCCGGCGCAAAGCTCCAGGACTCGACGGTCATCGGCAAGCCGCTGGCGCTCGGCAAGCGGTCCACCGCCGCGCGCGAGGCGCCGCCGCCGGCCGTGATCGGCCCGGGGGCCACGGTCTGCGCCGGAGCGGTCGTCGTGGCGGGCGCCGAGGTCGGCGCGGGGGCGATCGTGGGCGACCAGGCACAGGTGCGCGAGCGTGCCGCGATCGGCCAGGACTCCGTCGTGGGCCGCGGCTCGGCCGTCGACAACGACGTGACGATCGGCGCTCGCGTTCGGATCCAGACCGGCTGCTACATCACCGCCTACTCGACGATCGAGGACGACGTCTTCGTGGCTCCGGGCGTAACGCTCACCAACGACAACACGATGGCCCGCCACCCGGCCGACTACGAGATCCGCGGCGCCACGCTCCGCCGCGCCTGCCGGGTCGGCGGGGGCGTGGTGCTCGTACCGGGCATCGAGGTGGGGGAGGAGGCCTTCATCGCAGCCGGCGCGGTGGTCGTCCGCGACGTCCCGCCCCGCGCCGTGATGATGGGCGTGCCCGCCCGGCAGGTGCGCGAGGTGCCGGAGGAGGACCTGCTGGAGCACTGGACGTGAGGCGGCGACGGCGCGGGCTCGAGGCCGACCGCCGGACGATCTTCCTCGGCGGGCTCGCGACCACCGCGCTCGGCGCCCTCGTGGCTGCGGAGTACGGCCGGGTCTGGCGCCGCGGCTCAGCGCCGCTGCCGCAGGAGACCGACGACGTGCTCAGCGCGGCGGAGGCCGCGGCGGTCGAGACGGCCGCGGTCGCCCTCGCCGGCTACCGCGAGACCCCCGACCGCGAGAACGCGCTGTTCAACCTCCTCAGCTCGTTCGCCGCCACCTTCCTAGCGGCGCGCGGCACGACCTACCTCCTCCGCACGCGCAAGACGGTCGGGCCCTTCCGCAACCTGACGGTCGGCCGCCGGCATATCCACCACTTCGTGCCCGGGATCGTGCTGGGCTTCGCCGCCGGGGCCGTGGCGATCGTCACGCGCAACGAGGAGCTCGAGCCCAGGCTCGCGGTGCCGTTCGGGATCGGGATGGGCCTGACCCTCGACGAGTCCGCTCTGCTGCTCGAGCTCGACGACGTCTACTGGACGCGGGAGGGCCTCCTCAGCGTCCAGATCACCCTCTCCCTGATCGCCGTGCTGGCCTCGCTCGCCCTCGGATTGCGCTTTCTGAGGCGCGGCGAGCAGGTGGTGCTCGAGGCGCCGCCGGCTCCCGCCGGATCTGCTTGACACCCCCCAGGAGCCGTGCGAGTTTGGTTCGACCCCCTGCGGCTCGCCGCGGGGGCTCCCCCTTGCGATCGAAAGGAACGAAGTAAATGGCGAATGAAGCTGCCGCGGGTTGGTACCCGGACCCGAATACCCCGGGTCAGCGGCGCTACTGGGACGGATCCAAGTGGACCGAGCACACCGACGTGAAGAAGGATCAGGCCCAGCCGGCTCAGCAGGCGCAGCCCGCCCAGCCCGCCGCGGCGCCCGCTCAGCAACCGGCCGCTCCGGCCCAGCCGCAGGCTCCCGCCGCACAGCCGCAGGCTCCCGTCGCGGCTCAGCCCCAGGCCGCGGCCGTCGCGCGGCCCCCGGCCGTCGCCCAGCCGGCCGGCTTCCCGCAGCAGCCCGGCGGCTTCGTCCAGCCCGCCCCGGCCGTGGCGCCCAAGCCCGGGCTCCCGGGGATCGCGATCGCCGGCTTCGTCTGCGGAGTCGTGGGCCTGCTCTTCTCGCTCACCATCGTCTGCTCGCTCTTCCCGGGCCTCGAGCTGGGCATCGTCGGGATCGTGCTCTCGGTGCTGGGGAGGCGCCAGGCCGAGGAGCGCGGCGTGGCCAAGGCCCTGCCCACTGCCGGCATGATCTGCGGGATCATCGCCGCTGTCATCGGCGTCGGGATAGCGATTGCCGCGGCAGTCACCTGAGCTCCGCCGCCGGCGCCGGCTCGCGGGCGGCATCGGCCCCGTGCTGGCTCTTCACGGCCTGGCGCCGTTCCTGATCGCCCGCTTTCTCTGGCAGCCGGCAGCCGGCGGTGAGGTCCACGGGCTCGGGCTCGGCGGTGGCTGCCTGCTGCTCGACCACACGGGCCTGCCCTGCGTGGGCTGCGGCACAAGCCGGGCGCTGTTCCACTTCGTCCGCGGCGACGCGAGCTTCCTCGACTACAACTGGTTCTGGGTGTTCGCGCTGCTCGCCCTGTTCGCCTACGGGGTCGTTCTCTCCGCCCGGGCCGTGCTCGGCCGGCCGCTCAAGGGACCTCGGCTGCAGCGGACGATCGATCTCATGGGCGCGCGGCCCTGGCTCGCCGGGGCAGCGACGCTCGCCTTCCTCGCGCTGCCGTGGACGGTGGCGATGTTCAATCTCGACGCCATACGGAGTTAGGAGTCTCGCCATGGAAGCCGGACCCCCGGAACAGCAGCCGCCGCCGTACCAGCCCCCGCAGTACCCGCCGGCGCCCCAGCAGCCGCCTCCCGGCGTGCAGCAGCCGCCTCCCGGGCAGATGCCGCCGGGCGGCTGGCAGTACCCGGTCGCTCCGCCGAAGCCCGTTTGGTCCGGGCCGCCGCTCGCCTCCTGGGGCTCACGCGTGGGTGCCGCCCTCCTGGACGGTCTCGTCCTGCTGGTCGCCAGCCTCGCCCTGTTCGCCCCCGGGGTGATCCTCCTGATCGCAGACGTCAATGCCCCGGGCATCGTGCTGCTGATCCTCGGCGGCCTCGCCTACGTCGTGATGTACATCTTCTACGGCGCCTATTTCATGAACCGCGAGGGCGAGCGCAACGGGCAGACGCTGGGCAAGCAGTGGGTCGGCATCCGCGTCGTCCGCGACAACGGCCGGCCGTTCGACTTCGGCACCGGCCTGCTCCGCGAGTTCGTCGTCAAGCAGCTCCTGTTCGGTTGGCTCGGCAGCGCCTTCTTCGGCCTTCCCGCCCTGGCGGACGTGTTCTGGCCGCTATGGGAGGACGAGAACCGCGCGCTTCACGACCTGATCGTGAAGTCGCACGTCGTCAGCGCCTAGGCCGCGGGTCGTAGCGTCTCCGCGGCGCCGGTCCAGATCATCTCGTCGCGCGCGGGGCCGACGCCGACCATGACGATCGGGATGTCGAGGAAGTCGCTGATGTAGTCGAGGTAGGCGCGCGCGTTGTCGGGCAGGTCCTCGAGCGAGCGCGCCCCGGAGATGTCCTCCTGCCAGCCGGGGAGCTCCACCAGCTCGCCCGACACCTTGTGGAGCACCGACTGGTGGTAGGGGAACTCGTCGAAGCTCGCGCCGTCTGGGCCGAGGTAGCGGACCGCGACGTTCAGCGGATCGACCCCGGTGAGCACGTCGAGCTTGGTGATCACCAGGCCGGTGAGCCCGTTGACCCGGGTCGCGTAGCGGAGCGCCACCAGGTCGAGCCAGCCCGTCCGCCGCGGCCGTCCGGTGGTGGTCCCGAACTCGCCGCCGGCCTCGCGCATGCGCTCGCCGAGCGCGTCGTCGAGCTCCGTGGGGAAGGGCCCGGCACCTACCCGGGTGCAGTAGGCCTTGGCCACGCCCCAGACCTCGTCGATCGCCGTTGGCCCCACGCCGGCGCCGACGCAGGCCGCCCCGGCCACCGGGTTGGACGAGGTGACGAACGGATAGGTGCCGTGGTCGATGTCGAGCAGCGTGCCCTGGGCGCCCTCGAAGACCACGAGGCCGCCCTGGTCGAGCGTCTTCCACACGAGCGGCGGCGTGTCCGTGATGTACTGCTCGAGCCGGTGGCCGAAGGTCCGGTACTCCTCGGTCATCGTGTGCAGGTCGAGCGAGGGGTCCTTGGCGAACGGCCGGAGGCTGAGCCGCTTGGGCTCCATCGCCGCATAGATCTTCTGCTTGAGGATCTTCTCGTCGAGCAGGTCCTGCATCCGGATGCCGAGCCGCGCCGCCTTGTCGGCGTAGCAGGGGCCGATCCCGCGCCGCGTGGTGCCGATCTGGAGCTTGCCGAGCTTGGCCTCGCCGGCATGGTCCAGCAGCAGGTGGTAGGGCATGATCAGGTGCGCGTTGGCTGAGATGCGCAGGCCGCCGATGTCCACGCGCCGCCGCCGCAGCGCCTCGATCTCCTCGGTGAGCACCCGCGGGTCCACCACCACGCCGTTGCCGATCGCGCACAGCTTGCCGGGGTTGAGGATCCCCGACGGGATCAGGTGGAACTTGTAGGTCTCGTCGCCGCGGACGATCGTGTGCCCGGCGTTGTTGCCGCCCTGGAAGCGGATGACGAGATCAGCCTGCTCGGCCAGCAGGTCCGTGACCTTTCCCTTGCCCTCGTCGCCCCACTGGGCGCCAACAACGACGTTTCCAGGCATTTCTCTTCGAGTGTAGGGCCGCGGCCTACGCGCCGCCGGCCGCCATGCGCAGATCGGGGCCCATGATCGGGATGGGGTCGTCGCAGATCTCGATCAGGCGCGACACCGTTCGGGCGCCGAGCTGGCCCCGGAGCCGCACCAGCGGATCGGACTCGCCGAGCGGCTCGACCTCGGACAGCCGCGCGACCGCCCGCTCGAGCGACTGCGCCGCGTCGCGCAGGTACTCGGCGCGCGAGCCGCTCTCGCGGAGCCGCCGAATCTCGGCGATCTCCTTGCGCAGCTCGTCGGCGACCGTGCCCCGCCGTGCCTCCGGCGCGTTGGTGGTGACCAGCACCGAGCCGGAGCTCTGCCAGCGCTCGTTGACGATCGAGTAGAGCTGCTCGAGGACCCACTCCGTGGTCTTCTCCGCGCCGAGGTCGTCGAGCACGAGCAGGTCGACCGTGCAGAGCCGGTCGAACAGGTCGAGGTAGGAGTAGCCGCTCGAGTCGCGGTCGTATGTGCTCCTGATCTCCGCGAGCAGGTGGGGGACCGAGTAGACGGCCACCGAGCGGCCGGCGGCGTCGGCGGCCTGGGCCACCAGCATCGCCAGCGACGTCTTGCCCGTCCCCACGTCGCCGTGGAACCAGAGGCCGCGGCCTTCGTCGAGGTTGGCGTTCACGTCCTCCACGAAGCGGCGAATGTGACGCAGGATCAGCGGCTCGAGGTCGACGATCGGCTTGCGCTCGAGCGACACGCCGCGGAAGCGCTTGGGAATGCCGGTGCCGAGCCGGGCGTGCGCGGCGCGGCTGATCCGCCGCGGCCTGCACTCGCACTCGCGCGCGTTGTCCTGCTCGTCGAGGACCCAGCCGCTCCCGTCGCAGACCGCGAGCGGGCACTCCTCGAGGGTCTCCGCTCGCTCGGCTCGCTGCGGCAGCGGGCGCAGGGCCAAGGTCACTCGCCCCCGTTGTGCTCGGGCGCGCCCATCTCGACGGTGCGCTCGCGGTAGAGGTTCGCGAACCGCGGATACTTCGGCAGGAAGGTGAGCGTGAGCTGGCCGATGGGGCCGTTGCGGTGCTTGGCGACGATCACGTCGGCCTCGCCGAGCCGGTCGGACTCCTTGTTGTAGTACTCGTCGCGGTAGACGAACATCACGAGGTCCGCATCCTGCTCGACCTGCCCGCTCTCCCTCAGGTCCGACAGCATCGGGATCGGCGGGTTGCGCGACTCGACCGCTCGTGACAGCTGCGAGACCGCGATCACCGGGATCTCCAGCTCGCGCGCCAGGATCTTGAGCCCGCGGCTCATCTGGCCGACCTGCTCCACGCGGCTGCTGTCGGCGCGGCCCTCGGGCCGGAGCAGCTGGAGGTAGTCGACGATGATCAGGCCCAGCTCCTGCCGGGCGTGCAGGCGGCGCGCCTTGGCGCGGATCTCGAGGATGCCGATGTCGCTCGAGTCGTCCACGTAGAGCGGCGCCTTGGCCAGCTTCTCCACCGCCTTCAGGACCTTGGGCCAGCGGTCGCCCTTGACCTTGCCCTTGCGCAGCTCGTCGCTCGACACCTTGGCCTGCGACGCGATGAAGCGGTGCGCCAGCTCGGTTTCGGACATCTCCAGCGAGAACAGCGCCACCGGCCGGCCGTGGCCCACCGCGGCGTTCTCGGCGATGTTGGTGGCGAGGCTGGACTTGCCCATCGACGGCCGTGCCGCGAGCACGACGAGGTTGCCGGGCTGGAAGCCGCCGGTGAGGTTGTCGAGGTCGGTGAACCCGGAGGGCGTGCCGGTCAGGCCGACGTCGCGCTTGGACAGCTCCTCGAGCTTGTCGATCTCCTCGTGGAGGAGGTCGTCGAGCTTGCGCATCTCGCCACGGCCGTCCTCGTGGCCGATGCGGAAGAGCCGCGACTCGAAGCGCTCGATCAGCTCACGCGGGTCGCCGCGGTGGGCCATTACGTCGTCCTGGATCTCCCGGCTCGTGCCGAGGACGCGCCGCAGGATCGCGTAGTCCTTGACGATCCGCGCGTAGTGCAGGACGTTGCCGACCGCCGGCACCACCGTGGGCAGCGAGTGGATGTACTCCTCGCCGCCGGCCTCGGCCAGCTCGCCGGCCCGGCGCAGGTCGTCGGACACCGTGAGCGCGTCGACGGCCTCGGGCTCCGCCTTCTCCTTGAGGCGGATCATCGCCTGGAAGATCAGCTGGTGCCGCGGGCGGTAGAAGTCCTCGGGCCGCAGCCCCGCCTGGAGGAGCACGCCGTCGAGCGCCTGCTCGGTGAGCAGGATCGCTCCCAGGACGGAGGTCTCCGCTTCGCTGTTCTGCGGGGGGACGCTGCCGGTGGGCTCAGGCGGTACCGCTACTGCCACCGGGCACCCGCGTCACGCTTCCGGAGTGACGATGGTCTTGACGTCGGCCGTGACGCCGTCGGCCACCTCGACGGTGACCATGTGGGTGCCGGTTGTCTTGAGCGGCTCGTCGAGCATGACGCGCCGCTTGTCGAGCTTCAGGCCACGGGCCTGCTTGACGGCATCCACGATCTCCTGACTCGTGACCGACCCGAACAGGCGGCCGTCGTCGCCCGCCTGATGGGCGATCGTCAGGACGGTCTTGCGCAGCAGCGCGGCGGTCTCCTCCGCACGCTCGGCCGCCTCGACCGCGGCCCGCTCCGCCGCCTCCAGGCGGCGCTGGGCCTCCGCGATCGACGCAGGCGTGGCCGGCTGGGCCAGCTTCCGAGGCACCAGGTAGTTGCGCAGGTAGCCGGGGGAGACGTCGACGACCTCGCCGCGCTCCCCGAGCGTGTCGACCTCTTGAAGGAGGATCGCCTGCGCCATCAGGCCACTACCCCCGCTCGCCCACGTACGGAAGCAGGCCGAGCTCACGGGCGCGCTTGACCGCGCGCGCGAGTTGCGCCTGATGGCGCCGGCACGCGCCGGTGACGCGAGAGGAGCGGATCTTGCCCTTGTCGCTCACCGCGCGCCGGAGCCCCGCGACGTCCTTGTAGTCGACGGCCTCGACCTTGTCGCGGCAATACGGACAGGGCTTGCGCCGCCCGCCTCCGGGCGCGCCCTTCCTGTCCCTCCGCCGCCTGTTGTCGCGGGTGGTGCCACCACGCTGCTTTGCCACTTCGCCTACTGACCTCCGGATCTAGAACGGGATGTCGTCATCCGACGTCCCGGCCCCGGCAGGCGCCTGCTGAAAGTCGCCGGTATCCGCGGGCACATCGCTCTGCGGGGTGAACCGGCCACCGTTCTCCGCGCCGTCCCGGGAACCGAGGAACTGAACGGAGTTGGCGATGATATCGACCGACTGGCGCTTGTTCCCCTGCTGGTCCTCCCACTCGCGCCACTCGAGGCGGCCGTTGACGGCCACGGGACGCCCCTTCTGGAGGTACTGGGCGCAGTTCTCGCCCTGCTGACCCCAGACGGTCACGTCGAAGTAGTTGGGCTTGTCCTCCCAGTCGCCGGTCTGGTTGTTCTTGCGGCGGGTGTTGCAGGCGACGCGCATGCTGCACACGGGCGTGCCGGTAGAGGTGTTGCGGAGCTCGGGGTCGCGGGTCAGGTTCCCGGTGATCACGACCACGTTGATGTTGCTGGCTGCCATGGAAGTCCTTCCTTCAGCGTCTTTCGGACGGCTTTTGGGCTGTCCGGCGAGGGTACATACGCGGTCGGCCGCAGCGGGCGCCGTCTGACGAGAAGATGCAGCAACGTCCGCGAGTTTTCGCGGAGGCGTTACAGAAGGTGACCTGCGGTCAGCTCGGCGGGGCGTCGGCCGCCGCGCGGGCGGCCACGCGGCCGTCCGGCTCGCGCTCCTCGCGCTGGCGCGACGCGGCGCCGTCGCGCGGCGGAGGCGGGGGTGGCGCGCCCGGCTTGAGCCGGATGATCCGGAAGCGGAGCACGCCGTCCATGATCTTGAGGCTGTGCCGGAGCCGCTCGAGCAGGTCGTTCTCGCCCGAGAACTGGTAGAGCCGGTACTCGGCCTCGGAGTGGTGATCGATCTCGAAGGCCATGCGGCGAACGCCCCATTCGTGCGTGCTGAGCACCTCGCCGGCGTCGCCGAGCATCTTCTCGATCTCGGCGATGGCGGTGCTGCGGCGCTCCTCCGGAGCGTCGGCGTCGAGAAGCACCATCAGGTCGTAGGGACGGGCCATCGCGCCGGGCACGATAGCAACGCGTCAGGGGCGAGCCGGGAGCTCTGCGGCCTTAGCGGAGCGTGGCACGGCGGCGGGCACGCGGCGGCTCGGGGCTACTGCGCCGGGTCAGATGGGACAACGTCGGACGGCTGGCCGCGCTGCTCGCCGCCGCTGCCGCGGTGGCCCTCGGGCCGAGGGGATGCAGGGAGAGGCAGGCCGGCGCGCCCCGGCCGACCGCGCGACCGGCGTTGCCGGCGAAGCCGCCGCCGAAGCTGCGCCGGGAGCGGCCGCGGCACGCACGGCCGAGGCAACGCCGGCGCGTGCGGGAACCCCGGCCGGTACGGCATCGCCGGCGTATTCGACGGGCGACGAGGAGGAGGCGCGAGGCACCGGCCGTGCCCGCCCCGTCCCCCCGCCCGCCGGCGCCCGCTCCCGTGACACCGCCGCCGCCGCACCTGCCCTACGGCGAGTTCACTCCCGATCCGGCTCCGTAGCCAGCGCGGGGCGCGGCACGCGCACGCGCCGGAACCCGTGGCGCACCACCCAGACGACCCCGCCGGCGTAAGCCCACCCGGCCAGCACGTCGGACACGTAGTGCTCGCCGCCGTAGACGAGGACCAGCGCCATCAGGAACGCGTAGGTGCCGAGCAGCAGGCGCACCCAGCGGCCGCTCGGCCAGAAGAAGAGCAGCAGCAGCATCGGGAAGGCCGCATGCAGGGAGGGGAAGGCGGCGACGAGGTTGGACGCCTCCACACCGCGTTCGAAGAGGGCGCCGATCCTGTGGACGCCAAGGTGCCGCGCGGCGTGCAGCGGCACGCGCTCCACGTGCGGGATGTAGTGGTGGTAGCCGGCCATCCAGGGCGGCTCAGCCGGGAAGAGCGCGTACGTGACGACCCCCGCGACCGACAGCAGGACGACCATCGTGCGGAACTGGCGGAAGCGATCGGGCCGGAGGCGCCAGAGGATCGCGGCGACGATCACGGTCACCATGAAGTGGGTCACGTAGATGCCCCAGGCGCCGTAATCCCACCAGTGCAGGTGGCCGGGGTGGTAGAAGGCCCGCTGGAGCACCACGGTCGGGATGTGGCCGAAGAAGAGGAAGCGGTCCACGTCGATCTGCGGCCATACGTGCGGGGTGATCGAGAAGGCCCGGTCGCTCCAGCCGCGGACGGCGTCGTAGGCGATCAGGGCGAGGACGAAGGGGATCCAGTCCACGACCACGCCGCGCACCCAGCGGCGCAGCTGCCTGATCGAGGCGACCAGGAGCCCGCCGAGCACCCAGGCCCACGTCCAGTCGTCGCGCAGCGGCGGCCCCCAGACCTTGAAGGCAACCGCCGACGCGGCCAGGTAGACCGCCAGCGGCAGCCAGTCGAGCAGCAGCTCGCGCCGGCAACGCAGAGAAGATCCCATCCTCGGGATGGGACTCAAATACGGCTGGCTAAAGGGCGCCTTTAGGAAGCGACCGGGGCCCGGCCCTTGCGCTTCGCGTCGATGTCGGCGAGCTGGTCGTCGACCCAGTCGCCGGGATCGCGCGAGGTGACGATGCGCTTCAGGCCCTGGGCGCGCCAGCCACGCTCGTCGCCGCCCATCGTCAAGGCCCGGTGGATCGCATCGGCCTGCTCCTGGACGTCGAACGGGTTGACCGAGAGCGCGAAGTCGGCCAGCTCCTCGTGGGCGCCCGTGTTCTCGCTCAGGAGCGACACGCCGTCGCGCTCGTTCACGAGCGGGCCCTCCTTGGCGATCAGGTTCATGCCGTCGAACATCGCGTTCACCACGAGCAGGTCGTAGTGCTTGTAGGCGGCGATGGCCTCTTCGAGGTTCTCGCGCAGGCGCAGCTCGATCGGCATCCAGTCGGTCGTGCCGTGGCGGTGATTCACGACCGCCACCAGAGCCTCGATCTTCTCGAGGTACTCGGCGTACTCGGGCACGTCCTGGCGCGAGGGGATCAGGTGGGCGATGAAGGTGACGTTCTCGCGGAACTCCGGGTGCTGGTCGAGGAAGAGGTCGAAGGCGGTGAAGCCGCGGAGGACGTTCTTCGACAGGTCGGCCCGGTCCACGCGCAGGATCAGGTGCTCGCGCCGGCGGCGCAGGATCTCGCGCTCGTACTCGTGGACGGCGGGGCGCTGCGCGCTGCGGGCGAAGCTCTCGGCCGAGATCGGAAGCGGGTAGGCGCGGACCCAGACGTCGCGCCCCTCGAAGCGGACGATGCCCGCCTCCTCGTCGACATCGAGGTCGAACAGCTCGCGGCAGCAGAGCAGGAAGTTGCGCCTGTAGGAGCGCGTGTGGAAGGAGACGATGTCGTTGGAGAGGATGCCCTCGTAGACGTCTTCGCGGATGTCGCTCGGCAGCACGCGCCACGCGTCCGGCTGGGTCCAGGGGATGTGGACGAAGTGGTGGAGGAAGAGGTCCGGCCGCTCCTCGCGGATGAACTTGGGAGCGATGTAGAGGTGGTAGTCGTGGAGCATCACGACCGGGGCCTCGCCGCCGGAGGCCTCCTCGAGCACCGCCTCGGCGAGGTCCTGGTTCACGGCGCAGTAGCCGTGCTCGTAGGCGTCGACCTCGTGCTTGCGGATGTCCGGGGCGTTCGAGAGGTCCCAGAGGTAGTGCTGGATGAACCAGAGCATCGGGTTGGCCACGACGTTGTAGAAGCGGTCGTAGGCCTCCGGGTCGCTCTCCACCAGGCGCACCTGGTAGTCCACGCCGTCGAGCTCCACGCCGAAGCTCTGGCCGTCGTGGTCGCGGCTGGCCTCGACGTCCTCCTCTGTCATCGCCGAGGCGACCCAGATCGCCTCGCGGTGCTCCACGAGGCCCTTGAGCGCCGTGACGAGCCCACCCCCGCCGCGGCGTGCGGCCAGCGTGCCGTCGTCCTCCCGCTCGAACGTCGCGGGGCCCCGGTTGGAGACGAGGATCAGCGGCGACCTCATGTTCTCTCCTTGAAGATACGCAGCCAGTCGCGCAGGAGGCGGGGGGTGAGGAAATGCTCGCGCACGTGCTCCTTGCCCGAGCGGCCGAGCTGGCGGCCGAGCTCGGGATCCTTGAGGATGCGGAGCGCCCGCTCGGCGCAGTCCTCGGGCGAGGAGACGAGGTAGCCGGTCTCGCCGTCGCGGACCTGGAGCGGGATGCCGCCCACGTCGCCGCCGATGAACGGCCGCACCTTCCACAGCGCCTCGGAGACCGTCAGGCCGAAGCCCTCGCGGATCGACTTCTGGATCACCACGTCCGACTGCGACTGAAAGGCGTTGACCTCGATCGCGCCGACGTTGTTCAGGTTGTTGAGGATGTGGATGTCGGGGTCGCCGTCCGCGTAGGCCATCGTCGAGTTGAAGAACTCCCAGCCCTCCGGGTCGTCCGTGGCCATCGAGCCGACGAGCGCGAGCTGGACGTTCGGCACCTCGTCCTTGACCCGGCGGTAGGCGTCGATCACCCCGATCGGGTCCTTCCAGGGGTCGAAGCGCGAGACCTGACAGATCATCGGGCGGTCGACGTCGATGCCGAACTGGTCGCAGACGAAGGCCGCGTCCTCGGGCGAGAGCTGCATGTTCTTGGGCGACAGCGGGTCGATCGCCGGGGGGATCGTGTAGATCGTGCCCGCGCCGTCGATCCCGGCCGGGACGTACTGCTCGATGTGGAAGACGGAGCCGTCGTACTCGCGAATGAGCGGAACGAGCCGCGAGATGGCGTCCGGGTTGGGCGCCGACAGGTCGATGTGACAGCGCCAGATCCAGGTCCCCGCCTTGTCCGGCACGTGGCGGCGGATGCCGGCGGGCTGGGGGTCGTGGATGATGATCACGTCCCAGCCGCCCGAGATCTCGCTGGCGTTGAGCGCGTTGTAGCGCTCGAAGATCTTCCACTCGTCCTCGCTCAGCGAGTCGGGATTGCCCTGGAGAGCGTTGTGCAGCCGCTTGGTGACGTTGTAGAACTCCTCGCGCCCCAGCATCACCTGCCACTCGGCCTCGATCCCGACGTCGGTCATCAGCGGGATGAGCGTGTAGAGGATCTCCGAGACTCCGCCTCCGAACGCCGTCGCCGAGAGGTGGAGGACCTTGAGGCCCTCGAGCTCCCCGGCGAGCTCCCTGATCTCCGCGACGAGCGACTTGCCCGCCAAATGGGTGTAATCGGCGAGGCTCTTGTGGCCTACCGCTACGGGCTGGAGCACTAGCGGCCTACCCGGCGCCCAGGTACTTGACGAGCCGGGTGCGGTGTTCGCCGAAGTCGCATTCGTCGACCGTCGCGTCGATGATCGCGCGCCCGAGCTCCTGCTCGACCGCGGAGACTTCAGCCGGCGGGCCGTCCAACTCGAGGATCAGCTTGTCCTCGAGCAGCTTGAACGCGAAGTTGAGGCGGCCCTCCTGCTCGTCGGGGCGGGCGTCGTCCACGTAGTCGTTGGCGGCCTCCGTCACCGCCAGCTTGAGGTCGGCGACCTCGTCGGCCGACAGAGGCGTCAGCCGGCATACGGCCGACAGCGCCAACCGGGCGAGAACCAGATGATCCGGTCTCGCGGGGATTGTCAGAGAGACGTCGCGGCCTTCGTCGGTCACCTGCGGGGACTCCGCTCGCACGCCGGGAGACTACCCCGAAACACGTTCGACCCCATCATGGACCGAGCTCAGGACGCGCTCGTGCAACACGCGGTTCGCACTGGCCACCACCGACATCTGGAACTCGGCCTCCGAGCCGAGCAGCGGGCGGTCGGCGAGCGAGCGGCCGTATGCGTCCGTGACCACGGCCCCGGCCTCCTCCAGGATCAGCACCGAGGCCGCCAGGTCGTAGGGCGAGTTGTTGAGGATCGCGCCACCGCCGACGCGCTCGAACTCCTCGCGCATCCCCGGCACGTCGGCCACCAGCCGCGGCCCCGGCTCCACGTAGGCGTCGAGCTGCCCCGTCACGACCCGGGTCATGTCGAAGGAGGCGGCGCCGAGCTCGAAGCTGGCCCCGCCCACCGACGACGCGTCGATGAGCTCGGCGAGCACCTCCACCGTCGGCCGCGCGGGTCGGCCGCGGAGCCCGTAGGTCCAGAACATGCGCTCGACCCGCTCGTTGGCCGACAGCCGGACGGGCGGCGACTCCACGAGCCCCGCGCCGCGCTCGGCGAGGAAGACGACCCCGGTCGGGATCTCCACCACGCAGCCGATCTCGACCTCGCCCATCGTCACGCCCTCGCGCATCGGCGCCGCCGCCACCGACACGCAGCAGGACTCGAGCCCGGCGAGGGCCGGCCGCGTGCCGTCGATCGGGTCGACGACCAGGACGGTCGCGGGCTCGCCCGCGGGCGCGACCAGGCCCCGGTCCTCCGAGTAGAAGGCCACGTCCGGCGCGCGCTCGGCGAGGAAGCGCTCGAGCGTGCGTTCGGCGTCGGCGTCGATCGCGAAGGTCACGTCGCCGCCGACCGCCGTCTCCTCCTCGTGCGCCCGGCCCGCGTGTGAGCCGAGGTGGGGCAGGACCTGCTCGCGGAGCGTGAGCGCGAGCTCCCGGACCAGGCCTCGTGAAGTCATAGTGCGGTGCTCGCCCGAACGGCGATCGGGCTGCGCTCCTCCTAACCCTCGGGCGGCTTGTTCGGCCGCGACCCGAGCTTGACCTTGACCGTGCGCCGGTCGTGGCCGCGTACGACGTCGAGCGCCACCACGTCGCCGGAGCTCTTGGAGCTGATCACGTCGGCGAGGTCGTCGCTGCGGGTGAGCCTGCGGCCGTCGACCGCCACCACCACGTCACCGCCCTTCGGGATGCCCTGCTCGCCCTGGAAGCTGATCTTGTCGTCGCCGGCCTTCAGCCCGGCGTCGTCGGCGGGACCGCCCTTCTGGACCTCGACGATCAGCGCCCCGTCGTGGACGTCGAGCCCCAGCCGGTCGGCCAGCTGCGGGTAGAGCGAACGACTCGTCACGCCCAGGTAGCCGTACTCGACCTTGCCGTGGGCGCGCAGCTCCCGCAGCGAGCGGCGCACGCCGTCGACCGGGATCGCGTAGCCAACGCCCTCGCCCCCGCCGGAGGTGGAGCGGATCTGCGCGTTGATGCCGAGCACCCGCCCGCGCGAGTCGAGCAGCGGGCCCCCTGAGTTGCCCGGGTTGATGGCCGCGTCCGTCTGGATCGCGTTGCCGATCTGGAAGGCGGTGAGCGACTCGATGTTGCGGTCGAGGGCCGAGATGACGCCGACGGTCAGGGACTGCTCCTCGCCGAATGGGCTGCCGATGGCGGCTACGGGGGCGCCCACGGTCAGGTGGCGGGCGGAGCCGAGCTTGAGCGGAGTGAGCGAGAGACCGCTCGGGTCCACCTTGAGCAGGCCCACGTCCTGGTTGAGGTCGTAGCCGACGATGTCCGCCTTGACTCGGTTGCCGTCCGAGAACTCCACGTAGACCTGCTTGGCCTTGCGCGTGTCGGGCGCCTTGCCGCTGGTGACGACGTGGGCGTTGGTGGCGATGTAGCCGTCGCCGTCGAGCACGAAGCCGGAGCCCTGCCCGCCCTCGCCGCCGCCGTCGCGCGAGAGCAGGGAGTTGCCGCCGAACAGCGAGATCACGGTCACGACGCCAGGGGACAGCCGCTTGTAGATCTCCTGCGGGTCGAAGGCGCCCTTCTTGCCGATGTTCTCGACGACGTTGACCTTGGTGGTCTCGACCTTGCGCGGGCCCTCGGCCTTGTCGCCGCTCCCGCTGCCGCAGGCCGCGACGCCGAGGGCCAGGCCCACGGCGATCGCTGCGAGGAGGCGTCTCAAGTCCAGTCCCCGCCTGGGCTCGGCAGCTCGAGCGTGAAGCTCGTCGCGCCGGCGCGCGAGTCGAGCTTGATCCGGCCCTGCATGCGCTCGGCCAGCTCCTGGGCGATTGCGAGCCCCAGCCCGGCGCCGCGGGTGGCGTCGCCGGTGTAGAAGCGCTCGAAGACGTGGGACGCGGCGCTCTCGCCGACGCCCGGGCCGTTGTCGGCCACCGTGAGCTCGGCGGCCCCGTTTTGACGCTCGGCGCTCACTGTGACGTTCGTGCCCTCCGGCGTGTGCCTGAGGGCGTTGTCGAGCAGGATACGCATGATCTGAGCGACCCGTTCGGCGTCGCAGCTGGCCTCGACGCCGTCCAGCGGGAGCTCGACGTCGAGGTCGGTTCCGTGCTCGCCCAGCGCGGGCGTGAACTCGCCCAGCACCGAGCGGGCGAGCTCCGACAGGTCGACGGGCTCGCGCTCGACCTCGAGCGAACCGGCGTCGAGGCGGGACAGGTCGAGCAGGTCCACCGAGAGCTTCTGGAGCCTCGCGACCTGCTCGTTCATGGTCTCGAGGAACTCGCGCCGGGTCTCATCGTCGAGGTCCTCGTCCTGGAGCAGCTCGACGAAGCCGGCGAGCGAGAAGATCGGCGTGCGCAGCTCGTGCGAGGCCGTGGCGATGAACTCCTTGCGCGCGACGTCGACCTGGCGCAGCTGCTCCTGCATCTCGTTGAACGCGCGGGTGAGCTGGCCGAGCTCGTCGTCCGAGTCGACCGGGAGCGGGTCCTGGAAGCGGCCGGCCGCGACCTCCTTGACGCTCGTCTCGAGCCGCTTGACCCGTCGGGCCAGGGCCTGCGCGACGAGGTAACCGCCGGTGAGCGCGATCAGGAGCGCGATGCCGGTCGCCACGAGCACTCGCTCGCGGACCGACGAGACCGTCTCGGCGACGTCGCCGAGGGGGCGCGAGTAGAGGGCGACCCAGGCGGGTGTGCCGCGGTAGTCGATCGGCTGCGCGACCTGGCCGACCTTGTCGCCGTTCACGGTCCCGAAGCCGGTCGTGATCCGCCGTTTCTCCACGGCCCTGCGAGCGATCACCGGCTCGGACGGGACCTCGCGCTCCTCGCCGGAGTCGGAGAGGACGAAGAAGCGAACGCGCCCGCGCGGGCCGACGAGCGACTGCTGGATGCTGAGGAGGGTCACGCGCGAGTCGGTGGCCTCGGCCGCGGCCCGCACGCGCCGGTCGACCACCGGCGCCGGTACGTCCCGCCCGATCATCGCCGAGAAGCGCGGCGCGGTGCTCGTGGCGCCGCGCTTGAGGTCGCTGAGCTGCTGGTCGCGGAGGGTCGACTCGAGCTGCGGGACCACGACGAAGTAGATGACCGAGAAGGCCACCGCCGTGATGCCGAAGAAGACCAGAAGGAGCTTGTTGCGCAGCGATGCCTGGGTCACCGGTCGCGGAAGCGGTAGCCCACCCCGCGCACCGTGAAGATCAGCTCCGGCTGGCGCGCGTCGCTCTCGAGCTTCTCCCGCAGGTGGCGGATGTGCACGTCGACGGTGCGGGGATCCCGGTAAGCCGAGTCGCCCCAGACGCGCTCGAGCAGCATCGTCCGGCTGTAGACGCGACCAGGGCTGCGGGCGAGCGCGGCCAGGATCTCGAACTCGACATAGGTCAGCCGCACCGGGTCGCCGCGCACCTCCACCTGCCGCTTCTCGAAGTCAACGCGGAGGTCGTCCTCCTCGATCGGCTCCTCGAGCGCCTCCTCCCCGCGGGAGAGCTCGGCCCGGCGGAGCACGGCCTTGACCCGGCTGCGGAACTCCCGGACCGAGAACGGCTTGGTGATGTAGTCGTCGGCGCCGAGCTCCAGTCCGAGCACCTTGTCGATCTCCTCGGCCTTGGCGGTGAGCATGATGATCGGCACCGTGCTGCGAGCGCGGATCTGGCGGCAGACGTCGAAGCCGTCGACTTTCGGCAGCATCACGTCGAGCACGACGAGGTCGAAATCGCCCTCGCGCAGGCGGGTCAGCGCCTCCCGGCCGTCGAGGGCCGACACCACGTCGTAACCCTCCTTGCGAAGCGGGTATGTGAGCAGCTTCTGGACCGAGTGCTCGTCATCGACGAGCAATATGCGGGGTGCCGAAGCGTGCAACCCTCCAGATTGTAGGTTGAGGCTGTGACCCGACCGTGATCGAGCCTCGCGTCTACCGCGCGGCGTTCGTGCCCGCCCTCCTGGTCCTGGTCGTGGCGGCCTTCTCGCTCGAGAGCCGTCCGCGGCCGCTTCCGCAGGGGCTGGCGGCGGACGTCCTCTTCGACGGCGACCTCGCAGGCCAGGCCGCCGCGCAGATCGCCGCTCGCCGTCCCGACAGGCGCGTGGGCAGCCCGGGCGACCTCGCTCTCGCCGGGGACGTCTCGAGCCAGCTCGACCGGCGCGGCTTCCACGTCGTCCGTCAGCGCTTCTCACGCAACGGCAAGGCGATGGCCAACGTGATCGGCCGCCGGGCGGGGCGCTCGCAGCGGCAGATCGTGATCGTGGCCGCCCGCGACGCCCCCGACGTGCCCGATGCGGTCGGCAGCGCGGCGGACACCGCGGCGCTGCTCGAGTTCGCGCGCGTATTCGAGGGCAGGCCGACCCGCAAGACCCTGGTCCTGGCGTCGGTGGACGGCTCCACCCTCGGCGACGTGGGGACGGAGAAGCTCGTCGACCAGCTCGGCGACCCGGACGAGATCGACGCGGTGCTCGTGATGTCGGACCTCGCCTCCCCCAGCAACCGCGGCCCGCTGGTGGTTCCCTGGTCCGGCGACACGCGCCGCACCGGAATCGGCCTCCAGCGGACCGTGAACGACTCGATCCACCAGGAGCTCAGCCGCCGCGTCGGCTCCACGGGCCTGCTCGGCCAGCTGGCGCGGCTGTCGTTCCCGATCGGCCTCGGCGCTCAGGCCGTGCTGCTCGACCACGGCTACGAGGCCGTGCGGGTGTCGGGAAGCGGTGAGCTGCCGCCGGCCGGCTCGGGCGGCGCCGACAAGATCGACCGCGACAAGCTGGGCGGGCTCGGCCGCGGCACGCTCCGCACCGTCACGGCGCTCGACCAGGGCAAGCCGCCCGAGCGCGGCCCGGGGAGCTACATCCAGGCGGTGAGCCAGATCATGCCCGGCTGGGTCATCGCCCTTCTCGCCCTCTCGCTTCAGATTCCGGCGCTCGTGGCGATCGTCGACGCCTTCGCCCGCGCCCGGCGGCGCAAGCTCGCGGTCGGGCCCTGGTTTCGCTGGCTCGGCGTCTTCCTCGCGCCGATCCTCGCCGGCCTCGTCCTGGCCGAGCTGCTGGCGCTCTTCGGCGCGACCCCCGACCGGCCGCCCTCTCCGCCGCCGCCCGACTCATATCCGCTCGACGGCCCGGCCCTCGTGGTGCTGCTCGCGGTGGCCGCGCTGGTGGCCGGGCTCGCCTGGGCGCTCCGCTTCGTCACCGTCCGCTCGCACCCGGAGCTCGCGGACCCCTCCGCGCCCGGCGCGGCAGTGGCGGCCTGCCTCACGACCTGCGCGGCGACCCTCGTGCTGTGGCTCCTGAACCCCTACGCGAGCCTCATGCTCGTCCCGGCGGCGCACCTGTGGATGCTCGCCACGCTGTCCAAGCCGCGGCCGCCGCGCCGCGCGCGCCTGGTGCTGGTGGGGATCGGCGTGGTCCCGCCGCTGCTCGTGGCGCTCTACTGGCTCCTCGCGCTCAGGCTCGACCCCCTGAGCGGCGCCTGGTACCTGCTGCTGCTGGTGACCGGAGGCGCGGTGGGGCTGCCCGCCGTCCTCGTCGGCTGCGTCCTGCTGGCCGCCTTCGTCGTGGTCGTGTCAGCAGCGCGCTCGGGGGCCGACGAGGAGGCGCCGCCGGTCGACGACCGGCCGCCCGTCTACGGCCCCGGCGCGTACGCCGGGCCGGGCTCGCTGGGCGGCACGAAATCCGCTCTGGACCCGCGCTAGCGCGCGATGCGTCCAGCGCCCGGGCGGCCAACTCGCCCGCCTCTGAGCGCCTGCCGATAGACCCGGCAGGAGGTCATGGAAGACCGATGATGCGGCCACACGCAACTCTGCTCATGGGGACCGTCTATCGCGGCGAGTACGTCGTCGATCCGGTGGCGGTCGCCGAGGCGATCCTCGAGCGCGGGATCGGGCGCCGCAGGTCAAAGCTGCTCGAAGCCTCGCAGGCCGGTTCGGAGCGCTCCATCCGGTCCTACCAGCGCGAGGCCGCTGCCGAGCCGGACCTCGCCTAGCCAGGTGAGCGGCGCGCCCGCCGCCGCCGCAGACTCCTCCGCGCGCTCGCGCTTGTCCCCGGGAACGGTGACGAGCAGCTCGTAGTCGTCGCCGCCGGTCGCCGCCAGCTCCTCCGGCTCCGCACCGGCGGCCAGGGCGGCCTCGGCCACGCCGGGAGCGAGCGGCAGCGCCGCCAGGTCGAGGCGGAGCTCGGCGCCGCTCCGGTCCGCCAGGTGGGCGGCGTCGGTGGCGAGGCCATCGCTCAGGTCGATCATCGCCGTGGCGCCCGCGGCGGCCAGCGCGCGCCCCGCCGCGAGCCGAGGCTCGGGGCGCCGGTGGCGGCGCGCCAGCAGGTCGTCCTCGGGCGCCTCGCCGCGGAGGACGAGCAGGCCGGCGGCGGAGGCGCCCAGGGCGCCGGTCACACCCACGAGATCCCCGGGCGCGGCGCCGTCGCGGCCCACCAGCGAGTCCTCCTCGTCCGCCCAGCCCGTGACGCAGACGCTGACCACCAGCGCCGGCGCGGAGATCACATCGCCGCCGGCCAGCGTCGTGCCGGTTGCGGCGGCGAGCTCCTCGAGGCCGCGAACCAGCTCGACCGCCCGATCGGTGTGGAAGTCGCCGGGCAGCGCAAGCGAGACGTACGCCTCGCCGGCCTCGGCGCCCATGGCGGCGAGATCGGACAGCGACTGGGCGAGTGCCTTCCAGCCGACGTCGGCGGGCGAGTGCGTCGACAGCTCGAAGTGAACGCCGTCCGCGATCGAGTCGATCGACGTGACGGCGAACGCCCGCGAGCGGACCACGGCGGCGTCGTCGCCGATCCAGCGTACGAGCCGGTCGCCCCGCGCTCCGGCGGCGCGCTCGATCGCCTCGATCAGCTGGAGCTCTCGGATGGAGGCAGCGTAACCGCGCCGCGGGGCGCGCCCGGGGGTACAGTCTCCGCCGTGCCGTCGGCAGGCAAGGAGAGGGAATCGTCGCCCACGCTCCTCGAGCGCGCCGGTAGCACTGCCGCGGCGATCGGCGACGTGCAGCCGAAGTCGCCGGTCGCCAAGTTCGCGCTCCAGTGGGGCCTGGCCGGGCTCATCTTCGGCTTCCTCATCTTCTTCGTCGTCAAGCAGTGGAACAAGCTGCCCGACTTCGACTGGCGCTTCTCACCCGGCTGGCTGGCGCTCTCCGGGCTGGCGGTCGCCGCCTTCTACTTCGTCCAGAGCGAGTACTGGCGCGTGATCCTGCACTCGCTCGGCGAGGACATCCCGGCCCGGCCGGGCCGCTCGATCTGGGGCAAGTCGATCCTCGCCCGCTACGTGCCCACCAACGCGCTGATGGTCGTCGGCCGCGTGGTGATGTCGGAGCGCTACGGCGTGACCAAGCGCGTCTGCCTGGCGAGCGTGGTCTACGAGCTCGTCCTCGGCTTCGGCACCGCCGTGATGGTCGGCGCCTACTTCGTCATCAAGCTGCCGTCGCTGCAGGACCAGCCGGCGCGCTGGGCCATCATCGCCCTGGTCCCGATCGTGCTGACCGTCCTCCACCCGCGCGTATTCGGCCCGCTGGCCAACTTCGGCCTCCGCAAGCTCGGCCGCGAGCCGCTTCCCAAGACGCTGCCGTTCGCCCGCGTCCTCCAGATGGCGGTGCTCTACCTGATCTCGTGGGCGATCATCGGCCTGGGCGTGTTCGCGTTCGCCTCGGCCCTTCAGTCGATCGACGCCTCGGACTTCCCCTACATCGCCGCGGCCTACCCCGTGGCCTTCTGCGTCGCCGTCCTCACCTTCATCGTCCCGAGCGGCCTCGGCACCCGCGACGCCGCGCTGGCCACGGCCATGACGGCGGTCCTCACCGGCACCGTGGCTACGGCGATCGCGGTGGCGTTCAGGATCTTCCAGACGGCGATCGAGCTCCTGTACGTCGCGACCGTGGTCGCGATCGGGAAGAGGCGTTCTACGCGCTAGTTGCCGGGCCCGATGTGGTCCTGGCCGTTGCCGCCGCCGTGGCCGCCGCCGTTCCCGTGGCCTCCGCCGCCGCTCGGCGGAGCGGGCGTGGGCGGCGGCGGACTCACGTGCGGCTCGGCCTGGGGCGGCGACTCGTACAGGCGCGGGTCGTAGCCGCCGCCTCCGCCGCCTCCGGTCGAGGGGGTGCCGCCGCCGGAGGGCGAGGAGCCCTTGCCGCCGTAGGAGCCGTTGCTGTCGCCGCCGTAGCTGCCCGAGGAGCCGCCGCCGGTGCTCGAGTAGTGGCCGTAGAACGGTGAGAAGTCGACCGGCTCCTTGGGCTGCGGAAAGTCGCTGCAGTCGGAGCCGTGCGCCACGGACATGAAGTCGTGCCAGATCGACGCCGGGTACGAGCCTCCCTGTACGCCCGGCATCGAGATCAGCGCGTTCGGGTAGCCCATCCAGACGGCCGTGGCGAGCTTGGGCGTGTAGCCCACGAGCCAGGCGTCGTTCTCGTTGTCGGTGGTTCCCGTCTTGGCCGCCGCCGGGCAGCCGATGTTCCCGCGCACGGCGGTGCCCGACTTCATGTTCTGCTCCAGGATCTTGGTCACCTCGTAGGCCACGCCGTCCGAGAGGACCCGCTTGCGCTGCGGCTTGCCGAGGTCGTCCGACTTGCCGTCCGGGAAGACCACCTTCCTGATCGCGATCGGCTCGCTGCGGATGCCGCCGGCCGAGAGCGTCGCGTAGGCGTCGGCCATCTCCAGCGGAGAGACGCCCAGCCGCAGACCCCCGAGGCCCTCGGCGGGGAGCCCGTCGAGGTGGGTCTTGATCCCCATCATCTTGGCCGTCTCGCGCACGGCCTTGGGGCCGACGTCGATGATCAGCTGCGCGTAGACGGTGTTGTCGGAGTGCAGCGTGGCGGTCACCAGGTTCATCGTGCCTCCGTAGGTGTTGCCGTACGTCTTGACCTTCCAGGGCCCGTAGCCGGGCACGTTCAGGTCGAGGGGCTTCGAGACATAGGTGGTCTTGGTCGGGTCGATGCCCTTGCGGATCGCGGTCGTGAGCACGAACGTCTTGAAGGCCGACCCCGGCTGGCGATGCCCCTGCGCCGCGAGGTTGAAGGTCCGGTCCTTGTAGGTGCCGCTCGAGGCCATCGCGCGGATGTAGCCGTTGGCGGGGTCGACGCTCACGATCGCCGAGGCCGGGCCCGGGTAGCCGGCGAGCTCGCCGTCGATCGCGTTGCGCGCTGCCTGCTGGAACTTGGGGTCGATCGTCGTGTAGACCTTGAGCCCGCCGCGGCGGTAGACGCCCACCCCGTACTTCTCGATCAGCTGGTCCTGGACGAAGTCGAAGAAGTAGGGCTCGCGCCGGTGCGTGTAGCGCGTGCCGTGCTTCAGGCGCAGCCTCTCCTGCTTGGCCTGCTGGGCGCTCGCCGCCGACAGGAAGTGATTGTCGACCATGCTGTCGAGCACCTCGTTGCGGCGCTCCAGCGCGGCGGCGGGATTGTGGAACGGGTTGAAGCGCGAGGGCGCCTGCGGCAAGCCGGCGAGGAGCGCCGACTCCGCCAGCGTCAGGTCCTGCGTGTGCTTGTCGAAGAACGTCTCCGCGGCGGCCTCGACGCCGATCGCGGTGCGGCCGCCGAGCGTCCCGTAGGGGACGTCGTTCAGGTAGTTGTGGAGGATCCAGCTCTTCGAGTGCTTGTGCTCGAGCTCGGAGGCGAGCTTGGCCTCGCGGATCTTGCGCGTGAAGTTGCGCTTTGGGTCCTTGATGTAGAGCGCGCGCACGAGCTGCTGGGTGATCGTCGAGCCGCCCTGCACGGTCTTGCCGGACTCGAGGTTCTTGACCCCGGCGCGGATGATCGATCCGTAGTCGATGCCCTTGTGGTGGTAGAAGCGCTCGTCCTCGATCGCGACCGTCGCGTGGCGCAGCGCCGGTGTCATGTCGTGCCAGGGGATCGGCGTGCGGATCTCGTCCGACTGGACGAAACCGAGCCGCGACCCGTCGGCGGCGTAGATCACCGACGTCTCGCCCTTGTTCTGCGGCTTCAGCTCGCTCAGGTCGGGGGCCGTCGCCGCCACCGCCAGCACGTAGCCCATCACCGACAGGAGCGCCACCGCAACCAGGATGCCGAGCACGGCGAGGGCGAGCATGGCCTTGCTCGAGCGGCGACCGTGCCGTCTCCGCCGTCGCTGCTGTCTCTGGCGGCGTGTCATTCCTTCGTCACCTTCCGGCGCCGCGAAATAGTCCTGCGGTGCTCGCGCGGCCAACGCCCGCGCTCCGCTCCTCGCAGCGGCGCTCTTAGGAAGCCTCGACTGAGGATAGACCCTCCTCACGGAGGCGGCGAAGCCATGTTCGCCGCAGCCGAGCCGCCACTCCGCCGCGCTCGCGGGCGCTCTCCGCCCACGTTCTGGCGCTCAGCCGGATGCCCTCCTTGTCGGCCTCCGCCACGCTCGCCTCGACGCCCTCCTCGCCGTCGAGCAGCGCAAGCGCGCGTTCCAGATCGGCGCCGGGCGGCAGCCATACCGAGATCTCGACCTGGATCCGCGGATCGACCACGGTGTGGTTGACGATCGAGCCCGCGGCGAGCTGTTCGTTCGGAACGATCAGCCGG
>DASXBA010000163.1:0-4632 GCA_036406475.1 Thermoleophilaceae bacterium | reverse complement strand
CCTCGTTCCAGGCGGCGGAGCTCGGCGCTCTCACGCGTCCGCTGCGGGACGGCGGGCGCGGGCCTGGAGATTGCCGCCGAGCTCGCCGATCCGCGCCGCGATCACCACGGCGGAAAGGCCGACCAGGCCGTAGATGATCCGGGTGGCCACGTTGGTCTGGCCGAAGTCGAGCCCGAAGACCCACGCGACGAGGTCGAACTTGAACAGGGCCACCAGGCCCCAGTTGAGACCGCCGACGACCAGCAGGATCGCGGCGACAGGGCTGAGGTTCTTCATTCGATGCTCCTTCCGACAATGCTGTGGTTGTAGAGAGCTTGTATAGCTATTGTACAGATTATGTCCACAACGATCGTTCTCTACACCCGCGACCTGCGCGTCCACGACCAGCCGGCCCTGGCGGCCGCAGCCGAGAACGGGCGCGTGCTACCGCTGTTCGTGCTCGACGAGCGGCTCACGAGGCGGAGCGCGAACCGCACGGCGTTCCTGCTGGAGACCCTCGAGGAGCTCCGCGACGACTTGGGGAAGCTCGGCGCTCCGCTCGTGGTCAGGCGCGGAGACCCGGTCGCCGAGACGCTCAAGGTCGCGCGGGAGGGAGGCGCCGAGGCCGTCCACCTGAGCGCCGACGTGGGGGCCTACGGCCGCCGCCGCGAGGAGCGGCTCCGAGACGAGATCGAGGTGCGCTCGTTCCCCGGGATAACCGTGGTGCCGCCGGGCGAGCTGACGCCGGAGGGCAGCGACCACTACCGCGTCTTCACGCCCTACTGGCGGCGCTGGCGCGAGGCCGAGCTGCGGCCCCTCGCCGGCACGCCGGACGGGCTCGAGCCCGTGGACGTCGACCTCGGTGCGCTGCCGCGACTCGACGAGCTGGTCGAGACCGAGCCCTCGCCACGGCTGCCGGTGGGCGGCGAACCCGCCGCGCTCGATCGGCTCGACGCGTTCAAGGAGGACGGACTCGACGCCTACCACCGCCACAGGGACGCCCTCGCCGAGGACGCCACGTCGCGCCTGAGCCCCTACCTGCGCTTCGGGTGCATCTCGCCGCGGCTGCTGCTGGCCGAGCTGCCGCCCGGCGACGGCGCCGACGAGCTGGCCCGCCAGCTCTGCTGGCGTGACTTCTTCGCCCAGCTCCTCAATGTGCACCCGCGCATGCGCGAGGAGGGGCTCCACGACCGGGGCGACTGGGAGCACGACGACGAGGCGCTCGAGCGCTGGCGCAACGCCGAGACCGGCGAACCGGTGGTGGACGCCGCCATGCGCCAGCTGCGGGAGGAGGGCTGGATGCCCAACCGCGCGCGGCTGATCGCGGCGGGCTACCTCACCAAGACGCTCGGCATCGACTGGCGCGAGGGCGAGCGCCACTTCTTCGAGCTGCTCGTGGACGGCGACCCCGCCAACAACGCGGGCAACTGGCAGTGGGTGGCCGGCGTGGGGGTGGACACGCGCCCGCGCGGCTTCAACGCCAGGCGGCAGGCCGAGCGCTTCGACCCCGACGGCCGCTACGCGGCAGCCTGAGAGGCCAGCCGCTCCGCGGCGTCGACCGGCCCGCCCTCGATCAGCTGCGCGCCGACGGAATCGGCCAGCGACCTGGTCGCGCCCGGCCCGGCGATCGCGAGCGGGGACCTCTTCGCGACCGCGGCCAGCTGCGCCTGCGCGCTGCCGAAGCGCCCTCGCCTGACGGCGCTCACCACCACCAGGCTCGGCTCGAGCCGCTCGGTCCCCTCCACCAGGCTCTCCCCGGGCGTGTCGGCGCCGAGGTAGGCGACGCGCCAGCCGCGTGCCCGCAGCGCCAGGCCGAGCATGAGCAGCGGCAGGTCGTGGAGCTCGCCCGGCGCGCAGGCGAGCAGCGCGAGCGGCCCGGCGCCAAGCTCCCAGCCGCGGGCGAGGGCGGCGAGCCGGGCGCGAAGCAGGTTGCTGGCGAAATGCTCCTGGCCGATGCTCGCCGTGCCCTCGTCCCAGCGCTCGCCGAGCTCGCGCAGGTAGGGGAGCACGACCTCCGCCAGGACGGTGTCGAGCAGGAACGAGGCGAGGAGCCGATCGAGGGCGGCGTTGGCCTCCTCCGCGTCGAAGCCGTCGAGCGCCTCGCGGAGGCGCTCGGCGTCGCGGTCCAGGGGCTGGCCGCCGCCGCTTGCGGGCTCCGCGAGCACGGCCTGCGCCGCCTCCGCGGCCGACAGGCCACCGGCGATCCGTTCCTGCATCCGCCGTACCCGTCGCTCGTCCTCGGGCGAGTACAGCCGCAGGCCGCCCGGCGTGCGCGCCGGGCGCAGCAGGCCGTAGCGGTTCTCCCAGGCGCGCAGCAGCTCGGGCTTGAGCCCGACCCGGCGGCCGAGTTCACCGATCCGCAGCTCGCTGGCCACGGAGACAGTGTACGGGACCTAGACGGTCCCTATACAGCTATTCGACTCAGCCGCGCCGGCGGCCGCGACCGCTCTCCGGCCGAGGCCGGGGCGGGTGGGCGGCGCGCTCTTTCTTGGTCATCTTGCGGATCTTCAGCGTGCCGTCCTTGACCTGCTGCTCGATCTCGGCGAGCCGTTCCTTGCGCTTCTCGTCTGCTCGGTCCTTCGGTGTCGGCATAGTCACATCCTCTCAGCGGCTCCGGCGGCGCGACTCTCGATTAGCGAAAACCGCTGCAAATCAGGGAAAACCGCGTACCTAAACGGTAGCAGGCGCCTATGGCGAGGTGTCGCAGGGGCTGACCGTCTGATTTGCCGGCAGGTAGCGCTTGAAGAACCAGGGCTTGTACAGGCCCAGGGCGTTCTCGTCGTCGAGTGTGATCGGTCTGAACAGGTGGTCGGTGAGGCCGGGACCGGGGGCGTGGAGGCCGTCGATCTTGCCGCTGAAGTCGCCCGCCGCGAGGCCCCAGGTCTCGTACTGGGGCGAGGCGCCGTTGTAGCCCTGGACCAGCGCCATCTGCGCCGAGACGGGCTCCTGCTGGCCGAAGCGGTCGTCGTGCCACTTGAGGAAGTAGCAGGCCTGGGTGGTCTGGACGCCCGGCAGGGAGACGGTGCGGAAGCCGACGCGGATCAGCTCGCCGTAGAGCCACTCGCGAGCCGAGCGCTCGAGCCGCAGCTCGGCCTTGGCGCGCTGCTGGGTGTTGATTGTCCAGTGCGGATCGCCGAGCGCCTTCTGGTAGGCCGTGGTGAGCTTGCCGTAGTCGGTCACGAGGATGTCGCCGGCGAGGTCGAGCCGGGTCAGCGTGGCGTTGAAGCGCTTGGTGGTCTCGTGCGCGAGGTCGCCGGCGCGAACCCGGAAGGCGTCGACCAGCGAGCTGCCGTCGTCCTTCTGGCTCTCGTAATAGGAGGCGGCCGCTCCCGCGACGGCGAGCACCGTGAGCATCGGGTCCATCACCGCCGCGGCCTCCGCCTCGTCCACGCTGATCTTCGGCACGATCGTCTCGACCGCGGTGCGGAGGAGGCCGATCAGCTGCGAGCTCGTGACCGAGTCGGCGTTCAGGTCCTTGCCGGAGTGCTGGAACGCCTCGTCCTGGATCGACTGGACCTCGGCGTAGTTCGTCAGCACGGAGCGCTTGAACGGCTCCTGGAGCAGCGGAATCAGCTTGCTCTTGATCTCGTCGACCTTGGGGAACTCGGTCAGGAGCTGCGCCTTCAGGGTGCTGAACTCGGCCTGGCTGAAGCCGGGGCTGCCGCCCGGATAGTCGAGCTTGTCGAGCGCGTCCTTCTGGGTCAGCCAGTTCACGAGGTCGTCGGTGTAGTTGCGGCGTACGTCGGTCTTGTCGCGGAGCCCGAGCTTGTCCGCGATGTACGCGCTCGCCTTCGTGAAGCCGGGTGTGCCGGAGGCGGGGAACGGCGTGGGGGCCTGGTAGAGGATGTGGCTCAGGTCGTTGGTGAGGACCGCGCCGGAGGGGTCCTCCGAGGCGGGCTCGTACGCGGCGTCGCGCGAGCGGCTGAGCATGCCGGTGAGCTTGCCGGCCATGCCGGTCCGGTAGCCGTCGGGGAGCTTCGAGTCCTTTGGCGGGTCGTGTGTCGACTCGGCCGCCGGCTGCGACATCCCGGGCCGCCCGACGAGCGCGTACTCCCCGGCGCCGTCCAGCTGGTTCACCACCGTGCGCGTTCCGCCAATGCGCTCGACGCCCTCGCCGATGCCGGTCCAGTCCGAGAGGCCGCTCGGCCTGGGCGAGCCGAAGCTCTGCATGAACACGAGCTCGTCGTCCTGCGCTCCCTTGAGCGCGGCGGCGACCGCCCGCTGGCCCGCCTGGTCGGCGCTCTGCGCGCCGGTGTTGGTGAAGTAGGTGAGGTTGCGCTTGAGCGCCAGGGTGCGCGCGTCGGTGACGACGATGTGGAAGCCCGCATAGCCCGCCGGGAAGACGCTCGAGTCATAGGTCTTCGAGCCGATCCTCATCCGGTTGGTCCTGGCCGCGGCCCCCTCCGCGTTGGTCTCGAAGTCGACGAAGTCGGCGACGACCATGCCGTAGGTGCCGAGCCGCGGGTCGAGCTGGAGGTAACCGGACAGGTCCCCCTCGGAATCGTCGGGGTGGAGCGTCACGCCCGGATTGACCCAGGCGGTGCCCTGCTTCCAGCCCTTGACGCCGACGAACGAGAAGCCGCCCTCGAACGTCATCTTGCTGAGCGTGTCCTTGTCGACGCCGATCTCCTCGGCGACCGCATCCAGGTCGGG
>DASXBA010000162.1:0-1786 GCA_036406475.1 Thermoleophilaceae bacterium | reverse complement strand
TTGCCTCCCGTGGCTCTACACTCGGCCGGTGGACGAGTTCGGCGTCTTCGTCCTGGGCGGGTTCATCGTCGTCCTCGGGATCTTCCTGGCGATCGGCAAGTGGTACCCCGGCTCGGGCGCCGAGCAGGTGGACTGGCGGCCGACGCGCTCGCCGGAGCTCGAGGCCGAGCTGGAGCACCAGGACATCGACGAGATGCTGGAGGCCCAGAACGCGCGCCGCCGGGCGAGCGGGCGGCCCGAGTTGACCGAGGACCAGATCCGCAGCGAGGTCGACGCCGCCGAGCGCTGGCGCAAGGAGCAGGCCGAGCGCTACCGCGCCCAGCGGGGGCAGAGCTAGCTGGCCCGCGTGCTCGTCGTCGGCTGCGGCTGCCGCGGCCGGGCGCTCGCCACCGCGCTCCGCGAGCGGGCCCACCAGGTGCGCGGCACGACGCGCTCGGAGGAGGGCCTCGACGCGATCCGGGCGGTGGGCGCGGACGCCCTGGTCGCGGATCCGGACCGCCTCGGAACGCTGCTGCCCGCGCTCGCCGGCACGAGCGCGATCTGCTGGCTGATGGGCACGGCGTCCGGCGACACGGCGGCGGCGGTGCACGGCCCGCGGCTGCGATCGCTGCTGGAGCGGCTCGTGGACACGCCGGTGAGGGGGTTCGTCTACGAGGCTGCCGGCACGGTCGCGCCGGAGGCGCTGGCGGCGGGCGCCGCGGCGGTCCGGGAGGCGGCCGCCACCTGGCGCATGCCGGTGGCGGTGGTCGAGGCGGACCCGGCCGGGCGCGACGGGTGGCTGCGGGCGATGACCGCGGCGGTGGCGCAGGTGCTCGCCTGAGGCCGCGTCGATATGTTTGGTCGCGCCCGGTTCGGCGAGACTCAGGAGGGGAGCGTGGGCGGCTACGCGAAGGACGTCCTGGTGGAGACGCAGTGGGTCGAGGATCACCTCGGCGACGACTCGATCCGGATCGTGGAGGTCGGCGAGAACCCGGGCCTCTACGCCGAGGCGCACATCCCCGGCGCGATCGGCTTCGACTGGAAGACGGACCTCCAGGACCAGGTCAAGCGCGACTTCCTCGGGCCGGAGCAGTTCGGGGAGCTGTTCGGCTCGCGCGGCATCTCGAACGAGCACATGATCGTGCTCTACGGCGACCGCAACAACTGGTTCGCGGCCTACACGTACTGGTACCTGCACTACTACGGGCACACCGAGGTCAGGCTGATGAACGGCCCGCGCGAGAAGTGGATCTCGGAGGGCCGCCCGACCACGGCGGACGTCCCGTCGTACGAGCCGCAGCAGTTCGTCGCGCAGGCCGGCGACGAGTCGATCCGGTCGCGCCGCGAAGAGGTGCTGCGCGCGCTCGGCGGCGGCACGCAGCTCGTGGACGTGCGCTCGCCCCAGGAGTACTCGGGCGAGCTGATTGCGATGGCCGGATACGAGCAGGAGGGGGCGCAGCGGGGGGGCCACATCCCGGGCGCGGCCTCGGTCCCGTGGGCGCAGGCGGTGAAGGAGGACGGCACGTTCAAGCCCGCCGACGAGCTGCGCGAGCTCTACGCGGCCAAGGGAGTCGTGAACGGAGACCCGATCATCGCCTACTGTCGCATCGGTGAGCGCTCGGCGCACACGTGGTTCGTGCTGCACGAGCTGCTCGGCCTGGACGAGGTGAAGAACTACGACGGCTCGTGGACCGAGTGGGGGAACCTCGTGAACGTGCCTATCGAGAAGGACGTCTAGCTAGAGGACGGGCCGCAGCCGCTCGAGCAGCGACTGCACGATCCGCGCGGTCGCGCCCCAGACGAAGTG
>DASXBA010000161.1:0-4096 GCA_036406475.1 Thermoleophilaceae bacterium | reverse complement strand
CTGCCCGCGGCGCCGCCATCCTGCGCTTCTTCGCGGGGGAGGCCTGGAGGCCGAAGGGCGAGCTGTTCGAGCAATCCGCCACCGGCAGCTCCGTCTACACCGTTCGTCGCGCCCTGGGGGTTGTCGGCCTGATCACGCCCTGGAACTTTCCGCTCGTGATCGCGTCGTGGAAGCTGGCGCCGGCGCTGGCGGCGGGCAACACGGTGGTGCTCAAGCCCGCCGAGCTGACACCGCTCACGGCCGTCGAGTTCGAGCGGATCGCTACCGAGGCCGGGGTTCCGGAGGGCGTCGTCAACGTGGTCCCGGGGCCGGGGTCGGTCTGCGGCCAGCGGCTCGTGGAGCACCCCGACGTGGCCAAGATCGCCTTCACGGGCTCGACCGAGGTCGGCCGCCGGATCGCCGAGTCGGCGGCCGCGACGATCAAGCGGGTGACGCTGGAGCTGGGCGGCAAGTCGGCCAACGTCGTCTTTGCCGATGCCGACCTCGAGCGAGCGGCCGCCGCGGCCCCGGCGGCGGTGTTCGGCAACGCCGGCCAGGACTGCTGCGCTCGCTCGCGCATCCTGGTCGAGCGCTCGGCCCTCGACCGCTTCATGGACACGCTCGAGGAGGCGGTCGAGGCGATGAAGGTGGGCGACCCGCTCGACGAGGAGACCGAGATGGGGCCGCTGATCTCGGAGGACCAGCGGCAGACGGTCGGCTCCTACGTGAACGGCGACGCGCCGGTGGCCATCCGCGGCAGCGCGCCGGAGGGCCCGGGCTTCTGGTTCCCGCCCACGGTGCTCTGCCCGGTGACGAACGACGACCGGGCGGCGCGAGAGGAGATCTTCGGGCCCGTGGCCTGCGTGATCCCGTTCCGCGACGAGCAGGAGGCGGTCCGCCTCGCCAACGACACGATCTACGGCCTCTCCGGGTCGGTCTGGACGCGCGACGGCGCCAAGGCCCTGCGGGTGGCCCGCGCGATCGACACCGGCGTGGTCTCGATCAACTCCAACACCTCCGTGCGGGTGAGCACGCCGTTCGGGGGCTTCAAGCAGTCCGGCGTCGGCCGCGAGCTCGGCCCGCACGCCCTGGAGCAATACACGGAGCTCAAGAACGTTTACGTAGCGACGGGGTAATGGAACGGCTCAAGGGCAAGGTCTGCGTGATCACCGGCGCCGCCGGGGGGATCGGGGCCACCACCTGCGAGCTGTTCGAGGAGGAGGGGGCCACGGTCGTCGGCGTCGACATCGCCCCGGCGGATCACGTGCGCCACGAGTGCGACGTCGCCGACGACGACGCCGTTCGCGACATGTACGCGCGCGCGCGCGAGGAGCACGGGCGGATCGACGTGCTCTTCAACAACGCCGGCATATCGCCCACGGACGATGCCTCGGTGCTCGACACCTCGCTCGAGGCCTGGCAGCGGGTGCAGGACGTGAACCTCAAGTCGGTCTTCCTCTGCTGCAAGCACGGGATCCCGCACCTGCTCGACACCGGCGGCGGCTCGGTGATCAACACCGCGTCGTTCGTCGCCGTGATGGGCGCCGCCACCTCGCAGATCTCCTACACCGCCTCGAAGGGGGGAGTGCTGTCGCTCTCGCGCGAGCTTGGCGTCGAGTTCGGCCGCCGCGGGGTGCGCGTGAACGCTCTCTGCCCGGGGCCGGTGGACACGCCGCTCCTGCGTGAGCTCTACGCCAAGGATCCCGAGCAGGCGCAGCGGCGGCTGCTCCACCTGCCGATGGGCCGCTTCGCCGAGGCGCGGGAGATCGCCCAGGGTGCGCTCTTCCTTGCGAGCGACGAGTCGTCATACGTCACGGCCTCGACATTCCTGGTCGACGGCGGCCTCTCGGGCGCCTACGTCACGCCCGAATGACCGCAACTGCCGCCGGGTAAGCGGGTTTCGAACACGAATTCGAACTCCAGGAGGGTACGTGCGAATCCGTATTGCAAGGCTCGTCGCGCTTTCGGCGCTCGCCGCTCTGGCCGGTGCGCTGTTCGTGGCCGGGCCGGTTGGCGCCCACGGGAAGCGCCACGCAAAGCGTCACCACGCCAAGGTGCTCCAGGCCAAGCTGAAGGGCGCCAACGAGGTGCCGGGCCCGGGCGACAGCGACGCTCGCGGCAAGGCCGTGGTGCGCGTCAACCCCAAGGCCGGGAAGGTCTGCTTCCGGCTGCGCTGGAAGAACATCGCCGAGCCGCCCACGATGGCGCACATCCACAAGGGCGCCAAGGGCGTCGCGGGCCCAATCGTGGTCGCGCTGTTCGACGGGACGGCCGTGCACAAGGGCTGCGTCAGCGGGCTCGACAAGGCGGTGCTGAAGGACATCAAGAAGCACCCGCGCCAGTACTACGTGAACATCCACAACTCGGAGTTCCCCAACGGTGCGATGCGGGGCCAGCTCAAGAAGAGCGGCCACCACCGCGCACGGCACCGGCATGCCGTCAAGCATCGCCGCCACGGCGCTCGGCGCCATGCGAGGCGGCACGCCTGACGACTAGCGATCGACGGTGGCCAGGAACCGGGCGCACAGGCGTCGCCCGGTCTCGTTCCACGCGTCGATCTTGCGATCGGTCTCGGCCCTGAGGGCTTCGGGGTCGAGGCCGATTCGCACCGCGTCCGGGTCGCTGCGGTAGTCGTCGAGCCAGCGGCCGGCGCCTTCGCGGGTGACCTCGGCGTGGAACTGGATCCCCCAGCCGCCCGCGTCGGCCAGGCGGTAGGCCTGAAGGCAGACCGGCGTGCGCGCCAGGGGCACGGCCCCGGGAGGGAGCGGCGCTTCGTACGAGTGCCACTGGAAGCCCTCCAAGCGGCGGGGCAGCTCGCCGAGCACCGGATCGTTCTCGGCCTCGGGAGTCAGCTCGATCTCGAACCAGCCGATCTCCGGCTCGCTCGCCCGCCCCGGCGTGGCGCCGGCCGCCTCGGCCAGCAGCTGGGCACCGAGGCAGACGCCGAGCACCGGCGTGCCTTCGTGAAGCAGGTCGCGGAGTAGCCGCTTCTCCGGGACGAGCCAGGGATGGATCTCCTCCTCGTCCACGTTCATGGCGCCGCCGAAGACCATCGCAGCGTCGAAGCCGTCCAGCGCGGGAGGCGGAGCCTCCCTCGGCAGCCACTCGATCAGCTCGTCAGCGCGCGCCGCGGCGGCCTCGCCGAACACGCCCGGTCCCGCGTCGCGCTGGTGGACGACGCTCAGTACGCGCAAGCGGCTACTGCTGCGGAGGGGGCTGCTCTGGCGGTGGCTGCTGCGGCGGGGAGGGCGGCACCTGACGCGGCATCGTCGGCTGCTCCGGCGCCGCGATCGGCTGGTCCGGCGGGGCTGGCGGTGGTTGCTGCGGCGGGGAGGGCGGCACCTGACGCGGCATCGTCGGCTGCTCCGGCGCCGCGACCGGCTGGTCCGGCGGGGCCGCCGGCGGACCCGTCTGCTGCGGCGCGCCGGCCTGCGGGATCGTGGCCGCCTCCTGGCCCGGGATCGGCTCGCCGCGCACGCGCTTGAGCTCGAAGTAGAGAACCGCCGCCGCGAGCGCGCTAAGCGGCCCGATCAGGGCACGCGAGATCAGGTCGCCGATCACGTAGCCGACGATGTTGCTCACGATCGCGTGCACGAGGGCGTTGAGCACCCCGCTCAGGATCGCCTGGATGATGAAGAGGCAGAGCAGGACGAGGAAGACGGGCCAGAAGTAGCCCTTCACGAGCTGCTGGCTGCGGCCGAACGAGGCCATCGCGCCGCTGCGCTCGAGCACGATCACCGGGGCGATCACCGCCCAGATCGTGAGCAGGAACAGGCCGGGGACGATGAGCAGGATGAAGCCGATGCCGATGCCGATTGCGGCGAGGATGCCGGCGCCGGCAAGCGGCAGGATGAAGGGCGCGGCCGCCGAGACGAGGCTGCCGACGTCGTGGTCGCGCCGGCCGTCGATGATGTCGCGCGCCGCCTCGACCACCATCCCCTGGAAGAGGAAGGTGCCGATCGCGCCGACGATCGCCGTGAGCAGGAAGCCGAGGACCAGGCCCGAGCTCAGGATGATGCCGTTGATGATCGCGATCGGGGCGAAGATCAGCAGAGCCGCCGGGATCAGCAAGCCGAACTGGTCCTGGTAGATCTGGAACACCCGCTGGAGGACATTG
>DASXBA010000160.1:0-2620 GCA_036406475.1 Thermoleophilaceae bacterium | reverse complement strand
CCCGAGCGCGCGGCGCACACCTGCGACCTCGTCCGCTTCGGCGATCTCGCCGGCAGGCGCGTGCTGATCATCGGCGGGCGCCAGAGCGCCTACGAATGGGCGGCGCTGGCCCTGGAGGCGGGCGCCGAGCGCATCGACGTCGTCCACCGCCACGACGTGCCGCGGTTCGAGCGCGTGAGCTGGAGCTTCGTGGACGGGCACGTCGAGGACACGCTGCGGACGCCGGGCTGGTGGCGCCACCTTCCCGTCGAGGAGCAGGAGGCGATCGCGAGGCGCTTCTGGGAGGTCGGGCGCTTGACCCTCGAGCACTGGCTCACGCCCCGGCTGCAGGGTCCGTCGGTCCGCCGCCGGCCCGGCAGCGAGGTCGTCGAGCTGAGCACCGCCGGCGACACCGTCCGCGTCCGCCTCTCGGATGGCGAGCGGATCGAGGTCGATCGCGTCATCTTCGCCTCCGGCTACAAGGCCGACCTCGCCCGCGTGCCGTATCTGGAGGGCGTCATCGACGGCATCGCGGTCTTCGACGGCTTCCCCCGCCTGGACGAGGCGTTCGGCACCACCCTCGACGGCCTGTACGTGACCGGCTTCGCCGCCACGCACGACTTCGGCCCGTTCTTCGGCTTCGTGAAGGCGGCCCCGGCGGCGGCGACCCTGATCGTGGCCGACCTGCTTGCGCGCGGATAGGCTCGCGGCTGTGTTCGAGCGCTTCACCGAGCGCACACGCCTGGTGGTCGTCTACGCGCAGGAGGAGGCACGCGGCCTCGGGCACCGCCACATCGGCGCCGAGCACCTGCTGCTGGGCGTCGTGGGCGTGGAGGAGGCGATCCTCCCGGCCGGGCTCGAGGACATCCGCGCACGCATCGGCAAGGGCTCGGGCGGCTGGCCGGGCCAGATCCCGTTCACGTCGGGCGCCAAGGCGTCGCTGGAGCGGGCATCGCGCGAGGCGCAGGCGCTCGGCGACGCCAACGTCGAGCCCGCACACATCCTGCTCGGCCTCGCGGACGAGCCGGAGGCCGTCCTCGCCGCCGGAGCCACGAGCGAGCGGATCCGCGAGGCGGCGATGCGGCGACGGGCCGCCGAGCCCGCGCCGCTCCCGGCGCGCGCGCCGATCGCACCGCTCGGCGGGCCGCCGCCCCGGGCGGCGCTCGACGTCGGCGCCGCGATCGCGAGCGGCGACGCCGTGCCGGTCGCGCTCGGGCGCGCGCTGCTCGGCGACCTCGGCAACCCCCTCGTGGACTCGCAGTTGCTGCTCGCTATGCTCGGCAGGGACGGTCGCAGTGCCGCCCTGCTGCGCGAGCATGGCCTCGACGAGGCAGCCATTCGCGCGCGACTGGGCGGCTGAGCGCAGGCCGGGCGGCGTAGTTCGCGCTCTCTGCGGGAACGCTGCCGGCATCTGCGGGAGCCGGAAAACCACGTTGGTAGACTGGCTCATGCCCGCCAACCGAGACCGATTGCCCTCATCCTCCAGGCCGTTGCGGCCGACAAGGTGAGCAGTCGGGCGGTTCACCGTCCCAACGAACCCCCTCAAGGACCAAGCATCGACCGAAGCTGACGCTTCACCCGCACAGCAGGAAGGACCAGAAGCATCATGTTCGAGCGATTCACGGAACGGGCCCGCCAGGTCGTCGTTCTCGCGCAAGAGGAAGCGCGCACGCTCAAGCACAACTACATCGGCACCGAGCACATCCTGCTCGGCCTGCTGCGCGAGGAGGAGGGTCTCGCTGCCCGCGTCCTTGAGTCCCTCGACATCACCGTCGAGCGTGTGCGCGCCCAGGTCGTGCGCATCGTCGGCTCCGGCGAAGAGGTGACCTCCGGGCAGATCCCGTTCACTCCGCGCGCGAAGAAGGTCCTCGAGCTCGCACTGCGCGAGGCGCTGAGCCTCGGCCACAACTACATCGGCACCGAGCACATCCTGCTCGGCCTGGTGCGCGAGAACGAGGGCGTCGCGGCCCGGATCCTCCTCGACTTCGACGCGGACTCCGAGAAGATCCGCAACGAGGTCATCCGGATGCTGTCCGGCCCCGGCGGCCGCCGACAGAGCGGCCAGGGCGCCGCGGCCGCGGGCTCCGGCACGCAGGGCGAGGGCAAGAAGTCGTCCAAGCTGCTCGACCAGTTCGGTCGCAACCTCACCAAGCTCGCCTCCGAGGGCAAGCTCGACCCCGTCGTCGGCCGCGAGACCGAGATCGAGCGGATCATGCAGATCCTCTCGCGCCGCACGAAGAACAACCCGGTGCTCATCGGCGAGCCCGGCGTCGGCAAGACCGCGGTGGTCGAGGGCCTCGCCCAGCGCATCACGAACGCCGACGTGCCCGAGCTGCTGAAGAACAAGCAGATCTACACGCTCGACCTGGCCGCGCTAGTGGCCGGCTCGAAGTACCGGGGTGAGTTCGAGGAGCGCCTGAAGAAGGTGATGAAGGAGATCACCCAGCGCGGCGACATCATCCTGTTCATCGACGAGCTCCACAACCTCGTCGGGGCAGGCGCCGCCGAGGGCGCGATCGACGCCGCGTCGATCCTCAAGCCCGCGCTGGCCCGCGGCGAGCTGCAGACCATCGGCGCCACCACGCTCGACGAGTACCGCAAGTACCTCGAGCGCGACAGCGCCCTGGAGCGCCGCTTCCAG
>DASXBA010000159.1:0-37718 GCA_036406475.1 Thermoleophilaceae bacterium | reverse complement strand
CACGGGGACGACCACGCGCTCCCGCCACACCGGATCAACTACCGGGCCAACGTCTGGGCGATGAAGCAGGTGGGCGTGCGCCGGATCGTCGGGCCGTCGGCCTGCGGCTCGCTCAAGCCCGAGCTCGAGCCCGGGACCTTCATGGTCTGCGACCAGTTCGTCGACCGCACACGCCTGCGCGAGGACACCTTCTACGACGGGCCCCAGACCACGCACGTGTCGGCGGCGGACCCGTACTGCCCCGACCTGGCGGCGACGCTCGCCGCCGCAGATCCAGAGATCCTGCGCGGCGGGACCGTGGTGGTGATCCAGGGGCCGCGCTTTTCGACCCGGGCGGAGTCTCGCTGGTTCGCGAGCGCCGGCTGGGACGTGGTGAACATGACCCAGTACCCCGAGGCGTGGCTCGCGAGGGAGCTCGAGCTCTGTTATGTGAACCTGATGCTCGTGACCGACTACGACGTCGGTCTCGAGGGGATGCCGCATGTCGAACCGGTGTCCGCGGACGCCGCCTTCGGGGTTTTCCGCGAAAACCTCGATAGACTGCGCGCGCTCTTGTTCCGGGCGATACCGAAGATCGGGCCCCAGCCTGACTGCGTGTGCGCCTCGGCGCTGGAAAGCGCCATCGTGCACTAGGCCGCCCGCCGATTCACCTTCAACGGAGGACATAACCCCTTGGACTTCCTGACTGACTGGGGCGTGATCATCGCGCTCGCTTGCTCGGGCGCCGCCCTCGCCTACGGACTCTTGACCTCGCGTTGGCTCCTGGGGCTCTCCCCGGGCAACGAGGAGATGCAGTCCATCTCCCGCGCGGTGCAGGAGGGCGCCAGCGCCTACCTCACACGGCAGTACAGGATCATCGGCGGTGTCGCCGCGGTGATCGCAGTCGTCCTGGCGATCGCGCTCGACGTGAAGACGGCCGTCGGCTTCCTGATCGGAGGCCTGCTCTCGGGCTCGGCCGGGTTCATCGGGATGAATGTGTCGGTGCGTGCCAACTCGCGGGTGGCGGAGAGCGCGCGGGGCGGCGTCTCCCCGGCGCTCGAGGTCGCCTTCAAGGGCGGTGCGATCACAGGCCTGCTCGTGGCCGGCCTGGCGCTGCTCGGCGTGGCGGGCTACTACGGCCTGCTGATCGTCACCGGGACCGAGGAGAAGGACGCGATCGACGCCCTCATCGGCCTCGGCTTCGGCGGCTCGCTGATCTCGGTCTTCGCCCGGCTCGGCGGCGGCATCTTCACCAAGGCGGCCGACGTCGGCGCCGACCTCGTCGGCAAGATCGAGGCCGGGATCCCCGAGGACGACCCGCGCAACCCCGCGGTGATCGCCGACAACGTCGGCGACAACGTGGGCGATTGCGCCGGCATGGCGGCCGACCTCTTCGAGACCTACGCGGTCACCGCGGTGGCCGTGATGCTGCTCGGCGTCCTGACCTTCAGGAACACCGGCTCCGTCGCCGTCTACCCGCTTGTGATCGGCGGCGTCTCGCTGCTGGCCTCGATCATCGGCACGTTCGCCGTCCGCAGCCGCGCCGGCAACGTCGAGCGGGCGCTCTACCAGGGCCTGATCGTGTCAGGCGGCCTCGCGGCGATCGCGTTCCTGCCGATCACGCTGCTCCTGATGGACGACGTGGACTACAAGACCGGGCTCACCGGCCTCCTGCGGGCCGGCGACCTCGCCCCGAGCGGGTTCGACTTCTACCTCTGCACGCTGATCGGGATAGGCATCACGGCCGGGCTGTTCGTGATCACCGACTACTACACGTCGACCCGCTTCCGACCCGTGCGCACCACCGCCCGGGCCTCGCAGACGGGCCATGCCACCAACATCATCCAGGGGCTGGCCCAGGGCCTTCAGTCCACCGCAGCCCCGGCGATCCTGATCGCGCTCGGCATCCTCGCCGCCAACGAGCTCGCCGGCATCTACGGGATCGGCGTGGCCGTGATGGCTCAGCTTTCGCTCACCGGCCTGATCGTCGCCCTCGACGCGTTCGGTCCGATCACGGACAACGCCGGCGGAATCGCCGAGATGGCCGAGCTGCCGGAGGAGGTCCGCAACGTGACCGACCCGCTCGACGCCGTGGGCAACACGACCAAGGCCGTGACCAAGGGCTACGCGATCGGCTCGGCCGTGCTCGCCGCCCTGGTGCTGTTCGCGGCGTTCATCCAGGAGCTCAAGGACGAGGCCGGCAGCAAGGCGCTCAAGTCGTTCGACATCTCCCAGCCGGAGGTGCTGATCGGGCTCTTGATCGGCGGCATGATGGTCTACCTGTTCGCCGCCCTGGCCATCGAGGCCGTGGGCCGCGCCGGCGGCGGGGTCGTGGAGGAGGTGCGCCGCCAGTTCCGGGAGAAGCCCGGGATCATGGACCGCACCGAGACGCCCGACTACGCCCAGGCGGTGTCGATCGTGACGGCGGCCGCCCAGCGGGAGATGATCATCCCGGCGCTGATCCCGATCGTCGTGACGCTGGTGGTCGGGCTCCTGTCGTACCAAGCGCTCGGCGGCCTGCTGATCGGCGTGATCGTCGTCGGCTTCTTCTCGGCCGTCTCGATGACCGCCGGCGGCGGCGCCTGGGACAACGCCAAGAAGCTGATCGAGGACGGCGAATATGGCGGAAAGGGCTCCGAGGCCCACGCAGCCTCGGTGACCGGCGACACGGTCGGCGATCCCTACAAGGACACGGCCGGCCCGGCCATCAACCCGATGATCAAGGTGGCCAACATCGTGGCGCTGCTGATCATCCCGTTCCTGGTCTAGCCCCTAGCGCTACTTGCGCCCCGCCCGCACGCGCCTGAAGCTCACCCGTGCCGCCTTCGAGGCGTTGCCGCTGCGGTCGCTTGCCACCAGGCTGAGGCGGTAGCGGCCCAGGCGGCGGAGCTTGCGGACCAGGCGCTTCGGCACCGTGACCGTGTTCTTTCCCACCTTCGCCGAGCCGATCTTGAACGAGCCGACCTTGCGGTAGCGGACGCGGCGGCCCTTGCGGACGCGCCGTTGCAGCGAGATCGCGACGGCCCCCGCCTCGTTGAGGTTGAACGAGAGCCGCATCCGCCGGCGGCGGCTGCGGACGCGGCGCGGCGACACGCGCACGCGGCTGATCCGGGGAGCGACCTGGTCGGGCAGGACGTTCACCGCGGCGCTTGTCTTGGCGGAGCAGCCGGTGGCGTCCGTGGCGGTGAGGCCAACGGTCGCGGCGCCGAGCCGCGTGTATGTGTGGGAGGGAGCGCGGCCGCTGCCCGCCGCGCCGTCACCGAACGACCAGCTCAGCTTGAGCGCCGCCGCAGGTGTGCGGTCGTCGCTTGTGACGGCGGTGAAGCTCGCGGGGGCGAACCGGATGATCGACGCGGGCCGCCGGATGCTCGCGGTGGGCGGCCGGTTTGAGCGGCCGGTCAGCTCGATAGCGCCCCGGTCGCGGACGATCCGGCAGTCGAGGTTGCCGTCGAGCCGGCGGGCCGAGCGGACCAGGTCCGCCGGTGACTCCGCGAGCGTGAGCCCCGCGGGCGAGCCCGTGTCGACCGCGGCTGAGCCGGGCTTGAGCCGGTAGTCGCCCCCGGCGGCGTTCGTGAAGAGCGCCGTCGCGGGGTTCACCGTGTTGTGTCCCGAATTGCCTGGGGCCGTCGGGCACGCCGAGGTGTTGGGCACGTCGGTGTAGGTGCAGCTCACCGGCGCCGGGCCACCGGCGGTCACGTGCGCGAGGAGGATGGAGCTGCTCACGCTGGTGGGCTCGTTGGACGCCGCGTTGGTGTTCACGACCGAGCTCTCGTCGCTGCCGCCGGCCACGCCGGGGTCGATCGTCGAGTTGGTGATGGTCAGCGGGAAGGTCGAGGCCACGGCGTACCCGCCGCCCAGGACGAGCGACGAGTCGATTCGCACGGGGCCGGCATCGAGGGAGCCGTTCACGGTCTGCCCGGCGGTCGAGAGCGCGTTGTGGTTGTCGTCGCGGAGGACCGAGCGCTGCACGCGCGTGGACGCGGTGAGGTTCACGGAGAGCGCCGAGTTCTTCAATGCGACCAGCGTGGAGTCCCTCACCACGAGGTTGTCGGGCGGCAGGGCGGCGCCGAACGCCGGGCCGTCCCCGTTGGTCTGGGCCGCTACGTGGTCGAGCGTCACCGTGCCCCCGGAGTCGGTCGCGCGGACCGCCTCGAGGGCGTTCGTCGCGCCCTCCATCGTGATGCCGACGTCCTCGAGCGTGGTGTCGCGGCCGGCGTCGATGCCGAGGCGGTCTGCCGTGGTCACGCCGATTACCCGGAGGTGGCTCGCCTTGGAGCCCGGATCCAGGCGGAGCACGGCGAAGCCGGCATCGGGCGGCTCGATCACGGTGCAGACGTCCGAGTCGGTGCACGAGCCCGAACCCTCCACGTCGTCCTCCCCGATGAGGTTGACGGTGCTCGCCTCCGGATAAAGGCCGGGGGCGACCTGGATGACGTCGCCGCCGGGCGTCGAGAAGCTGCTCGCGCGGCTGGCCCCGGCCGTGAGCGTGCGGCACGGCGGGCTCAGGCCGGCGCTACCGCAGGTGCCGCTGTCCACGCCGGTAGCAGCGTTGACCTGCACCACGGCCGCATGCGCGCGGTCATCGACGGCGAGCGCCGCGAAGAACGCCAGGGCCAGGACGGCGTGTCCCCGCATTGGGCGACACTAACCGCTTGTCAACCCTGGCGTTGACCCTCGTTCTCATCGCCGCGTTCGCGCACGCGGGCTGGAACCTGTTCGCCAAGACCGCCGAGGGCGGGACGACGTTCGTCTGGCTCGGCGCCGCGGCCGGCTGCGTCCTGTATTTCCCCGCGCTCGTGGTCGCGCTCATCGTCGCCCCGGGGACGCTCGGGGCGACCGCCGCCCTCTTCATGGTCGTCAGCGGCTCCCTCCACAGCGTCTACTTCGTGCTGCTCCAGCGCGGCTATCGCGACGGAGACCTGTCGCTCGTGTATCCACTCGCCCGCGGCACCGGCCCGCTGCTCGCGACCATCGCCGCGATCGTTTTCTTCGCGGAGCGGCCGAGCCCGCTGGCGCTCGCGGGCGGGGCGCTGATCGTGGGCGCCGTCCTGTCGCTCGTCACGCGGCCGAGCGAGGGCCAGGAGGCTGGAATCGTCTTCGCCCTGCTGACCGGCGTCTCGATCGCCGCCTACACGCTCTGGGACAAGCAGGCCGTGTCCGACCAGGACATCTCGCCGATCGTCTACTTCTGGGGGCTCGGGCTGACAAACACGCTCCTGCTCACGCCCTGGGTATTGACACGCGGGGAGGGAATACGCAGGACGTGGAACAGCTCGAAAAGGCAGGCGATTGGAGTAGGCGCCCTGAGTCCGCTCGCCTACATCCTCGTCCTCTTCGCCCTCGTCCACGCCCCCGTCAGCTACGTGGCGCCGGCGCGCGAGGTGAGCATCCTCATCGCCACGGTGCTCGGTACGACGGTCCTCGCCGAGGAGGGAACCGTCCACCGGCTGGTCGCGGCGGTGGGGATCGTCCTCGGGATCGCCGCGCTGGCCATCGGCTGAGCTAATTTGGGTGAGAGATGGCCGAGTACGCACCCAAGGGGCGAGGTCTCGAGCGGGTGCTCGGCACGGGCGCCCTCTTCAGCACCGCCTACGGCAACGTAGGCAGCTCGATCTACTACGCGCTCGGCCTGGTGGCGATCTTCGCCCTCGGCATGACGCCGGTCGTGTTCATCATCGCCGGCCTGATCTTCGCCGCCACGGCCGCCACCTACGCCGAGGCCACGACGATGTACCCGGAGGCCGGTGGCTCCTCCAGCTTCGCCCGCCACGCCTTCAACGAGTTCTGGTCCTTCTTCGCGGCCTGGGGCCAGATGCTCAACTACATCATCACGGTCGCCATCTCGGCGTTCTTCGTGCCGCACTACCTCGGCGTCTTCTGGGAGCCGCTCGGCAAGTCGCCCGCGGACATCGTGGCCGGGATCGCCGTGGTCGGGATCCTCGTGGTGCTGAACGTGGTGGGCGTCAAGGAGTCCGCGCGGCTGAACATCTTCCTCGCGCTCGCCGACTTCATGACCCAGGTCGTGCTCGTGATCGTCGGCGCGGTGCTCGTGCTGTCGCCGCACATCCTTGTCGAGAACGTCGACTTCGGGACCTATCCGACCGTGAGCGACTTCCTGATCGCGATCCCGGTGGGGATGGTGGCCTACACCGGGATCGAGACGATCTCGAACATGGCCGAGGAGGCGCGCGACTACGGCAGGACGATCCCGCGAGGCATGGCGGCCGTGGTCGGCGCCGTGTTCACGATCTACGCGTTCCTGCCGGCGGTCGCGCTGTCGGCGATGCCGGTGCACAACGGCACGACGCTCCTCGCCCAGTCCAAGGAGAACGGCGGCTACGCCAGCGACCCGATCCTCGGCGTGGTCAAGAACATCGACCTGGGTCCGCTTGCCGGGGCGGCCGAGGTCTACGTCGGGATCCTTGCGGCCACGATCCTCTTCCTCGCCACCAACGCGGGGATGATCGGAGTGTCGCGGCTCACCTACTCGATGGGCCAGCACCGCCAGCTCCCGGAGGGGCTGCGTCGCCTGCATCCCAAGTTCCGCACCCCCTACGTGGCGGTGATCCTCTTCGGCCTCGTCTCCTGCATCACGATCCTGCCCGGGAAGGCCGACTTCCTGGGGACGATCTACGCCTTCGGCGCGATGCTGTCGTTCACGATCGCGCACGTCTCGGTCGTGGCCCTGCGGATCAAGAAACCCGACGCCGAGCGACCGTGGCGTGGGCCCCTGAACGTCAAGTGGCGCGGGCACGACCTGCCGCTGTACGCGATCCTCGGCGGCCTCGGGACGGCGATCGCGTTCGTAGTCGTGACGATCCTCAACGTCGAGACGCTGATAGCGGGAACGATCTGGCTCTCGCTCGGGCTGGTGACCTACGTCTGGTACCGCCGCCGCCAGGGCCTGCCGCTCACCGAGACCCACAAGATCGTGCTGCCCAAGCTGGCCGTGGAGCACGAAGTGGAGTACGAGTCCGTGCTCGTGGCGTTCGAGGACGGCGACTACTCGTCCGAGGCCGTGGCGACCGCCGCACGGCTCGCCGCCAGGCGCCGGCGCGGCATCCATGTGCTCGTGACGATCACGGTCCCGCCCAACGCGCCCATCGACGCCGAGATGCCCGAGGCAGAGGACCGCGCCCAGGGGTCGATCGACTCCGCCCGCGTGCTCGGCGGCCGCCGCGTGACGGGCCACTGGGACAAGGTGCGGCCGGGCCAAGCGGGCAGGCGAATCGTCGAGGAGGCGCGCCAGATCAACGCGCGCGCCGTAGTCATGACGCTCCCGCCGCGCCGAACCGGTTCGAGCCTGTTCGGCAAGACGCTCGAGACCGTGCTGGCCGAGCGGCCCTGCCGCGTGATCATCGAGTCCACGAAGGGCACGGTCTCCACGCCCCAAGCAGCCTAGGAACGCCCCCCACGGGACTACGATGTCGGCAGTGCAACGCGCCTATCTCGCGTCGACTCGCATGCTCAGCGCGCTCCTGCTGGTTCTGGGCCTGGCGATGATCGTCACGGCCCTGGCCCGCGGCGGCGGGGCGCTCGCGGTTGGCGTGGTGGTGGGGGTCCTGTTCGCCCTGCTGGGCGCGGCGCGCCTGTGGCTGGCGCGCGGCGGAGCCCGGTGAGACGCGGCAACGGGGACGGCGCCGCCGGCCCAGCGGCGCGAGAGCGGGTACGGGCACAGCTGAGGCGCGGCTCCGAGGAGGCCGGTGCCCGGATCGCCCGCGGCCTTGGCGAGCCGGCGCTGTTCGCCGTCGCGCTCAGCGCCGTCGGCTCGTCGATCTACTTCGGGCTCGGCGTGGTCGCCGGCCAGGCGCTCGGCCTCACCCCGCTCGTCTTCGTGTTCGCGGGGCTGTTCTTCGTCCTCACCATGCTCACCTACGTGGAGGGCAACTCCCTCCACCCGGAGCGCGGCGGGGCTTCCACCTTCGCCCGCTACGCCTTCGACGAGCTCTGGAGCTTCATCGCCGGCTGGGCGATCCTGCTCGACTACCTGATCGTCCTGGCGTTCGGGGCCTTCGCGGTGCCGCACTACCTGGCGGCGTTCTGGGGGAGGGCGGGCGACCCCGGCATCGAGCTCGTCTTCTCGGCCGCCACCATCGGAGTGGTTGTCGCCTTCAACGTGCGCGGCATCACGGCCGAGCGCATCCGCGACGTTCTCGAGCTGTCCATGCTCAACATCGTCCTGTTCGCGGCGATCCTGGTCTTCGGCTTCGTCACGCTGTTCCACCCGCACCTGATCCTCGACTCGATCCACCTCGGGACGAGCCCCACCTGGGACGACCTGATCTTCGCGGCGGCGATCGCGACCGTGGCGGCGACCGGGATCGAGGCCGCCTCCGGCCTCGCGGGCGAGCTCAAGGTGAGCCGCGGCGGCCTCCGCCGCGTGGTGATTCTCGGGGCCGGCGGCGTGCTGATCCTCTTCGGCGGCATGTCCGTGCTGGCCCTGAACGCCGTGCCGGTGCAGGACGGCGCCACCGCTCTCGGCGACCACTACGCCGAGGCCCCGGTACTCGGCGTCGTGTCCGCCTTCGACCCCGACTGGGTCAAGGATCTGTTCCGCTACGCGGTCGGCGCGATGGGAGCCATCATCCTGATCCAGGCGAGCAACGGCCAGATGCTCGGCATCTCGAGGCTCTCCTATTCCCTCGCGCGAAACCGCCAGGTGCCCAGCCTGGTCGGCCGCCTGCACGAGCGCCGCGGCACGCCCTACATAGCGATCGGGATCGCGGCCGTCCTGGCCTTCGCCCTGACGATTCCGGCCGATGTCGACTTCCTGGCGGGCATGTTCGCCTTCGGGGCGATGCTCACGTTCACGCTCGCCCACCTCGCGATCATCGTGTTGCGCTTCACGGAGGCCGACAGGCCGCGGGCGTTCCGCGTCCCCCTGTCGATTCGGGTGCGGGGCGGCTCGATACCGCTGCCGGCTGTCCTCGGCGCCCTGATCAGCGGGGCGGCCTGGATCAGCGTGATCGTCTTGCACGACGGGGCGCGGATCGCGGGGCCGGTATGGATGCTGGCCGGGATCACGCTCTACGTGGTCTACCGCCGAGGCCAGGACAAGCCGCTGCGCAAGCGCTTCACGATCCCCGAGGCGGCGCTCAAGGAGGAGCCCGAGGTCGAGTACGGCAGCATCCTCGTGCCGGTGTTCGGCGAGCAGCTCGACGACGACATCATCGGCACCGCCGGGCGCCTGGCCGCCGAGCAGGCGGAGGAGGGCGAGGGCGGCGCGGTGCTCGAGGCGCTGTACGTCTTCGAGATCCCGATGTCGCTGCCGATCGACGCCCGCGTTCCGGAGGACCGGGTCAAGGAGGCCAAGCGCGTGCTGGCCCGTGCCAAGGAGGTGGGGGAGGAGTACGAGGGTGTCGAGGTGGCGACCGCGATGGTGCGCGGCCGCGCGGCCGGCGCCGCCATCGTGGCCGAGGCAAAGCGCCGCGGCGTGGAGGCGATCGTCCTGGCCGCCGAGCAGCCGAGCCGCATCCGCGGCGGAGCCCTTCTCGGGGGCCGCGGCCGGGTGCGCGACCGCTTCGTGGGCGAGACCACCCGCTACGTCGTCGAGAAGGCGCCCTGCAAGGTGATCCTCACCGCCCCACCGTCCAGCGACGCGGGTGTTGCCGTGCGCGAGGGCGTCGCCCCTTAGGGGGACGTATTCCTGCCCAAGCGGTTGTATTGTGGACCGCGTATGTTCGTGCTGATCGTCGGGTGCGGCCGCGTGGGATCCGCGATTGCGAAGCAGATGCTGAGCGAGGGCCACGAGGTGTCGGTGCTCGACGAGGACCCGGAGGCGATCGCCCTCCTCAACCGCGACCAGACGGAGACGTGGGAGGAGATCGGCGGCCGCTTCACCGTCGGCACGGCGCTCGAGATCGATGCCCTGCTCGAGGCGGGGATCGAGCGCGCCGACGCCTTCGTCGCCTCAACCGACGGCGACAACACCAACCTCGTCATCGCCCAGATCGCCCGGCGGCGCTTCAACGTCGACCGCGTGGTGGTCCGGGTGCTCGATCCCTACCGGGCCAAGTGGTACGCGGAGCAGGGGCTCCAGACGATCTGTCCCACCCAGACCGCCATCGAGCTGCTCGAGGCGGCGGTCCGTGGCCAGATCAAGTTCGAAGGCGTGGCCGGCTAGTCATGTACGTCGTCATCGTCGGGGCCGGCAAGGTCGGCTGGAACCTCGCGCGTGAGCTGATCCAGAAGCGGCACGAGATCACGCTCGTCGAGTCGGACCTCCAGCGCTACGGCGTGGTCGAGGAGGAGCTCGAGCACAGCGTCCAGTACGGCGACGGCTCCGAGCTCTGGGTGCTCGAGCGGGCGGGGATCGAGCGCGCCGATCTCGTGATCGCGGTGACCGGCGACGACGAGGACAACATCCTCATCTCGCAGGTGGCCCGCGAGAAGTACGGCGTCGAGCGGATCGTGGCCCGCTGCAACAACCCGCGCAACCTCCAGCACTTCGAGCTGCTGGGGGTCAAGCCGGCGGTGTCCGCCACGGACCTGATCCTGCGGCTGATCGAGCACGAGGTGCCCAAGTACGGCCTCGTCCACCTGCTCGACCTGCCCCAGGAGCGGCTCGAGATCATCGAGCTCGAAGTGGGCCCGGGGGCGCCCGGCGCGGGGCAGAAGGTCAGGGACCTCGGACTGCCCGACGGTTCCCTCGTCATCTCGATCCTGCGCGACGGCCAGGGGTTTGTCCCGGCCGGGGACTCGGTAGTCCAAGAGGGTGACGAGGTTCTCGTGGTACTCGACGTCGGACTCGAGTCGCAGGTGACCGAGCGCTTCACAGGACGCTCCGAGGCCGCCTGACGCGTGGCCGACCGCTCCGTCGACCACCTGTTGATCGGCGGCGGCCTCGCCGCTGCCAACTGCGCCCGCTGGCTCCGCGAGGAGGGCGGCACCGATAGCTCGGTGCTGCTGGTCGGCCGCGAGCCCGACCCGCCCTACAACCGGCCGCCCCTGTCCAAGGGCTTCATGCAGGGCAAGGAGACGAAGGAGGACGCGCTCTTCCGCCCCGACGAGTGGTGGAAGGAACAGCAGATCGAGCTGATGACGGGGACGAGCGTGATGAAGCTCGACACCTCCGAGCGCGTCGCGACGCTGTCGAACAAGGAGGAGATCGCGTTCGACAAAGCGCTGCTCGCCACCGGGTCGAACGTCCGCCGCCTGCGGGTCGCCGGCTGCGACCTCGAGGGCATCCACTACCTGCGTACGTTCGGCAACTCGGAGACGATCCGCTCGGACGCCGGAGAAGCCGAGCGCATCGTGCTGATCGGCGGCAGCTACATCGCCACCGAGGTGTCCGCCTCGCTGACGGCCTCCCAGGGCAAGAGCTGCTCCCTCGTGATGATGGAGGACGTAACGCTCGAGCGCTTCTACGGCAAGGAGGTCGGCGGCTTCTTCCAGGGCGTGCTCGAGGAGCACGGGATCGAGGTCCACGGCGGCCAGGAGCTCGAGCGCTTCGAGGGCTCGGGCCGCGTGCAGAAGGTCGTGACGAAGAGCGGGCTCGAGCTCGACTGCGACATGGTCGTGATCGGCGCGGGGGTCGCGCCCGACGTTACGCTCGCCAAGTCGGCAGGCCTCGAGATCGGCGATGCCGGCGGCGTCAAGTGCTCCTCGACGCTGGAGAGCTCCGTCCCCGGCATCTACACCGCCGGCGACATCTGCGAGTACGACAGCCCCGTCCACGGCGGGCCGATGCGGATCGAGCACTGGGACGTGGCCTTCAACCACGGCAAGACGGCCGCGTTCAACATGCTCGGCAATGAGACCGAGCACGACGTGGTGCCCTACTTCTTCTCCGACCTCGCCGACTGGGCGTCGATGGAGTACGTCGGTCCCGGCTCGGGCGACGTGACAATCCGCGGCTCGCTCGACGACGGCGAGTTCACGGCCTTCTACCTGGACGACGGCGAGGTCAAGGCCGCCCTGACCGTGGGCCGCTCGGACGACCTCGAGCACGCAACGCGCTTCGTCAAGGAGCACGCCAAGCCGGACCCGGCCGCGCTGGCCGACACGGGCGCGGATCTCTCTTCTCTTTAGCGAGCAAGAGGCGTCTCAGCTGGGGGGCAGGGACTCGAACCCCGATAACCAGCTCCAGAGGCTGGCGTCTTGCCGATTAGACGACCCCCCAAGGGGGATCCCAGAATAGCCACATCATCCGCAGCCAAAACGCTCCGACCGGGCCCGAAGCCGGCCGGGGAAGCGGAGGCTCAACACGTTGTTCTGCACTATGCAGCCTTTCGTATTGACCCTGCCGTGGCACGACGCCGTTGGATCGGGTAAACGTTCGCGCGCGTGAATTGCATGCGATTGGGACCGGTTGTCGTGGCCACGGGCCTCCTGGCCCTCGCCGGCTGCGGCGGCGACGACAATTCGGGCGGTTCGAGCGGCTCGAAGAACGAGGAGGGGCCCAGCACCCTCACGACGCATGCGAAGACGTCGACCGCGCCCGAGCCCGTGGCCGGCAAGCCCGCCACAACGCTCACCGTCGCCGAGACCGAGTACAAGCTCGACCCGTCGAAGCTGAACGTGGCGAGCAAGGGGACGGTTCAGTTCGACGTCCAGAACAACGGCAAGATCGTGCACGCGCTCGAGGTGGAGGGCCCGGGCGGGGAGACCAGGAGCGGAACGATCCAGCCGGGCCAGTCGAAGCAGTTCAAGGTCAGCCTCGACAAGCCGGGCAGCTACGAGATCTACTGCCCGATCGGGAACCACAGGGCCCTCGGTATGAAGGGGACGCTCCGGGTCGGCTCCTAGGCCGCGGCCTGCTCGGCCCAGTCGCGGTAGAGGCGCGCGTAGGCACCGTCCGCATCGAGCAGCTCGTCGTGCGTTCCCTGCTCGGAGATGCGACCGTGCTCGAGGACGACGATGCGGCCGGCGCCGCGGATCGTCGAGAGGCGGTGGGCGATCACGATCGCGGTCCGGCCGGCCAGGAGGCGCCGCAGGCCGTGCTCGATCTGCGACTCGGTGCGGACGTCCACGTTTGAGGTGGCCTCGTCCAGGATCAGGATGCGCGGGTCGGCCGCCGCGGCCCGGGCGAACGCCACGAGCTGGCGCTGGCCCGCCGACAGGTGGCCGCCGCGCTCGCCCACCTCGGTGTCGTAGCCGTCCGGGAGGCGGGAGATGAACTCGTGCGCGCCCACGGCGCGGGCGGCCGTCTCGACCTCCTCGTCGCTCGCCTCGGGACGGCCGAAGGAGATGTTGTCGCGGATCGTGCCCGAGAAGAGGAAGCCCTCCTGCGGGACCACTCCGAGCTGCGATCGCAGCGACCGCTGGGCAAGCGTGCGCAGGTCGCGACCGTCGAGAAGAATGCGGCCCGAGGTGGGGTCGTAGAAGCGCGCGACGAGCTTGGCGAACGTCGACTTGCCGGCGCCGGTCGCGCCGACGAGCGCCACGGTCTGTCCCGGCGGCACGGTGAGTGACAGGTCGCGGAGCGCATAGGTGTCGCCCTGGTCGTACGAGAACGACACGTCCTCGAAGCGGAGGTCTCCCCGGACGGAGTCGAGCTCGCGGGCGTCGGGCCGGTCGGTGATCTCCGGCTCCTCGTCGAGCAGGTCGAAGATCTTGTCGAGGGCGGCCATGCCCGCCTGGTAGGTCGTGTACAGCTGCGACAGCTGCTGGATCGGGTCGAAGAAGGTGTTGAGGTAGAAGACGAACGAGGCGAGGACGCCGATCGTCAGGTTGCCGTCGAGCACCTGGTTGCCGCCGTAGATCAGGATTGCAGCGGTCGCCACGGCCGAGAGCAGCTCGACCGCCGGGAAGTAGGCGGCGTTGAGGTAGACGGTCCGCATGTTGGCCTCGCGGTTGTCGTCGTTGAGCTCCGCGAAGCGGGCCTTGTGGCGCGGCTCCTGACCGAACGCGCGGACCACGCGGACGCCCGAGAGGGTCTCCTGCAGGTAAGCGGTGACCAGCGCGATCTTCTCCCGGGTCAGCCGGTAGGCGCTGGCGGAGGCGATCCGGAAGACGAGGCTGCCCACCAGCAGGACGGGGAAGGTGAGGAAGGTCACCAGGGCCAGGCCCGGGTCCATCGCCACCAGGATCGCGGCCGTGCCGACCAGCGTGAGCGTGGACGCGAAGAGCGTGACCACGCCGTCGGTGACGAGCTGGTCGAGCGCCTGCACGTCGTTCGTGATGCGCGAGATGACCACGCCCGCCTTGTTGCGCTCGTAGAAGCCGACCGACAGACGCTGGAGGTGCTCGAACAGCGTCGAGCGCAGGTCCTGGAGCGCGCGCTGGCCGACCCAGCTGACGAGGTAGGTCTGGGCGTAGGTCGCGAACCAGTTGACGAGCGCGGCCCCGACGAACACCAGGAGGATCACGGTGAGGGCGCGGGTGTTGCCGTCGCGGATGCCGTCGTCGATCGCGCGGCCGGCCAGGTACGGCGGAACGAGCGACGCGCCCGTGGCCAGCAGAAGCGCCACCATCGCCAGCGCGGACCGGCGGCGGTATGGGCGGAGAAGGGCGATCAGCTTGCGCAGCCGGCGACCGCGGCGGTCGTCGCCGCGAAGCGTCTGCCAGAGCTCGTGGCCGCGCACGCTCACAGCCCCGCCACCTCCGGCTCGGCCGGCTTGCGGTTGAGGAAGACCTGGTCCGGCAGGCCCTTGTCGGCGATCTCGCCGTAGAGCTCGGACCGCTCGAGCAGCTCGTCGTGCGTGCCCTGGGCCGCGATCCGGCCCTCCTCGAGCACCACGATCTCGTCGGCGAGGGCGATCGTGGACAGGCGGTGGGCGATCACGAAGGTGGTGCGTCCCTCCATCACCTCGCGCAGCGCGGCCTTGATCTGGCTCTCGGTGGTGGCGTCGACGCTCGAGGTGGCGTCGTCGAGGATGAGGATGCGCGGCTCGGACAGCAGCGCCCGGGCGATCGCCACCCTCTGCCGTTGCCCGCCTGAGAGGGTGAGACCGCGCTCGCCCACCAGCGTGTCGAGCCCGTCGGGAAGCGACTCCACCAGCTCGGCGAGTCCCGCACGCCCGGCCGCCTCGAGGATCTCGTCCTCGGAGGCCTCGGGCCGCGCGTACGCGATGTTCTCCCCCAGCGAGGCGGAGAACAGGAACGCGTCCTCGGAGACGACCGCCACCTGCTTGCGCAGCGAGGCCGGGTCGAGCGACCGCACGTCCACGCCCTCGACGCGCAGGCTGCCCTCGCTCACGTCGTAGAGCCGGGGAATCAGGAGGACGAGCGTCGTCTTGCCGGAGCCGGTCGGGCCTACGAGCGCGACCGTGCGGCCGGGCGCGACGTCCAGGTTCACGTCGCGGAGCACCGGCTCGCCGCCGTCATAGGCGAAGGTCACGTCGCGCAGCTCCACGTGGCCACCGCCCTGGGGCAGCGCTGCGGCGTCGGGCGCGGCCACGAGCTCGGGCTCGCGGTCGAGGATCTCGAAGACGCGCGCGCCCGAGGCCACCGCCCGCTGCGCCATCCCGAGGGCGACGCCGAGCGTCCGCATCGGCGAGGTCAGCATCAACACGTAGCCGTAGAAGGCGACGAAGTCGCCGACGCTGATCGTCCCGTCGATGGCCTGGTGCCCGCCCACGAACAGGAGCCCCGCCAGCCCGAGCTGCGGGAGGAAGCCGATCAGCGGGCTGTAGAAGGCACGCAGCCGCGCCGAGACCATCGACTGGTCGAAGACCCGCTTGACGGCATGGTCGAAACGCTGGAGCTGGCGGCGCTCGCGGGCGAACGCCTTGACGACGCGAATGCCGGAGACGTTCTCCTCGGCCTCGGCGGTGAGCTCGGCGATCCGCTGCTGCACCTCCTGCGAGGCGGGCCGGTTGCGCCGGCCGTAGCGCCAGGCCACCCAGATCACGAACGGCATTGGCGCGAGCGAGACCAGCGCCAGGTCGACGTTCACCGCGAGCATCACCGCGGCCGCGATGAGGATCGTGAGCGCGGACTGCGCCATGAAGATGAGGCCGTAGCCGAGGAAGAAGCGCACCGCCTGGAGGTCGACGGTCGAGCGCGACATCAGCTGGCCGGTCTGCTGGCGGTCGAAGAAGGCGAGCTCGAGCGAGTGCAGGTGCGCGTAGATGCGGTTACGCAGGTCGTATTCCACGCCCAGGGACACGCGCCCGGCCACGAGCCGGCGGATCACGCTGAAGACGAGCCGCAGGAGCGCGGCCGCCACCACGGTCAGGGCGAGCGGCCAGAGGTTGGCGCCGCCGTGGCGGATCTCGTCCACGGTCCGGCCCACCAGGTAGGGAATGAGCACGCCGGTGCCCATTGCGGCGGCCGCGAGGACGAAAGAGGCGATGACCCCGCCGCGGTAGGGGCGGAGGAATCCGAGCAGCCTCCAGAAAGTCGCCATCGAGCGGTTTACTTTACTTAATGAAGTAGGACCGCAACCCTGACCGGGGCAAGGGTGTTCGGTGACTTCGATGCCTCGCCTCTCCCGAGCGGTCCGGTTCACCGCGGCCGCAGCCCTGCTCCCCGCGCTGCTCGCGGCGGACGCCCAGGCACAGGAGAAGCCGAAGAACGGCGTGATCGCCTTCTCCGCCCAGCGAGCGGGCCAGCGCGTGATCTATACGCGCAAGTCGAACGGCACCGGCCTGCGCCTCGTCCAGACGGGGGTGGGCTCCGACGACCCGGCCTTCTCCGTCCGCGGCCAGCGGCTCCTGTTCACCCGCCGCAACACGCTCGGCGCCCAGGTGTGGATCTCGTATCTGAACGGGCAGGGTCAGCGACAGCTCACGTCCGGCCCGTCGGACGGCATGGCGCAGTGGTCGGGTGATGGCAGCGCAGTGGTGTTCGCGCGCGGCCGTCGCCGCGCCCGCGACATCTACCGCGTGATGGCGGACGGCACCGACCCGCAGCGCCTCACGCGCAGCGCCCGCGACGACCACTCGCCGAGCTGGTCGAAGAAGAACAGGATCGCCTTCGTGCGCGCCAGCAAGGGCCACAGCCGCATTTACGTGATCTCCAGCAAGGGCGGAACGGCGCGCCGGCTCGACCACACGAAGGCCGACGAGCTGTACCCCGCCTGGTCGCCGACCGGCAAGACGCTCGTGGTGTCCCGCGGCCGGGCCGGCCACCGCGATCTCTATCTCGTGACCGCCAGCGGCTCGAGCTCGCGCCGGCTCACCGCGGTCCGCGGAGACGAGATCGAGCCCTCCTGGTCGCCGGACGGGACGCGGATCGTCTTCACCTACAAGCGCAACGGCAGGCGCAAGATCTATCTGATGAAGGTGCGCGGCAAGCCGATCAAGCGCCTGAGCAACCGCAGCGTCCGGATGCGCCGAATTACGACGAGCAAGAGTCGCCCGGGCTTCTCCACCTGGCAGCCGGCCGGCCTCGACCCCATCATCGACGCTGCCGGCGACATCGCCTGCGACCCAGGCAGCGACCGCTTCAACAACGGCGAGGGCGTGCCCGGCTTCTGTCGCCAGAAGGCGACCTCCGATCTCCTGCTCCGCGACGACCTCGCCGCCGTCCTTCCGCTGGGCGACGACCAGTACGAGAAGGGCACGCTGGCTGCCTTCAACCAGTCGTACGCGCCCTCCTGGGGGAGGATGAAGTTCCTGACGAAGCCGGTCGTGGGCAACCACGAGTACCAGACGGCGAACGCCCAGGGTTATTTCGACTACTTCAACGGGCCGGGCCAGTTCAGCGGCCCGGCGGGCGACCGCGACAAGGGCTACTACAGCTTCGACATCGGCAGCTGGCACATCATCACGCTCAACTCCGAGTGCGTGCACATCGGCGGCTGCGGCATCTCCTCGCCCCAGATGCTGTGGCTGAAGAACGACCTGGCCACGCATCCGGTCGCCTGCACCATGGCGCTATGGCACCGGCCGCACTTCACATCGGGCGGCCATACGGACGCTCCCGAGGGCAACGACGACGACGAGGGGCCGGAAGGCAACGACAACGGCGACATGGTCCCGGCGTGGCAACTGCTCTACAACGCCGGCGCGGACGTGATCCTCAACGGCCACGACCACTTCTACGAGCGCTTCGCGCCCCAAACTCCGGCCGGGGTCTCGGACCCGGGGCGGGGGATCCGCGAGTTCATCGCGGGCATGGGCGGCAAGAGCCGCTTCGGCTTCCCGGACATCCAGCCGAACAGCGAGTTCCGCTCGAACGGCTTCTACGGAGTCATGCGCATCACCCTGCGCGACGGGAGCTACGACTGGAACGTGCTCCGCGCGCCGACCGGCCTGGTCGACTCGGGCACCGCCACCTGCCACTAGCGCGCGTAGTGCGTCCGCGCATAGGGCCGCTCGAAGCCGAGGCGGGCGAAGTACTCGTACGCCGGCGTGTCGCGCGCCTCTGAGACCTCCTCGATGTCGGCGACGAATCCCGTCGCGCCCCTCGCGAGTCCGTCCTCGACCATGAAGGCGCAGATCGCCGCGTCCGGCTCGTAGGCGTCGGTCATCACGCCCGGCACGGGGCCGTCGATGCCGAGCCAGGCCGCGCCGGCGGGGCCGATGTACATGCTCCGGGCGGAGACGACCTCTCCGCCGTCGCGCGCCACGTAGTGGTGCCAGCCGGGACGCCCGACGAGGGCGGGCAGCCAGTCGCCCGTGTCGAGCCGGTAGACGCGGTCGACGAACGCCGCCCACTCATCCGCCGTGCCCCGGTCCACGACCTCCACCTCGAGCTCGCCCGCGTGCGGCTCCGGCGGCGCTCCGTTCCTTGTCACGCGGTCGTGCACGTCGAACGGCTCGAGCCCGCGCTCGTGCAGCCAGCCGTCGTACGCCTGCGGCCGGCATGCCGGCAGCGACTGGAGCAGGAACATCTCGATGTCGTGCGCGGCAAAGCGCTCGAGGATCCGGTCGATCGTCTCGGGCGTGGCCGGCTCCGCCACGCCCAGGCCGATAGTGCGGCTGAAATAGCGCCGACGGGTGGCCGCCCAGCGGATCACCAGAGCGCCGCCGATCTCATCGAAGCCGACACCGGCGGCCTCTGCGAAGCCGGGCGGGACGGCCGCGTAGAGGTCCATCCAGGCGCGCGCCTCGACCGCCTCGACCGCGCGCGGATCCTCAAGGTCGATCATTGCTGCACCGCCGCGAGGTTGCGGGCAAGGACCTCCATCGTCCGGCCGTACTCCTCGGTGGGGCTGAACTCGACCACCTCGGTGCCGGCGCTGACGACCGGCACGTGGCCGGGGGGCGCGTAGTAGCCGTCGCCGGTCTCATAGACCTCCTCGCGATCGGCGAAGCGGAACGTGACGCGGCCCTTGACGACGTAGCCCCAGTGGGGGCTCTGGCAGCGGTCGTCGGGCAGGCCCTTGAACAGCGGCGTCGCGTCGGCGTCCGCGCGGAAGGTCTCGAAGGCGAGCGTGTAGCCGCCGAGCTCCTCGTATCGGCCCTCCATCACGCCCATGTCCTCGACTCGCGAGGCGGTCTCCTTGGAAGCGCTTGGCATCCTTGCTCCTCTCTCTCTGTTTGTAGACACACTGTCTAGACGACACGTCGCACGATAACACGGTCCTAGACATCATGTCTAGACTGTGCGTCATGCCAGCGCGTGCATATCGCTCCCAGCGCCGCCAAAGCGGGTCGGCAGCCACCAAGGAGCGGATCGTCGCCGCCGTGCGCGACCTGCTCGAGGAGGGCGTCTTCCATGAGTCGACGGTCGAGGAGGTGGCGGAGCGAGCCGGGGTCTCACGCGCCACCCTCTACCAGCACTTCGGCTCGCGGCTCGAGCTGATCGACGCGATCTGCGACACGATGGGCGCCAACCCCGAGCTCCTCCGGATCAGGGAGGTGGTTGAGCTCCCGGACCCGGACGAGGCTCTCGTCGAGACCATCGCCGGCAGCGCGCGCTTCTGGGCGTCGGAGGACGGGCTGCTCAGCCAGCTCTACGGCGTCGTGGCCGTCGACCCTGCCGCCGAGAGGTTCGTCGAGCGCCAGTGGAACGACCGCCGCGGGGAGCTCGAACGCCTGGTGCGCCATCTCCGAAAAGCGGGCCGGCTGCGGAAGGGCCTCGGCGAGTCGCGCGCGCTCGCGCTGCTTCTGCTCCTGACGAGCTACGACACCTTCCGCGAGCTGCGTCGCGCGGGGCTGTCCGATCGCGAGCTCGTCAAGACGCTCCAGGAGAGCGCTCACGAGACCCTGCTCGGCTAGCGGCAGTCACGCGGCATCTGGACCGCGCCGGTAGCCGAAGGCCGCTTTTTATGTGAGCATGGCCCCAACCCTCCATTGGACTTGGCGAAGGGAGCCAGATGTATCGAATGAAACGAGCCGGCCTCGCGACCGGCCTGGCGGCCGCCGCACTCCTCGTGCTGGCGATTCCCGCCAGCGCGACTACCCGGACCGTTAGCCCGGGCCAATCGATCCAGGCTGCCATCGACCTGTCGATCCCCGGGGACACCGTCCTCGTGAAAAAGGGCACCTACCGTGAGTACCTCCAGATCATTGACAAGGACCGGATCACGCTGAAGGGCCAGAAGGGCGCGGTCCTCAAGCCGCCCGCGGTGGTGACACAGAACCAGTGCAACAGGGCCGGCGAGGTCACCGGCATCTGCGTCTTCGGCCGCGTCGCCAAGCCGCCGGTCCCGGGCCCGCCGACGGTGCTGCGTGTGTCGCAGTCCGACCGGATCACAGGGCTGAAGATCTCGGGCTTCGAGAACGACGGAGTCTTCTTCTTCGCCACCAACAAGGCGAGGGTCGACCACACGACGCTGACCCGCAACGGCGTGTACGGGGCGTTCAGCGAGACGAGCACCCGCACTCGCTTTGACCACAACATCGTGAGCGGCAACAAGGGTGAGGCCGGCCTCTTCGTCAGCAATTCGTCGAACGCCCACGCGACGGTCACGCGGAACAAGCTGATCAACAATCACGGCGGCGGAGTGCTGATCCGCAGTGCCAGTCACGGAACCATCAGCCGGAACACGAGCAGCGGCAACTGCATCGGCATCGAGCTGCGTGCCGACAGTCCCGGTCCGGCGGGTCACTGGAAGGTCAGCCGCAACAAGGTCACGAACAACAACCGCGGCTGCGCGGAGAACAAGAGCAAGGGCGAGCCGGCCGTGTCGGGGATCGGCATCGCCCTGGCCGGAGTCGACCACACCGTCGTCAGCCGGAACAGGATCCACGGTCACAAGCGCAAGCACCGGTCGCTGTTCTACGGCGGCATCACGGTCAGCCTCGGGCCGAAGGGCACCAAGCCGTCCCGCGTCAAGATCAGCCGCAACCTGGTGACCCGCAACCGTCCCGACATCAACTGGGTGGTCAGAAAGGGCAGCGTGAGCTTCTCGCACAACAGGTGCGTGCGCGGGAAGCCGGCCCGAATCTGCAGGTGACCTGAGCGCCTTTGCTCGGCCGGCCGGCTGCTTCTTGGAGCCGGCCGGCTGAGCTCATAGCTCCGGGTGGATTCGAACCACCGACCTCACCATTATGAGTGGTGCGCTCTAACCGCTGAGCTACGGAGCCTCGCCGCCGAGTTTAGCCTTGGGCCCCCATGCCTCTGCTGATGGCCGTGCCGAACGTGAGCGAGGGCCGGGATACCCGGACCCTGGAGGCGATCGAGCGCGGCTTTCACCCGGCGGCGTTCCTCGACCTGCACCTGGATCCCGATCACGGCCGCGCCGTCTTCACGCTCGCCGCGGAGCAGGGCGAGCTGGCGGAGGCGCTTCTGAGCGGGGCGGGCGAGGTGGTGCAAAGGGTCGACCTGACCGCGCACGAGGGTCTCCATCCCTGCGTGGGCGCGCTCGACGTGGCGCCGGTGGTCTACCTCGACGAGGAGAGCCGCGGCGCCGCCTGCGCCGAGGCGCTCACCGCCGCCGCCTTGATCGGCGAGCAGCTCCAGCTGCCCGTCTTCCTCTACGGAGACCTCGCCACGAAGCCGGAGCAGCGCGAGCGGGCCTTCATGCGCGAGGGCGGCTGGCGCGCGCTGGCGGAGCGGATCGAGAGAGGCGAGCTCGTCCCCGACTACGGCCCGGCTCGGATCCATCCCACGGCCGGCGCGGTCCTGGTGGCCGCGCGGGCTCCGCTGATCGCGTTCAACCTCGACCTCGAGACCGACGACGTCGAGGTAGCCAGGCGGATCGCCACCGGGCTGCGCGAGCGGGACGGCGGCCTCCAGGGCGTCCGCGCCCTCGGCCTCTACCTGCCTGACCGCGGCCGCGCGCAGGTCTCGACCAACATCCACGACTACACGGCCACGCCGCTGAGGGCGGTCGTCGAAGCGGTGCGGGCGCAGGCGGAGGTGGCCGAGGCCGAGCTGGTGGGCCTCGCCCCCGAGGCGGCCTTCGCCGACTTCCCCGAGGACGTGCCGGTGCGCGGCTTCTCGCCCGAGCGGCACCTGATCGAGAACGCGCTGCGAACGGTCAGGTAACGTCGCGGGCCACCCCATGGCTCAGACCAAGCGCAAGCGCCGGCGTAAGCACAAGGGCACGCAGGCCGGCACGATCGAGCACCGGGGCCGGACCGGTCAGGCCCGCACGCGCGAGGAGTCGAAGCAGATCGCGCGCCGGCGGCGCCAGGAGCGTCTGGACCGGCCTCCGAGCTGGAAGAGCGCGGCGCAGAGGGCCGGGGTCGCGGCGGCGCTGTTCGGCGTGCTCGTGGTGGCGGTGTTCCACAAGCCGATCGAGCAGGGCGTCAGCCTCGCGGCCTTCATGGTGCTCGTCTACGTGCCGCTCGGCTACATGATGGACAGGGGGATCTACCTCTATCGGCAGCGGAAGAAGCAGCCCCCGGGGAAGTAGGCTGGATCCATGGACGTGCGCATGTTCACCGTCGGGATGGTCCAGGAGAACTGCTACCTGTTCCGCCGCGACGGCTCCGACAAGGCGCTGATCGTCGACCCCGGCGACGAGGCCGACAAGCTCCTCCACGCGATCGACTCGCTGGGCGTCGAGCTCGGCGGGATCCTGCTCACGCACACGCACTTCGACCACGTGGGCGCGGTCGCTCCGGTGGCCGAGGCGACGGGCGCCGAGGTCTGGGTTCCCGAGATCGAGAAGGGCGTGCTCGCCGACATCAACTCCTACGTCCCCTGGCCCGGCTTCGGCCCGTTCGAGGACTACGACGCCGAGCACACGCTGAGTGGCGGCGAGAAGCTGGAGCTGGCCGGGTTCGACATCGACGTGATCTTCACGCCGGGCCACAGCCCCGGCCACGTGACCTTCTCGATCCCCGACGAGCAGGCCGTCTTCTCCGGCGACGTCCTCTTCCAGGGCTCGGTCGGCCGCACCGACCTCCCGGGTGGGGACTGGGGCACGCTGCTCGAGTCGATCCGCAAGCTCGTGGACGAGCTTCCGGAGGAGACCGCTGTGTATCCCGGCCACATGGGCATCACGAGCCTCGGCGCCGAGCGCGCGTCGAACCCGTTCCTGGCTGAGCTCGCCCGGTGAGCCGCCTCAAGGCGCCGCGTGGCACCTTCGACGTGCTGCCACCGGACGGCCACCGTCGGCTCCGCCTCCTGAAGCTGGCCGACGAGATCCTCGCCCGGGCCGGCTACGAGTACTTCGAGTCGCCGGTCTTCGAGGACACCGAGCTGTTCGCCCGCGGCGTCGGCGAGTCGACGGACATCGTCCAGAAGGAGATGTTCACCTTCGAGGACAAGGCCGGACGCTCGCTGACTCTGCGGCCGGAGGCCACGGCGGCCGTGTGCCGGGCCTACGCCGAGCACGGCATGCACAAACTGCCCCAGCCGGTGAAGCTGTGGACCTGGGGCCCGTTCTTTCGCCACGAGGCGCCGCAGGCCGGCCGCTACCGCCAGTTCACGCAGCTCGACGCCGAGGTGCTCGGCTCCGACGAGCCCTCGGTGGACGCCGAGCTGATCCTGCTCCTCGCCGAGCTGCTCGAACGCGCCGGCGTGGGCGAGACCCGGCTCCGGCTGTCGAGCCTCGGCACGGCCGAGAGCCGGCGCGAGTACGCCGACGAGCTGCGGGCCTACCTGCGCGCGCACGAGGACGAGCTCTCCGGCGACGTGCGCGACCGCATCGACGCCAACCCGCTGCGCGCGTTCGACTCCGACCACGACGGCACCCGTGCCGTGATGGACCGGGCCCCGGTGCTGATCGAGCGGCTCAGCCCGGAGGACGCCGAGCACTTCGAGGAGGTCAAGGCGCTGCTCGACGCCGCCGGGCTCGACTACGAGGTCGACCCCACGCTCGTGCGCGGGCTCGACTACTACACGCGCACGGTGTTCGAGTTCGAGAGCGGCAACCTCGGCGCCCAGCGGGGCGTGGCCGGCGGCGGGCGCTACGACCGGCTGGTCGAGCAGCTCGGCGGGCCGGCGACGCCCGCGAACGGCTGGGCCGCGGGCATCGAGCGGATCCTGCTGGCGGCGGGCGAGTCACCGAAGGACGGCGAGCGGCCGGTCTTCGTGGCGGTGGTCAAGCCCGAGGCCGCTCGGCAGGCGTTCGAGATCGCCCGGCAACTGCGCGCGAGCGGGCTCTTCACCGAGATCGAGCAGTCGGGCCGCTCGGTCAAGGGACAGTTCAAGCACGCCGACCGGATCGGCGCTCGCGCGACGGTGATCGTCGGCGACGAGATCGAGCTGAAGGACATGGACACCGGCGAGCAGCGCGCCGTCGCGGACGTGACCGAGATCGTGAGCAGCCTGTGAGGGGCCCGCGCCCGAACCGCTACCGCGACCGCTGGGCGGGCGAGGCGCGCAAGGACGACGTCGGCTCGACCCCGCGCGTGGCCGGCTGGGTGCATCGCCGGCGCGACCACGGCGGCCTGATCTTCATCGACCTGCGCGACCGGACCGGGGTGCTCCAGCTCGTGTTCCGCCCCGAGGAGGCGCCGGAGGCGCACGCGGCCGCCGGGCGGCTTCGATCGGAGGACGTGGTCTCCGCCACCGGTGAGTTGGTGGCCCGCGACGCCGAGACCGTCAACCCCGACCTCCCCACGGGCGAGGTCGAGCTGGCGGTTGACTCGTTCGAGCTCCTGGCGGACGCGGACACGCCGCCGTTCCAGATCGATGAGGACGAGCCGGTGGGCGAGGAGCTGCGCCTTCGCTACCGCTACCTCGACCTGCGCAAGGAAGCGATGCGGGAGATGCTGGAGCTGCGCCACGACGTCGTCCGGACGATTCGCGAGCACCTGAGCGGCGAGGGCTTCCTCGAGGTCGAGACGCCGATCCTCACCCGCTCCACGCCCGAGGGCGCCCGCGACTACCTCGTGCCGAGCCGGCTCCAGCGGGGCTCCTGGTACGCCCTGCCCCAGTCGCCCCAGCTGTTCAAGCAGCTCCTGATGATCAGCGGAGCGGAGCGCTACTTCCAGATCGCCCGCTGCTTCCGCGACGAGGACTTCCGCGCCGACCGCCAGCCCGAGTTCACCCAGCTCGACATGGAGCTCGCGTTCGTCGAGGAGGACGACGTCATCGACACCGTCGACCGGCTGCTCGAGCGCGTGCTGGCGATCCGCGGGATCGAGCTCGAACTCCCGCTCGAGCGCGTGCCCTACGACGAGCTCATGCTGCGCTACGGCTCCGATCGCCCCGACCGCCGTCTGGGCACGGAGATCGTCGAGCTGACCGATCTCTTCCGTGGCTCCGAGTTCAAGGTCTTCGCGGGCGCGATCGAGTCCGGCGGCGTGGTGCGGGGGCTGCGGGCGACGGGAGACTTTCCGCGCAGCCGCTTCGACCAGCTCACCGAGCAGGCCCAGGCCGCGGGCGCCAAGGGGCTCGTGTGGGGGACGGTGGACGGCGGTGCCTGGAAGTCGCCGGTCGCGAAGTTCCTCTCGGACGGCGAGATGTCCGGCGCCATCGAGGCGCTCGGCGCGAGCGAGGGCGACGCCTTCCTCATAGTCGCCGACCAGGCCTCGGTCGCGGCCAAGGTCCTCGGCGAGCTCCGCGTCGGAGTGGCCGACGTCGAGCCCGAGGGCGACGACATCTTCTGGGTCACCGACTTCCCGATGTTCGACTGGAACGACGACGAGGGCCGCTGGGATGCGCTCCACCACCCCTTCACCTCGCCGACCGGCGACCTCGACGGCGACCCCGGCAGCTGGCGAAGCCGCGCCTACGACGTGGTCTGGAACGGCTGGGAGCTAGGCGGCGGCTCGATCCGCATCAGCCGGCCCGACGTCCAGCAGAAGGTCTTCGATGCGCTCGGAATCGCCCCGGACGAGGCCCGCGAGCGCTTCGGCTTCCTGCTCGACGCGCTGCGCTACGGCGCGCCGCCGCACGGAGGCATCGCCTTCGGCATCGACCGCTGGGTCGCGCTGATGGGCGGCCGCCGCTCGATCCGCGACGCGATCGCCTTCCCCAAGGCCGCCAGCGGCGTCGACCCGCTCACGGGCGCGCCCGCGCCCGTCGACGAGCGCCAGCTCAAGGAGCTCGGCGTGAGCGTCCGTCCCGGCGCGGGGCCGGGGTAGCGCCCGGGGCGCCCGCCGAACGGCGGCTGGGTAGGGGTCCGGCAGCCCGCGCGCGACGAACGTCCAATTCGCCCCCCTATAGGGGGGTGATATGACGTTCGCTTCGAGCTGGCGGGCGGGCGGCGGGTGCGGCCCTAGCCCGCCTCGGCCAGCGGCCGGGCGGCCCGCGCCCGCTCCAGGCGCCGGCCGATGTCCTCGGCGGGCGCCGGGCGGGCGAAGAGGAAGCCCTGCGCGAAGTCGCAGCCGAGGTCGCGTAGGGGGGAGAGCTGGCCCTCCGTCTCGATGCCCTCGGCGATCGCGACGAGGCCGAGCGCGTGGGCGAGGCTCACCAGGTTGGCCGTGATCGCGGCGTCCTTGGCGTCGTGACCGACGCCCTGGACGAAGGAGCGGTCGACCTTGATCACGTCGACCGGGAACTGGCGCAGTTGGCCGAGCGAGGAGAAGCCGGTGCCGAAGTCGTCGATCGCGATGCGCACGCCCTGCTCGCGCAGCTGCTCGAGCTCTGCGCGCGCATGCTGGCCGGCCTCGCCCTCGTCGACGAGCGCGGTCTCCGTCACCTCGAGCCCCAGCAGGTCCGGTGAGAGATCCGCCGATGCGAGCGCATCGCTGACCAGCGCGTTCACGCCGCCCGAGCCGAGCTGCTTGACCGACAGGTTCACCCAGGTAACGAACTTCTCGGGCAGGAGGTCCGCGTCGCGCCAGCGCGCGGTCTGGGCGCACGCCTCGCGGACGACGAAGTCGCCGAGGGGGAGGATGAGGCCGGTTGCCTCGGCGATCGGGATGAAGGTCGCCGGCGGCACCGGACCGCGAGTGGGGGACGTCCAGCGCAGAAGGGCCTCGACGCCCACCGTGTCGCCGCTCTCGAGGTCGATCTCCGGCTGGTAGTGGATGCTGAACTCGCCGCGGTCGAGGCCCTGCCGGAGCTCCTGCTCCAGCTCGAGCAGCTCGCCGAACTCGCGGGCCATCTCGAAGTGGAAGACCTCGTAGCGGTTGCGGCCGTCCTGCTTGGCCGCGTACATGGCCACGTCGGCGTGCCGGATCAGCTCCTCGCTGTCGCCCTTGCCGCCGGGGTGCGCCACGATGCCGACGCTCGCTCGGACGGTCAGCTCACGCCCGTCGAGCGGGACCGGCTGCGAGAGGCGGTCGAGCAGCCGCTGGGCCACCGTCGAGGCCTGCGACTCCTGGGCGCCCTCGAGCAGGATCGCGAACTCGTCGCCGCCGAAGCGGGCGAGGGTGTCGCTCGGTCGCATCACTCCGCCGATGCGGCGGGCCACCCCGCGCAGGAGCTGGTCGCCGACGTCGTGGCCGAGGCTGTCGTTGACCTGCTTGAAGCCGTCGAGGTCCACGATCAGCACCGCCAGTGGATCGCCGGAGCGGACGGAGCGGGCCAGCGCCTGGTCGAGGCGGTCGCGGAACAGCGCCCGGTTGGCCAGCCCGGTGAGGCCGTCGTGGAACGCCTGGCGGGTGAGCTCCTCCTCGAGCCCGACCCGCTCGGTCACGTCGCGCGCGTTGAGGACGACGCCGCGGATCTGACGGTCGTCGCGGAGGTCGGTGACGTAGGCCTCGAGGTGACGCCACTCGCCGAACTTGTTGCGCACGCGGAAGACCACCTGGGCCGGGTGTCCCTGCGTGCTGGCGGCCTCGACCTGCGTGCGGTCGTCGGGGTCGACCAGGTCGAGCAGCCCCTCCTGAAGCAGGTCCTCCTCCGAGCCTCCGACCATCGCGCAGACGGACTCGCTCACGTAGCGGCAGCCGCCGGTCCCGAAGACCATGACGAGGTCGGTGGAGGAGCGCACGAGGCTGCGGAAGTGAGCGGTCTGACGGCGGGTGGCGACGATCAGCGCGAAGGCGAGCAGCAGCGTCAGCAGAAGCCCGCCCACTCCGAGCGCGACCTGGAGGGTGATCAGGTCGCTGACGTTGTCGTCGGCGCTTCGTGCGATCGAGCGGGCGCCGTTGAGGGAGACGTTCGAGGTGAGGTCCGAGAGCACGCGCAGGCGCGCGACGGGGTCGGTCTCCTTGATGTGCTCCTTGGCCTCGAGCGGCACTGCCGACACCGGGCGCCCGGCCAGCATCGCCTGTCCCGTTGCCGTGAGGTCGTGAACGAGCCTCATCTGCTGGCGCAGCTGGGCGCGGATGGTGCGGCCCTGCGCGCGCGGCAGCTCGGTCTCGTCGTCGTCGCCGTACACGCCGGGTGCCTCGCCGCCGTCGAGGAGGGCGCGGGCGCTCTGGTGGAGCAGCTTGGCGGTGTAGCCGGGATCGGTCTTCCTGCCCTCGCGGACGAGCAGGACCTCCTTGACGTAGCGCTCGGCCAGAGTGCGCTGCCGGGCTGCGATCTCGACCACCGAAGCCTGATGCTGCGAGCGCGCCGTGGCCGAGATCGACAGTCCGACGCTGAGCGCCGACACGGCCGCGAAGGTGAAGAGGATCGCGACGACCGCGCGGCGGCCGCGCGAGGCAAAGGGCCTGAAGGCCGGACCGCGCCGCATCGCCTAGCGCACCACCAGTCGCCGGTGCATGCCGCCCGAGTAGTGGCCGGCCATGTTGCAGAAGAGCTCGTAGACACCGGGCTCGAGCCGGACCTCGAGGTGGCGAGTATGGCCTGGCTCGCCGGGCTCGAGCGCGCCCGCCTCTTGCTTCTCCATCGACTCCTCGTCGATGGTGGTTCCGTCGCTCCGCACGGGGAGTCGCCGGCTGTTGGCGCGGACGACGATCAGCTCGTGAGCGTCGGGCCCGTAGTTCTCCACGGCGAGGTCCACGGCGCCCGCGGCCAGCTGCCTGGGCGCCTCGATGTGGAAGTCGCGCTCGTCGATGTCGACGACACGCGTTCCCGAGCGTGCGGCGTCCTCGGCGGCGCAGCCCGAGAGGCACAGCGCCAGGCCCAGCAACACCGCGGGCAGCAGCGCCCGATACGAGACAAGTCGCACAAGGTCAAGATCGGGTTTTCAAGGGGATTCCTTGAGGACGGACGGTGCTAGCGTTGGCCTCGGCCCTAGCTTGTGCGCCAGCCGGTCCTTTACGTTGAGCCAACACCACCGGGATGGGAGTTCGGCTCGCGGGAGGGTCGTGGCCCACCGCGGAGGACACCCACGCTTGCGAATGCAGGCCCAACTCCCGGTCCGGCAGCGGCAAGCCGGGGCCCTTCTTCCATCTGTCACGCTTCGATTCGATGAGCTTCGCGCGCCATTTCGAGGCTCCCCTGGGGCGGGGAGCGCTGCCCGACGCACCCCATGCGGGAGCGGCCGGAGGCGGCGCCTGCGGCGACCTGATTCGCGTCGCCGTCCGCGTCGAGGGCGACCGGATCGCGGAGGCCGGCTACGAGGTCTCCGGCTGCGGGGCGGTGCAGGCCGCCGGCAGCGCCGTGGTGGAGCTCGTGGAGGGGACGTCCGTCCTCGAGGGCGCGATGATCGACGCCTCGCGCGTCTCCGATGCGCTGGGCGGATTGACCCCTGCCAAGCGGCACGCGGCCGACCTCGCCGCTGACGCCTTCCATCGCGCGCTCGGCACGGCAGCGAGGGACGGGGCCCTTTCCCTCAGCGCCTCCGGGCGGCGAACCCTGGTCGCGATGAGCGGCGGCGTCGACAGCGCCGCGGCCGCCCAGCTCGCGCTCGACGCGGGCGATGAGGTGGTGGCCGTCACGCTCGAGCTGTGGGCCGACCCCGCCACCGACGGCGAGAAGAGCTGCTGCTCGCCGCAGGCCGTGACGGGCGCGCGCTCGCTCGCCCAGCGGATGGGCATCCCGCACTTCACGCTCGACGTCCGCGACCGCTTCCGCGAGCAGGTGGTGGACGACTTCCTCGCCGGCTACGGCGCGGGCCGCACGCCCAACCCGTGCGTGCGTTGCAACGGCTTCGTCCGCTTCGACGCCATGCTCGACCTGGCAGCGTCGCTCGGCGCCGCGCGCCTCGCCACCGGTCACTACGCGCGCGTGGGGCGCGACGGCGAGGGAGCGCTGGTGCGCGCCGCGGTCGACCCGCGCAAGGACCAGAGCTACATGCTCGCGCGGCTCGGCTCCGAGCAGCTCGAGCGGTTGTCGTTCCCGCTGGGCGGCCTCCACAAGCCGGCCGTGCGCGAGCTGGCGCGCGACGCCGGCCTCCCGGTGGCCGACAAGCGCGAGAGCCAGGACCTCTGCTTCCTCGCCGGCAGCGGCCGTCGCGCCTTCATGCGCCGCCACGGCGGGCGCAGCCTGGCCGCCGTCGCCGGCGAGATCGTCGACTCCCGGGGCAGCGTCCTTGGCCGCCACGACGGACACCACGAGTTCACGATCGGGCAGCGCCGCGGCATCGGCGTCGGCGGCGGAGAGCCGCTCTACGTGCTCGCGAAGGACGCCGCCAAGAACCGCGTGGTGGTGGGGTCGCGAGAAGAGCTGGCCCGCGACCGCGTGCAGCTGGGGGAGGTGACCCTTCACCGTCCCTTCGAGCGCGTTCGCGCTGCCCGGCTCCGTTACCGGTCCGAGCCGATAGCGTGCCGGGCGGTCGAACGGGCCGGCGGCGTCGAGCTCGAGCTCGAGCGCCCCGCGCAGGCGGTGGCCCCCGGCCAGGTGGCGTGCCTCATGGACGGGGAGCTGGTTGTGGGTTGCGGAACGATCGAGGACTAGTGAACGACGAAAGGATTCAGCTCGAGGCGCCACTCGCGCCGGACTTCCAACCGGTCGTGCGGTTGATCATCGGGGGCATCGCGGAGCGCGTGGACTTCGGCTTCGAGGAGATCGACGACCTCCAGCTCGCAGTCGAGCGCCTGCTCGCCGAGGCGGGTGCCACGGGCACGGTCTCGCTCACGTTCGACATCGGCGACGGCCACGTCCGCACCCGGGTCGGGCCCTTGAGCGAGCGCTCGATTGCCGACGCCCTCCAGAACGCCAGTCCCCCCGGCGAGCTGACGCTGCGGCGGATCCTCGAGACGGTGGTCGACTCCTTCGGCGTCGAGGAGGCGGCGGACGGGCGGATCGTCGTCCGGCTCGAGAAGCTCAGGGGGCCCGGATGAAGGCCGCGAGCCAGCACCAGGTGGGCGGCGACCGCGGGCGCGAGCAGGACCGCGAGCTGCTGCGCCGCTACCACGAGGGCGGTGACACGGGCGCGCGCGAAGCTCTGATCGAGCGCCACCTGCCGCTCGTGCGCTCCCTCGCCCGCCGCTACGCCGGCCGCGGCGAGTCGCTCGAGGACATCGAGCAGGTCGGGGCGATCGGCTTGATCAAGGCGATCGACCGCTTCGAGCTCGAGCGTGAGGTCTCGCTCGCCACTTACGCGACGCCGAACGTCGTCGGCGAGATCAAGCGCCACTTCCGCGACAAGGGCTGGGCCATCCGCGTGCCGCGTGCGCTCCAGGAGCTCAACGCCTCGATGTCGGGCGCGATCGAGCGGCTCACCGTCAAGCTGTCGCGCTCGCCCAGCATCGCGGAGATCGCCGGGGAGCTCGAGACGACGCCGGAGCAGGTGCTCGAGGCGCTCGAGGTGGGCTCCGCCTACTCCACGGTGTCGCTGTCCGGCGGTCCCTCGGGCGAGGAGGAGCTCGACCCGCTCGAGACGATCGGCGAGGAGGACGAGGGCTTCGCCCGCTCGGAGGACAGGGCCGCGCTGGCCCCGGCGCTGATGCGCCTGCCGCCGCGCGAGCGCGAGATCCTCCGGATGCGCTTCGAGGAGGGCCTGCCGCAGACCCAGATCGCGCAGCGGGTGGGCCTGTCGCAGATGCACGTGTCGCGCCTGATCCGCAAGTCCCTTGCGGAGATGCGCGAGCAGCTCACTTGAGGCGCGCCGCCGCGGCACTGCTCGCCGCGCTGGCCGTCGCTGGCTGCGTGGGCGGGGGAGGACCCAAGGGCAACGCCCGCAAGGGCGGCGTGATTCGCATCGCCTACGCCGAGCGGCCGGACTCGCTCGACCCGGCGCTCGGCTCGTCGCCGGCGGCGCGCGAGGCGCTCTGGCTCGTCTACACGCCGCCGCTGACCTATCGCCGGAGCAGCACCGAGCTGATCCCGGGGCTCGCGGCCGGCATGCCGAGGACGAGCGACGAGGGCCGCGTCTACAGCTTCCGCTTCCGCCACGGCCTGCGCTACTCGAACGGCGCCCCGCTGCGGGCGAGCGACTTCGCCGCGACGATCAGGCGCGTCCGCCGCCTGCGCTCGCCCGGAGCGACGCTCTTCGCCGGGGTCGCCTCGATCGAGGCGAACGACCGGACGGGTGGGGTCCGGATAAAGCTGCGGCGGCCCGACAGCGCCTTTCCCTACGCCCTCGCCACCACCTACGCCGGCCTCGTGCCGAAGGCCACGCCTCTGCGGCCGAAGACGCCGCCGCCCGGGATCGGCCCGTATGCGATCGGCCGCGTCCACCGCGACGGCGGCTTCGTCCTGCGCCGCAACGCCAATTTCGCGCTCGACGGTGTGCCGGCCGGCAACGTCGACGCGATCGTCGCCGACGTCGACCCCGACCGGGCACGGTCCGCGCGCGCGGTGATAGCGGGCCGGCTCGACTACATGCAAGCCCCGCCGCCCGACGCGATGCTGCCCGAGTTGCGCTCCAAGTACGTGGACCGCTTCAAGGAGCACCCAACCGCCTCCACGCTCGGCTTCGTGCTCGCGAGTGGGCGCAAGCCCTTCGACGACGCCCGCGTCCGCCGCGGCGTGGCCTATGCCGCCGACGGGCGAGACCTCAAGCGGCTCCTCGCCGGCAGGCTCGCGCCCGGCTGCACGCTGCTGCCGCCCGGCGTCCCCGGCCACGAGTCGCCCGATGCCTGCCCCTACGGCGATCCGACCGGGCACGCCGACCTCGAGAAGGCGCGCGGACTGGTCGACAAGGCGGGCGCCACGGGCGCGCGCGTGGCGGTGCGCGAGCCCGAGGACGACGCCGGCCGGCGCGTGCTCGGCTACTGGACGAAGACGCTGCGCAAGATCGGGCTGCGCGCCCGGCTCGTGTCGCCGCGGCGCCGGGCGAACACGTGGCTGGCCGAGGGCGCGCCCGACGCTCCCAATCCGGCGCCGTTCTTCGACCTCCTCGCTGCGGACGACCCGCTGCTCGATGTGGACGTTCAGCGGCTACGGCTGCTGCCGCTCGACAGCTCGACGCAGCACGAGTGGGCCAAGCTCGACTCGCGGGCGGTGGACAGCGCCTACGTGGCGCCGCTCGGCTCGGAGACGCGCGCGACTTTTCTGTCCGAGCGGCTCGACTCCGACAACTGCGCCCGCTTCAACCCGGTTTATGGAAACGACTATTCGAGCTTCTGCTTGAAGTAGGCGTTAAGTAACGGCAGGAACCCTGCTAAGCAGGCAGAACCCGTCCCCCATAAAGGTGCTCTAAGGAGTAGTTTTCTCAGCTGCCGGGGAGAACGATGCCGGCACAGTCCAACCGTGGAGGGAGCTGGATGAGCAAGCTTGGGTTGCGGGGCGTGCTGCTCGCGCTGGGTGTCTTGGCCATGGCCGTTGCGGCCGCCTGCGGAGGCGGCAGCAGTAGTAGCGGCGGTGGCGGCAAGTCCGGAGGCTCGATCAAGATCGGGTCGGTTCTTCCGGACGAGTACGACCCGGTGATGTTCCAGACGGTCCAGGCCAACGAGCCGCTCCAGCTCGTCTACAAGGGCCTGGTCACCTACAAGGACGCCGAGGGCACCGAGGGCAACAAGCTGATCCCCGGCCTCGCCACCGAGGTCCCCAAGCCGACGAACGGCGGCAAGACCTACACCTTCACTCTTCGCAAGGGCCTCAAGTACTCCGACGGCGAGCCCGTCAAGGCCAGCGACTACGAGAACACGATCAAGCGGCTGCTCTTCCTGGGCGGCCCGTTCTCGTCGTTCGCGACGTCGATCAAGGGCGCCACCGAGTACCAGGACGCCAAGAAGCAGGACGGCGACATCTCGGGCATCACGGCCGATGACGCCAAGGGGACGATCACGGTCAACCTGACGGCGCCGGACAGCCAGTATCTCTACGCGGCCGGCCTGGCCAACCAGGCCCCGACGCCGGCGAAGAAGTCGCCGTTCAAGAAGTCGAACTCGATCCCGGGCATCGGCCCGTACACGATCTCGATCCAGAACCCGAGCCGTCAGTACACGCTGACGAAGACGTCGGGCTTCAACATCCCCGGCATCAGCAAGGGCAAGGTCGACAAGATGACCGTCGTCAAGGAGAGCGTCCCGAAGATGACCCAGGACGTCATCGACGGCAAGCTCGACTTCATGACGGAGGACCCGACCGACCAGCTGGCCGAGGTCAAGAGCAAGTACAAGGACCGGTTCCGCGAGGACCCGAACCCGCCCAACACGTACTGGTTCTTCATGAACCACACGACCCCGCCGTTCGACAAGGCGGAGGTGCGCCAGGCGGTCAACTACGCGCTCGACAGCAAGGCGCTCCAGCGCGTCTTCAACGGGCGGCTGCAGCCGACGTGCAACTTCCTGCCGGCGCTCTACGCGGGCATGGGCTACAAGAAGATCGATCCGTGTCCGTGGGGCGACCCGAACGGCAAGCCGGACATCGCCAAGGCCAAGCAGCTGGTCGAGAAGTCCGGCGACAAGGGCATGAAGGTCACCGTCTGGGCCAACAACAAGGACCCGCGGCCGGCGATCGCGGACTACTACCGCGACATGCTCAACCAGATCGGCTTCAAGGCCAGCACGAAGATCATCGACCAGCAGGTGTACTTCGGCACCGTCGGGACGAAGAAGACCAAGGCCCAGACCGGGTTCACGGACTGGTTCCAGGACTTCCCGCACCCGAACGACTTCTTCGAGCCGAACCTGAGCTCGGCGGCGCTGTCCTCGTCGCCGGTGTTCAACTTCGAGTACGCGCCGACGCCTCCGGACATCGACGCCACGCTCAAGAAGTTGAAGCCGCAGAAGCCGCAGGACGCATCCGACCAGTGGGCGGCGCTCGACAAGAAGCTGATCGACAACGGCGACATCGCCGTCTACGGCAGCGAGCTGTCGACGTCGTTCTTCTCCGAGCGGATGGACTTCCAGAACTGCAGCGGAGTCCACCCGGTCTACAAGAACGACTTTGCGTTGTTCTGCCTGAAGTAGTAGGCGAGACATAGATCGACGTGGCCACGGAACCGGCAACGGAGTTCGCTCTAGAAGGTCCGGCCGCGTTCGAGGAAGAAGCGAAGCGGGCCAAGGTCGCCGGCCTTGGCCCGTGGCGGCTGGCGATGCGCCGGCTGCGGCGCAACAAGTCGGCGCTCGCCTTCGGCGCCCTCTTCCTCGTGATCGTCGCGATGTGCCTCGCTGCGCCCCTGTGGGCCAACCACGTGGCGCACACCGACGCGATCAAGAACCACTTGACCGACACGGTCAAGGTGGGCGGCAAGACGAAGGACGTCGTGTCGCCCGACGGCAAGCCGATCGGGCCCACCTGGCACGGGCGCTTCTTCCTGGGCGCCGACACCAACGGCCGCGACATCGCCGTGCGGCTGCTCTACGGAGGCCGCACCTCGCTGACCATCGGCATCGGGGCGGCGCTGATCACCGCGCTCCTGTCGGTGATCTTCGGGGTGATGGCCGGCTACTTCCGCGGCGTCACCGACGCCGTGATCTCACGCTCGCTCGACCTGATCTGGTCGTTCCCGGTGATCCTGCTGGGCGTGGCCCTCGGAACGGCCCTGGCGCTTGGCGGACTCAAGATCGGGCCGATCGAGATCGAGGGCGACTCCAAGCTCATCCCGACCCTGATCATCGCGATCGTCTACATCCCCTACATGGCGCGGCCGATCAGGGGGCAGGTACTGGCGCTGCGGGAGAAGGAGTTCGTGGAGGCGGCGCGCGCCCAGGGGGCGGGACCGCTCCGGATCATGTTCACGGAGATCCTGCCCAACCTGTCGTCGACGATCGTCGTCTTCGTCCCGCTGATGATGGCCAACGCGATCCTGCTCGAGGCGGCGCTATCGTTCCTCGGAGCCGGCGTCCGGCCGCCCAACCCCTCGTGGGGGACGATGATCGGCGACGGCGTGGAGAAGATCATCACCGCGCCCCATCTGGCGATCGTGCCCGGCGTGATGCTCGTCCTCACGGTCCTGGCCCTGAACGTCTTCGGCGACGGCGTGCGCGACGCCCTCGACCCCCGAGCGAAACTCCACCTGGAGCATTAGGTGGGCCGCTTCATCATCAGGCGCCTGCTCGGAATGCTGGTCGTGCTGTTCGCGATCTCCGTGCTCACGTTCCTGATCTTCAACGTGATCCCGAACGGCGACCCGGCGATCCGGATCGCCGGGCGACATCCCACCAAGGGCCAGCTCGAGGCGATCCGCAGCCAGTGGGGCTTCGACAAGCCGGTCTACGTCCAGTACGTGAAGACGATGCAGCAGATCTTCAGCGGCGACCTCGTCTCCTACAGCACGCAGGTCAACGTGATCGACGAGATCAAGAACGACGCCCCGCGGACCTTCGCGCTGGCCATCGGCGCCGCGATCATGTGGATGCTGTTCGCCACGGCGCTCGGGCTCTACACGGCGATACGGGCGGGCAAGTTCTCCGACCGCTTCTTAACGGTCTTAGCCCTGATCGGCATATCCATGCCCGTGTTCTGGGTCGGGGCGCTGATGAACTACTACCTGGGCTTCAAGTGGAAGATCTTCCCCAACGGCGGCTACGTGGAGTTCACGAAGGACCCGGTCCAGTGGTTCTACCACCTGATCATGCCCTGGACGGCGCTGTCGCTGCTGTTCATCGGGATCTACTCGCGGATCCTCCGCTCCAACGTGCTCGACACGATCAACGACGACTACGTCCGGACCGCCCGGGCCAAGGGCCTCTCCGAGCGCCAGGTGATGCTGCGCCACGTCCTGCGCAACTCGATGATCCCGATCATCTCGCTCTGGGGCCTCGACTTCGGGGCCGTGCTGGGCGGCGGGGCGATCCTCACGGAGACGGTCTTCGACCTCCAGGGCGTCGGCCAGTACGCCGCTGAGTCGATCGGCCAGCTCGACGTGCCGCCGGTGATGGCGATCACGATCTTCGGCGCCTTCTTCATCGTCTTCCTGAACACGATCGTGGACATCGTCTACGCCTGGCTCGACCCGCGGATCCGGCTCACCTGATGGCCGAGCCGATCCTCGCGGTCAAGGACCTGGCGGTCTCGTTCGCAACGGACGAGGGAGTCGTCCAGGCGGCGGACGGCGTCTCGTTCGAGCTCGAGCCGGGTGAGGTGCTGGCGATCGTCGGCGAGTCGGGCTCCGGCAAGTCCGTCACGGCCATGACGATCCTCGGTCTGACCCGCTCGCCCAACGCCCGCTTCGACGGCACGATCACCTACAAGGGGACCGAGCTCGTAGGCGCCCGCGACGAGGAGCTGCAGAAGGTCCGCGGCGCCGAGATCGCGATGATCTTCCAGGACCCGATGACATCGCTGAACCCGGTGATGAAGATCGGGGACCAGATCGTCGAGCAGATCCAGGAGCACGAGGGAGCGCCCGACGCGGAGGCGCGCGAGCGGGTCGTCGAGCTGCTCGAGCGGGTCGGCATCCCGCGGGCTCGCGACCGCGTGGACTCGTACCCGTTCGAGTTCTCCGG